>DASSRW010000251.1:0-9729 GCA_035701545.1 Pseudolabrys sp.
GTAGTCCGTCATCCAGAGCGGCACGGTGGCGAACGCAGCGACGAGAAGCCAGGGAATGAAACGCGTCACCCGATCCGCTCCTTACGCGCGAAAAGTCCCGTCGGGCGAATCAACAGGATCAAGATGATCAGCACAAAGCCCATGGCGTCACGATAGCCAGACGAGATGTAGCCGGCCCCCAGTTCTTCGGCGAAGGCGAGAATGAATCCACCGACGGTCGCGCCGGGCACGCTGCCCAGACCGCCGAGGATGACGACGGCAAAGGCCTTCGCCGCCGCCAGGTCGCCCATTGCGGGCTGGACGACGAACACCGGGCCAAGCAAGGCACCGGCAGCAGCCGCCAGCGACGAGCCAATGGCGAATGTCGCAGTGTTGATGCGACCGATCCGAACGCCCATCAGCGCCGCCGTATCGGAATCCTGAAAGGTGGCGCGCATCGCCTTGCCGAGCTTGGTGCGGTTGATAAGGAGGTAAGTGCCCGCGATCAGCAGAAGGGCGACAACGAAAACGTAGACGCGCATCCAGGAGACCGAGGCAGGCCCGAGCACGAGCGGGTTGACGGGGAACGGACTCCTGATGGACAGCGCAACGCCGCTCCAGATCGACTGCTCGGTGTTCTGCATGATGATCCAGGCGCCGATCATCACGAGCATTGTCGTGTCGATATCGGCTCGCCGCAGCCGGCTCAGCAAGACGAGCTCGATCAACGCACCCAGCAGCGCGCCGAGCGCCATCGCCAGCAGCAAGGAGAGGAAGAAATTGAAGCCCAGGCGCATGACCAGCGCGTACATGCAGTACGCGCCGAACGCATAAAGCTCCCCATGGGTGAAATTGACCACCCGCATGATGCCGAAGATCAGCGTCAGGCCGATTCCCAGCAAGGCGTACGTGCCGCCGAGGATAACGGCGTTGAGAAGGTGCTGGAGAAATTCACTCAAATCCTGCCGCTCCACGGCATTGAACTGGAAGCGTGCAAAAACGGGCAGCCGAAAGGCTGCCCGTTCCGCGAAATGCCTGTCAGAACTGCGGCTTCTGCACTTTGCCGTTCTTGACCTCGACGAGATAGACCGTCGGGACGTTCTGCCCGCTTTCCTTGCCGGCCGGACCCTGCTTGATGAAATGGATGTCGCCGTAGACGCCCTTCACGTGCACGCCCCACAACGCCTTGCGGATCGCTTCCGGGTCCGGCTTGCCGGCGGCCTTGATCGCAGCCGCGGCGACATAGACCGCGTCATAGCCGCGATAGCCCTCGGTCAGCCCGCCGACATTGAAGCCATGTTTCTTCCAATCGGCCATGTACCGCTTCGAAACCTCGGGGTTAGTCGTGATCTCGGGAAACCAGGGCGGAAAGAATGTGGTGTGATAGGACCCCTCCGCCGCGGCGCCGGCTTGCGCGACGACCTGGTCGGGCGAATTCGAACCGCCGCAAGAGACGACACGCACCTTCAACTGCTGCTCTTTGGCCTGCTTGAGAATGAGCGTGAGCTGCTCGACAGCAGTCGTGACGAAGAGCGTGTCGGCGCCGGATGCTTTGATCTTGGCGAGTTGAGCGGAGAAGTCGGTCGCGGCGGGGTCCATCGTTTCACGGGGACCGATCTCGACGCCGTTCGCTTTCAGCATCTTGCCGTATTCGTCGGCCGAGCCGATGCCGAAATCGTTATTGGTATAGAGGAAGGCGGCTTTCTTGATGCGCATCTGTTTGGCGATCGGCTGAAAGGCCGTAGCTTCCATCTCGGAGGTCGGGCTGATGCGGAAGACGTACGGATTGCCGGACCTCGTGATCTTGCCGGAGGACGAGGTCTCGACGATCATCGGGACCTTGTACTCTTCGAGCTTCGGCATGACGGCGAGCGTCAGCGTCGAACTCCACGCCCCGATCAGCAGCGGGACCTTGTCCTTTTCGATGAGCTTTTCGACCGTCGTCACCGCTTCGGTCGGATTCGATTTGTTATCCTCAATGATGAGCTGGATCTTCTTGCCCAGCACGCCGCCGGCCTTGTTGATCTCCTCTTCGGCGATCCTGGTGCCCTGGGCGACATAGTTGCCCGAGGCGGCGAACGCCCCAGTGAGCGGCTGAGTGACGCCAATCTTGATCGTGTCCTGCGCGCTCGCGCCGGTAATGGCGCCGCCGACCAAGATGGCTGCGCCCGCCAGTAATCCCGTAAGCTTCCTCATGTCCACTTCCTCCTCAGCGTCGACCGTGGTCGACAAGAATGTTGTTATTGGAGTTCAAGGCCAGTCGCCCCACGCGGGACAGGTGCGGCGTAGGAGAAATCGCGCGGCCGCAAAAAGCAGTAACGAGGTGCATTCGGCGCGACCTTCCATCTTCCGCTCCAGCTTCGGATGGATTACCGACTTCATCTGCCCGGAGCTTTCCCACAGGGAAACTCATTCTATTTTTAGGATGTTAGTAAGCACGCGGAACTCAGGCAAGCGCAAACTGTAGATGCATCGGACGGACATTTCGCCTCATTTTCGGGCATCCAGGCGAGTAGCCTTCGTGAGTAAATCGCCGCTCAGCACTCGGGCACGTTCACTGCGAGTCCGCCGCGAGCTGTCTCTTTGTATTTCAGCTGCATGTCAGCCCCGGTCTGACGCATGGTCTCGATCACTTGATCAAGTGAAACGCGATGGGAGCCATCGCCCCGCAAAGCCAGCGAGGCCGCGTTGATGGCTTTTACCGCGCCGAACGCGTTGCGTTCGATGCAGGGTATTTGCACAAGCCCGCCGATCGGATCACAGGTCATGCCGAGATGGTGCTCGATGCCGATTTCGGCGGCATTCTCGATCTGGCTGTTGGAGCCGCCCAACGCAGCAGTCAGGCCTGCCGCCGCCATCGAGCAGGCGACGCCGATTTCTCCCTGACATCCGACTTCCGCGCCCGAGATCGAGGCATTCATCTTGCACAGCGAGCCGACGGCGGTGGCCGCGAGAAAAAACGTATGCATGCCCGCCTGCGACGAGCCGGAGCAATGATCGCAGAAGTATTTGAGCACCGCCGGGATCACGCCCGCGGCGCCATTGGTAGGCGCGGTGACGACTCGGCCGCCGGCGGCGTTTTCCTCGTTCACCGCGATCGCGTAGACGTTCACATATTCCATCGTCAGATGCGGCGCCTGCGCGTTCGCTTGTGCGGTGCCGCAGAGCCGCTCGAATAGAGCATTCGCGCGGCGCTGCACCTTGAGCGCGCCGGGAAGCTGGCCGCTGGCACGGATGCCGCGGTCGATGCAGGCCAGCATAACGGCGGCGATCCTGCCGATACCGTCGAAAACCTCCGCCTCCGAACGCAAGGAGGCTTCATTGGCGAGAACGAGTTCGCCGATCGTCAGAGAATTCGTCTCGGTCAGGCTGAGCAATTCCGCCGCACTCCGGTACGGCCATGGGACGACCGGGTCCGGCGCCGCGGCATCGCCGTCGCGAACGACGAAGCCGCCGCCGATCGAATACCAGGTCTCTTCGGCCACCCGACCGCCTTGCGCATCGAACGCGGCAAAGGTCAGCGCGTTGGAATGGCCGGGCAGCGTACGCTGACGGTCGAACACAAGATCGCGCTCGACATCCAGCGGAACAGACCAATGCTCAGAAAGCGGCAATCGGCCGGTCGTCCTGATGTCGGCAAAGCGCCGATCCGCCTCGTCGGGCTCGATGCACTCGGGAACGCATCCGCTCAAACCCAGCAAAATCGCCTTGTCGCTGCCGTGCCCCCTGCCCGTCCACGCCAGCGAGCCGAACAACGTCACGTGGATGCGTGCGACCGAGCCCAGCTTGTCCTTCTGCCGCAACGTCTCCCTGAAGTTCGCCGCCGCCTTCATCGGACCGGTGGTGTGCGATGACGACGGACCGATCCCGATCTTGAACAGGTCGAAGATGCTGATCATCGTTCCGTATCACTGAACCGGCATTCCCGATCAGGCATTCTTCAGCCTTGGAATGATCTCGCGCGCGATGATCTCGATCTGATCCATTTGGTACCTGTAGGGCACGAAGATGATCTTCTGGACGCCAACCGCCAGGTGCTCCCTGAGCTGCGCGACGCATTCATCGACCGAGCCCATGATGGCGCTGTCCCGCGTGCAGTCGCTGTTCGCCGGAAAGTCCCATTCCTTGTTGAGCCAATCCAGCATGTCGGCCTTCACCGCATCTTTGGACTTTCCGACCATGATCGGCAGCTGCGACGCACTGAGCAGCTTGTCCGGATCCTTGCCGGCTTCCTTGGCGAAGTTGCGGATCTTGGTCCACGACTTGGTGAAGCCTTCCGGCGTGTAGAAATAGGTCAGCCAGCCGTCACCCGCGGTAGCCGCGCGCTGCAGCACGCGATCAACATAGCCGCCGATCAGGATCGGGATCCGCTCCTGCGCCGGCTTGGGATACATCACCGCCTTCGAGGGCTTGTAGCCGGCCGTGGGATACTCACCGGTGACCGACGGCTCGGTCCACAGGCGGCGCAGAAGATCGAGATTCTCGTCCATGATCTTGCCGCGCTTCTCGAAAGGGATGTTCATCGCGTCGAATTCGCGCTTGTACCAGCCCGACGCCATTCCCATCACCAGACGGCCGCCTGAAAGTCGATCAATACTCGAGAGCTGTTTGGCGAGCGCCACCGCGTTGCGCAGCGGAAGCACCAGGATGCCGGTGCCGAGCTTGATCTTCTTGGTGCGGGCAGCAACCCCCGTGAGCACTGTCAGCGAATCGATAATCGGAAAGTTCGGCTCGACGCCGAGGAGCATGTGATCCCAGACCCAGAGCGAATCGAAGCCCAGCTCTTCCATCTTCACGCCGTAATCGACGAGCGCCCTCGCGTCCGGCATTTGCGGATAAGCCGTGAAATTCCGAGCGGCAATACCGAACGTCTTGCTCAGAATGGTCATTTCCTGCTCTCCGTTATCGTTTGCTTGCGCGTCACGCGATGTAGAGCCGATCGGGATCGAGCATGCGCAAGGTCGAGAGCTCATGCTCGGTCGGCGGCTCGGTGACGCCGATGTCGGAATCAAAATCCAGCTTGAAACCGGTATTCGCCTGCACCTGCTCCCGCGTCACCCCGAGATTGAGCGCGAGCGGCTTCATGCGGCGCGTCTTCTCGTCAAAGCCGAACACGGCAAGCTCGGTGACGACCCGGAACATGCCGCCCATCGGCAGGCCGCTCTGGCGGCGCGTTTCGCAGCCTTTGATCCATCCGGGGCTGGTGATGAAATCGACATTTTCGACGAAACGGCGCTTCTCGTGTTTCATCGCGACGATCATGTTGGTGAGGCTCGCGATGTCGTTGCCGCCGCCGGTGCCGGGCAGCCGCGTTTTCGGCTTCTTCGGATCGCCGATGAAAGAGCTGTTGAGGTTTCCGTACTGATCGATCTGCGCGCCACCCATGAAGCCCACGTCGACGTAGCCGCGCTGGAGCAGCAGCAGAACTTCGGCGCTGCCGAGCACCATGTTGGCGCGCACCGTGCAACGCTGGTCGTTGGTCGAGGGCGGCAGCTTGCCGGGCTCGACGAAGGCGCCGATGACACCGCCTTCAAACAGAATGGTCAGGCCGGGACAATGCAGGCGCTGCGCAAGCGTGGCTGCAAGCAGCGGAATGCCCACCCCCGCGAACACCACCATGCCGTCCTTGAGCTGGCGCGCACTCAGGATCGCGAGCAATTCGGCCGCCGTGTAATCCGACTTATGCGTCATAGATCGACTTTCCGGCGCGCGAAGCGGTCAGCACTTCCTCCAGGCCGATGAGGTCGAGGAAATCCGCCCAGGACTTCGGCGCGTAGACGTATTTGTCGAGGTATTCCTGCATGCCGCCGACCGGATCCCCGTTCACCAGCTCGACGTAATATTCCATGTGCTTCATCATCGGCTCGTACGCGCCGTAGCATTCGTGCGGCGCGCTGCCGTACGGCACCTCGACGATGGCATCGACCGCAAAGAACGGAATCTTGGTCTGGTCCGGCGCGCGGCGGATCTGATCGTTGGAAACGATGCGCTCGGTCGTCAGGATCACCTTGTTCGCGGCCATCGCGAGATCGATGTCCATGAATTGCAGGCCGTCGATTTGCGCGTTTCCGTAAGGATCGCAGCGCTGCACGTGAATGAGCGCGACGTCGGGATTGAGCGCCGGCACCAGCAGCAGCTTCTCGCCGGTGAACGGGCAATCGATCGCCTTCGCTTCCGGCCGCTGCGCGAGCACGTCGGAACCGAGCATCGGCCGGATCGGCATGAAGGGCACGCCCATTGCACCGGCGCGAAACCGCATGCCCATCGCGAGGTGGCTCCATTCCTCGAACCGCGCCTTGCCGGTTTCGACGTGGTGGCGCATCACCTTGGAGACGCCCCACAGGATGCCTTGGCTGAACCAGCTCGTGATGATGTGGTCCGATGCGCCCGCGCCGAACAAAAGATCGCCGTCGCTGGAAATGATGGAGCGCGAGCAGGACAGATTTTTGCGCCGCGCCCGGATGAGCGTCCAGACCAGTGCCATCGGCGTGCGCGACATGGTGCTGCCGCCGATGCCGACCGAGTCGCCGTCGCGCACGAACGAGGCGACGTCTTCCAGCGCAACCACCTTCTCGCGGAGACTGCGGTCGCGCGCCGAAAGATCCTTGCGCAATTTCTCGTATGGCTTGACCGCGCTCATGCGGACGCCTTGCGCGCGATGTCCGCGTTGAACTCACCGATCATGCGGTCCCACGCCGGAATCGTGTCGACCAGTTCCTGCCAGAATTCCTGAGTGCGGCGGCTCTCAAAATCCTTGACGGATACGCCCTGCTGCTCGACCCAGGTGTAGTAGCCGAGATTGAAGATGCGGCTGCGCTCCACATGCGTAAGCTCGAGCACATGATCGTCGGCGATGCCTTCGATGTGCCGGCCGAAAATCTCGCCGGCATTCACCTCATCGAACCCGTCCGGATATTTGCGGCGGATATAGGAATCGCGCTCGCTGCGGTACATGGCCGCGCTGTCGGTTGCCACCGTGAAGACCGCGTCGTTCGGGCCGTATTCGAGGCGTTTCGCCAACTTGATCGCGGCAACAATATTGGCCAGCCCCGAAATGCCGAACTGGTCGAATTGCCTGATCAGCTCCGGGCTGATTTTCCTTCGCTTTTCAAGGTAGCCGCGACCAGCCTCGCTCCCGAACAGCAGGTTGAGCGAGTCGCTCGCCGCATCCGACACGGCGATAACCGCATCCGTGTTCATCACGTTGTGGATGAGCGGGATGTGCTTGTCGCCGATGCCCTGAATGTTGTGCTCACCGAAGCCGTTGCAATACATGGTCGGGCACTCGAGCGCCTCGACGGCAACGATTTTCGTGTTGTGAAGCTTCTTTAGCCGGTCGCCGGCCGCAATCGTTCCAGCCGACCCCGTCGCCGAGACGAACGCCGCGAGCCGGTAATCCTTGTGGCCGCGCTTCAGCTCGCCGAACACCTTTTCGCAGGCCTGCGCGGTGCAGTGGTAATGGATGAGATAGTTGGCGAACTCGGAGAACTGATTGAGGATGACGTTGTCCTTGTCGCGCTGGAGCTCCGCGCATTTGTCGTAAATTTCCTTGACGTTGCTCTCCGTGCCGGGCGTGCGGATGATGTCGGCCGGATCGGCGACCCATTTCTGCAGCCATTCGAAACGTTCGCGGCTCATGCCGGCCGGCAGCACGGCCACGCCGCGGCAGCCCAGAATGCGGGAAATCGCCACGCCGCCGCGGCAATAATTTCCGGTGGACGGCCAGATCGCGCGCTGATGCGATGGATCGAAACGGCCGGTGATCAAGCGAGGCACGAGGCAGGCGTAAGCCGCGAGCACCTTGTGCGCTCCGATCATCGGGAAATTGCAGCCGAGCATGACCACAATCGGCGCCTTCACGCCGGTCAAGGCCGGCGGCAGCACGACGTGCGCGGGTATCTTCAGGCGCGACTTGCGATCGGGAGCATTGAACCAGTGGACGCGCCACAAATTGCCGGCGTCCGCCGCATCGGGGTCCACACGCGTAAGATCGGCGGCCTTGAGGTCGGGGTCGGCGAGTTCGCTCCACGTCGGCAATCGTCCGCCGATCTGGCGCAGCCGGTTGATGGCGGCTTGGCGGCTGTTGCGGTCGCAGACCTCGGGGGCAATCGACAAACTCATTTCACGGCCTTGGCATGATATTTCTGAACCGGCCGTCCGAAGACGGCCAAACCCCCGCGGGGCGCAACCTGCCGATACTAGAGTTATGCTAAGATTAGAACAATAGGAATTTCGGCTGGCGCCGCGTGCTTATAGTCAGGATTTACGATTCCATTGCAACCGCCGCCGAATGGCCGCGGCGCGCCTGAAACGACGCGCGATACCGCTCCGGCGGCACGTCGCCATAGACGGTGGTGCGCTGTCGCGGCACGCGCCCGATCGAGCGAATGATGCCCTCCATCGCCTCCGGCGTCATTTCCTGGCCGTGCCGAGCACCGGCCGAGCGCGTGATCGTTTCGTCCATCAGCGTACCGCCGAGATCGTTGGCGCCCGCGCGCAGGCAAACCTTGACGCCGTCCGGGCCCATCTTCACCCACGAGGTCTGGATGTTCGTCAGCACCGGGTGAAAGGCGAGCCGCGCCACAGCGTGCATCAACACCGCCTCGCGAAACGTCGGCCCGCGCCGCGCGCGGCCTTTCAGAAAAATCGGCGCCTCCATGTGCACAAACGGCAGCGGCACAAACTCGGTGAAGCCGCCGGTGTCCTCCTGCAAACGCCGCAAACGCCGCAAATGCCGCGCCCAGTGCCGATAGCCCTCGATATGGCCATACATGATGGTCGCCGTCGTCCTGAAGCCGGCCCGATGCGCGCCGCGCATCACTTCCAGCCAGCGCGCGGTGTTGATCTTGTCCGGACACAGGACCGCGCGCACTTCGTCGTCGAGCACTTCAGCCGCCGTGCCGGGCAAAGTGCCAAGACCCGCGTCCTTCAGCTGCAGCAGAAAGTCCTCCAGGGGCACACCGAGGGTGGCCGCGCCCTGATGCACCTCGAGCGGCGAGAAGGCATGCACATGGATTCCCGGCGCGGCGGTGCGCACCGCCTTGCAGATCGCGACATACGTTCGCCCGTCGAAATCGGGATGAATGCCGCCCTGCATGCAAACTTCCGTGGCGCCGCGCTGCCAGGCTTCACGCGCGCGCGCGGCAATTTCATCGAGCGGAAGGTTGTAGGGCCGTCCGCGCAAATTCTCGCTCATCTTGCCTTTAGAGAAGGCGCAGAACTGGCATTTGAAATAGCAGATGTTGGTGTAGTTGATGTTGCGGGTAACAACGTATGAAACCGTGTCCCCGCAGGTTTCCCGGCGCAAGGCATCGGCGGCGGCACATACAACCGCGAAATCATCGTCGCGGGCCTGAAACAGACGCACGATGTCATTTTCTGCCAGCGCATGTCCCGCGGCGGCGCGCTCGATGATGTTCGACAACTCGCCCGTCGCAATCGCCGGCGTTACAGCGCGCTGCGCATCGCCCGGCAGCGGTGCCATGGCGCCGGGCGACCAGTCGTCCGCACGCGGCCGGCCCTCGCCATCGATCCGCTGAAGCACCGCGGCGTGCAGAGCGGGATCGATCCATTTGCGATGATCGGCGGCGAAAGCGGGATAGATGGCCAGCCGCTCGTGCAATTGCTTCCCGGCGGCCAGGGTGGCGCGCTCCAGCACCTGCAGATGCGGCCAGGGCGCTTCAGGATTCACATGGTCGGGAGTGACCGGCGACACCCCTCCCCAATCGTTGATGCCGGCCTCGATCAGCC
>DASSRW010000252.1:0-20820 GCA_035701545.1 Pseudolabrys sp.
CTGATTTTTGATCGGGACGAGGTCCTGCTATCTCAACCTGTCGCGGCGCAATGAGCTGGTGATCGCCCGGTCGGCCGGACTCTCGGCCTGGCAATTCATCGCGCCCGCCCTGCTGGTTGCGTTCCTGCTCGGCGTGGTCGCCACGACGATCTACAACCCGATATCCGCAACGTTGCAGGAGCGCTCCAAGCGCTATGAGGCGTTGCTGTTCGGGGAGAAGCAATTGCGGATGTTCGGGGGAGGCGGCGGGAGTTTCTGGGTCCGGCAGCGCAATTCCGACGGCGACGCCATTATCAACGCCAAGTCCAGCCGCGATCAGGGCGTCGAGCTGAGCGGCGTCACCGTCTTCACCTTCGACAAAGCCGGCCACTTCAAGGAACGCGTCGAGGCGCCCAATGCGGTCCTCAGTCCCGGCGTCTGGCGGCTTATTGATGCGCGCGTGTATGTGGCGGGAGCGACCCCGAGCGATCAGCCTGAGTATCGGCTGAAGACGGAACTCACGCCCGAGCAGGTTCGCGAAAGCTTCGCCACGCCGGAAACGGTGCCGTTCTGGGACCTGCCGCAATATATCAGCATCGCCGAGCACGCCGGGCTCGCCGGCGCGGGCTACAGGCTTCAGTTCCAGAAGCTTTTGGCCCTGCCGTTCCTGCTCTGCGCCATGGTCTTTCTTGCCGCGGCCGTCAGTCTGCGCTTCTTCCGGTTTGGCGGGGTGCAAAAGATGGTTTTGAGTGGCGTGGCTGCCGGGTTTCTGCTTTATGTCCTGTCAAAGGTAACCGAGGATCTGAGCAAGGCCGACCTGATGCACCCGACGACGGCGGCATGGTTGCCGGTGCTCGTCGGCGGCCTGACCGGATTTGTCGCGTTATTGTACCAGGAGGACGGGTGATGGCGAGATTGCCGACCGCTCGTCCCTTTCCCGTCTGCCCCGCTTCCCTGCGCCGTCCGGCGTGGGTCTTGGCATTTGCGCTGGCCTGCGGTCTCGCTTTGTCTGTGCCGGCAGCGGCGCAACAACACCTGCTGACATTCCCGCAGCGCCCACACGCGCCGGCAAAATCACAGGCCGAAATCAATCGGGAAAAGTCTGGCAAAGGCCAGATGCTCGTGCAGGCGCGCGAAATCGATTACGACTACACGAACAACCGCGTCTCGGCGGTCGGCAACGTCCAGATCTACTACAACGGCTCGACGCTCGAGGCCGACAAGGTCGTCTACGACGAAAAAACCAAGCATCTGCACGCGGAAGGCAATGCGCGGCTGACCGAGCCCGACGGCAAGGTGACCTACGGCGAGATCATGGATCTCTCCGACGACTACCGGAACGGATTCGTCGATTCGCTGCGTCTCGATACCCCCGAGCAAACCCGCATGGCGGCCGCGCGCGCCGAGCGGTCGAGCGGAAACTTCACGATCTTCCATAACGGCGTCTACACCGCCTGCGCGCCGTGCCGCGACGATCCGCGAAAGCCGCCGCTGTGGCAGGTGAAGGCCGCGCGCATCATTCACGACCAGAACGAAAAGATGATCTATTTCGAGGACGCCAGCCTCGAATTCTTCGGCAAGCCGATCGCCTACCTGCCCTATTTCTCGGCGCCAGATCCGACCGTCAAACGCAAGACCGGCCTGCTGGTGCCGACGGTCGGATTCAACTCCATCTACGGCGCAAGCGCGACGATCCCGTACTACTGGGCGCTCGCCCCCAACTACGACGCGACCTTCGCGCCGATGATCACGAGCCGGCAGGGCGTGCTGCCGCAGGCTGAATACCGCCAGCGCTTCGAAACCGGGGCGCTCGCGATCCGCGGCGCCGGCATCTATCAGCTCGACCCCGGCGCCTTCGACGCAGGCGCCCCGGGCAACCGCACGTGGCGCGGCGCGGTCGAGACGTCCGGTCAGTTCGCGCTCAACAACAGGTGGGTGTGGGGCTGGGATGGCGTCGCCGTCTCGGACAAGCAGTTCTTGAACGACTACCGCCCGAGCCTCATGCACCACTCGAGTTCGGGCGATCCGCTGCAACCCGGCATCAACGAAGGGATCTCCCAGCTCTACCTGACGGGCAAAGGCGACCGCAGCTATTTCGACGTGCGAAGCATCTACTACTACGGCTTCTCGAGCGCGGACGTTCAGAAAGAAATTCCGATCATCCATCCCGTCCTCGACTACAACCGCACGCTCGGCCAGCCGATCCTCGGCGGCGAATTGAGCTACAAGGTCAATCTGACGAGCCTGAGCCGCACCACCGCCGACTTCGACGCCATCTCGGCGAACGCCCTCGCCAACGGCACCTGCGTTCAGACCGCCGATCCGGCGGTGAAAACGACGGCGAACTGCCTGCTGCGCGGCGTGCCCGGCACCTATACGCGCTTCTCGGCCGAGTCGACCTGGCGCAAAAGCATCACCGATTCATTCGGGCAGGTGTTCACGCCTTTCATCAGCCTGCGCGCCGACGCCGCCTCGATGGAAATCAAAAATCAGCCGGGCGTGTCCAACTACATCCAAACCGGCGACGACAACCTGGTTCGGGCCATGCCGGCCGTCGGCCTCGAATATCGCTATCCGTTCATCAGCGTGGAATCCTGGGGCACGCAGACCATCGAGCCGATCGCTCAGGTCATCTTCCGCCCGAACGAGACGCAGATCGGACGCTTTCCCAACGAAGATTCGCAGAGCCTGATTTTCGACGACAGCAATCTCTTTCGGGTCGACAAGTTTTCCGGCTGGGATCGGGTCGAAGGCGGCAGCCGCGCGAACGTGGGCGCGCAATACACCGCGCAGGTCAGCCAGGCCGGCTTTGTCAACGCCCTGTTCGGCCAGTCCTACAGCCTGTTCGGACAGAATTCGTTTGCGATCGGTGGCTTGACGAATACCGGCATCGACAGCGGCCTCGATACGGCACGCTCAGACTACGTCGCCCGCGTCTCGTATCAACCGAACAGCATCTACACCTTTACGTCCCGCTTCCGCTTCGACCACGACAATTTCTCCGCGCAGCGGACGGAGCTTGAGGCGCGCGCCAATTTCGACCGCTGGAGCACGTCCCTGCTTTATGGGGATTATGCTGCACAACCCGAGCTCGGATTCCTGAACCGGCGCCAGGGCGTGCTCGGCGGCGTCTCCGTCAAGCTGGATGCCAACTGGGTGCTGTCGGCGGGCGCCCGCTACGACATCACCGCCGAAAAGTTCGACCAGACGCGCGTCGGTCTCGGCTACGTCGACGATTGCCTTATATTTGGCCTGAATTACATCACAGGTTATTCTTACGACGTGGTCGGCAATCCAACCCTGGTGCACCAGGTCATGCTGCAATTGAGCCTGCGCACGCTCGGCGGCACGGCGGTCAGCGAAAACGTCAGCGGGCTCGGCAGCCACTAACGAACGAATTGTCGGTAGATGACGATGAGCGACCTCAAGCTTTCAGCCTTTCGTGTGATCGGAATCCTGTTGGTCGCCGCCGCCGCTATGGTGGCGTCGCCGCGCTTCGCCGCGGCTCAGGTCGTCGCGATGGTGAACGGCGTGCCGATTACCGCGCTCGACGTCCAGCGGCGGATGAAGCTCATTCAGGTCTCGACGCACAAGGCCGCCACGCGGAAGGAAGCCTTGCAGGCGCTGATCGACGATCAGGTCAAGATCGCCGCGGCAAAGCCGTTCCAGATTTCCGTCGGAAAGTCCGAGGTCGACAACGCCTTCGCCTCGATGGCGAAGCGGAGCGGACTGACGGCGGAGCAGTTCGCTCAGCAGATCGAGAGGGCTGGAATTTCAGTCGAGGCGCTCAAGGCGAGGCTCAAGGCCGACCTCACCTGGGACCAGCTGGTGCGCGGGCGGTTTCAGTCGTCGCTGCGCGTCACCGACGCCGACGTCACGCTGGCGATCAAGAACGACGGCAAGAACGACGCCGAAGCGTCGGTCGGATACATCTACCGGATCTATCCGATCATGATCGTCGTGCCGAACGGATCGAGCGCCGCGATCGTCGAACGCAAGCGCAAGGAGGCCGAGGAGCTGCGCGCGCGCTTTGATAATTGCAAGGAAGGACTGGCGATGGCCCGCGCGCTCCGCGACGGCGCGGTGCGCGCGCCGGTCATGCGCACATCGTCCGCCTTGCCGGAGAAGCTTCGCCAGATTCTCGACACCATGCCGCTCGGCCACCTGACCGCGCCGGAGATGACGGCGCAAGGCATCCAGATGTTCGCCCTGTGCAGCCGCACGCAAAGCGCGGAAGACGCTCCGATCAGAAGCGAAACGCGCGAGAAAATCTTCAACAAGCGGTTCGCCGCCGAATCGAAGCGGTATCTCGAGGAAGCGCGCAAGTCCGCGATGATCGAATACAAATGAGCAATCCCGATACGGCTCCACTCGCCCTTACGCTTGGCGAGCCGGCGGGCATCGGGCCTGACATCACGCTCGTCGCCTGGTCGCGGCGCGCCGAGCTGAAACTGCCGCCGTTCTATCTGATCGGCGACGAGGCGTTCATCGCCGCGCGGGCGGGCGCGCTCAATCTTCGGGTGCCCATCCAATCCACGGAGCCGGAAGAAGCGAACACGACCTTCTCGCGTGCGCTGCCGCTGGTGCCGCTCAACGGCCCGGTCACGGCAAAGGCCGGCAAGCCCGACGCTTCGAGCGCGCCGGCCGCGATCGGCGCCATCAGACTTGCCGTTGAGCACGTGCTCGCCGGGCGCGCCGGCGCGGTCGTCACCAACCCGATCGCCAAGAACGTGCTCTATCGCTCCGGTTTTGCCGAGCCCGGCCACACCGAATTCCTCGCCCGGCTTGCGGAAGAGGCGACCGGGCGCGTCATTCATCCCGTCATGATGCTCTGGTCGCGCGAGCTTGCCGTTGTTCCGGTTACGATCCACCTGCCGCTGAAGGATGTTCCGCACCGTTTGACGGCCGATCTCATCGTCGAAACCGGCCGCATCGTCGACCGCGACATGCGCGCGCGTTTCGCCATCGCCAGACCGCGGCTGGCGATCGCCGGGCTCAATCCCCACGCCGGCGAGGAAGGCGCGCTCGGCGCGGAAGATGCATCGATCGTTGCGCCCGCCGTTGCACGCCTCAAGGCCGACGGCATCGATGCGCGCGGGCCCATTCCGGCGGACACGATGTTTCATGCCAAAGCACGCGCGGGCTATGACGCCGCGCTCTGCATGTATCACGACCAGGCGCTGATCCCGATCAAGACGCTCGCATTCGATACCGCCGTCAATGTCACGCTCGGGCTTCCGTTCGTGCGCACCTCGCCCGATCACGGCACCGCCTTCGACATCGCCGGCACCGGCCGCGCCGATCCGTCGAGTCTGATCGCGGCCCTGACGCTTGCCGCGCGCCTGTCGGCGTCGACGAAGGCGCCGGTCCTGGCGAAGTAGATGGCCCAACTCGACGACCTGCCGCCGCTGCGCGACGTCATCCGGCGGCACGGCCTCGCCGCAAAAAAATCCCTCGGCCAGAATTTCCTGCTCGACCTCAATCTCACGGCGCGCGTTGCGCGCGCCGCCGAGCCACTCGACACCACGATCGTGGAAATCGGCCCTGGGCCTGGCGGGTTGACGCGCGCGCTGCTCGCGCTCGGCGCGCAGCGCGTCGTCGCGGTCGAACGCGACGAGCGCGCGCTCGAGGCCTTGCAGGAAATTGCGACGCATTATCCGCGTCGACTCGAGATCGTCGCCGGCGACGCGCTCGAATTCGACGCCGCCGCTCACATCGGCGGGCGCCGCGCCAAAGTGGTTGCAAATCTTCCGTACAATATTGCAACGCCGCTGCTGGTCGGCTGGCTCACGGCCGAGCCGTGGCCGCCCTGGTACGAGATGCTGGTGCTGATGTTCCAGCGGGAGGTGGCCGAGCGCATCGTCGCGCAGCCCGGAGGCAAGACCTACGGCCGCCTGTCGGTGCTGACCGCATGGCGCGCCGAGGCCAAAATTTTGTTCGACGTGTCGCCCGCAGCCTTCGTCCCGCCGCCCAAGGTTACGTCATCCATTGTTCGGCTGGTGCCGCGCGACAAGCCGCTTGCGTGCGATTCACGCGCCTTGCAGCGGGTGACCGAAGCCGCCTTTGGCCAGCGCCGCAAGATGCTGCGGCAGAGCCTCAAATCGCTCGGGCCCAATCCGCAGGTGTTGCTCGCCGAGGCCGGCATCGATCCGACCGCGCGGGCCGAGGATATTCCCGTCGCGGGCTTCGCAGCGCTGGCGCGCGCGTTCGCGGCGCACACCACAGCGCCGGTGTGATAGCGTGCCGGCATGCCGTTTCGTCGCCAATCGCTCATCGCGTACGCTGCCCCGCTTTGCGAAACGGTTGCCGATCTCCCAAGCCCACAAGGGAGCGAGGTGCTGGTGCGCATCGCGCGCTGCGGCGTCTGCCATTCCGACCTGCACATGCAGGACGGCTACTTCAAAATGGCGGACGGCAAGCAACTCGACGTGCGGGCCGGCCGCGAGCTTCCCTTCACGCTCGGCCACGAGATCGCCGGCACCATCGAAGCCGCCGGCGCGGATGGGGGCGTGGAGATCGGCGGCGCTGTCGCCGTCTATCCATGGATCGGCTGCGGCCAGTGTCCCGCCTGCCGCGCGGGCGAAGAGAACATCTGCGCGGCGCCGCGCCACCTCGGCATCAATGTCGACGGCGGCTACGCGACGCATGTCCTCGTGCCGCACCGCCGCTATCTGCTCGATTACGCGCCGCTGAGCGCGGCCTATGCCGGCGCGCTGATGTGCTCGGGATTGACGGCTTACGCCGCGCTCAAGCGTCTCGCCGAGCGCGCCGCGCGCGGCCCGATCCTGCTGGTCGGCCTCGGCGGGGTCGGCCTGATGGGACTGGCGCTGGCGCGCGCCATGTTTGCGACGCCGATCTTTTGCGCCGACATCGACCCGAACAAACGCGAGGCGGCGCTCGCGGCCGGAGCAGACGCCGCATTCGACGCGGGCGATCCCGGTGCGCGCAAGGACGTTCTCAAGGCGAGCGGCGGCGTCCATGCCGTGTGCGATTTCGTCGGCTCTGACAGATCGCTGACGTTTGCGACCGGCGTCCTCGCCAAAGGGGGCAAGGTGGTGGTCACAGGCCTGATCGGAGGCGGCTATACGACGGCAGTCGCGATGTTTCCGCTGAAAGCGATGACCATCGAAGGCATAATGACCGGCACGCTCGCCGAAGCGCGCGAATTGCTCGATGTCGTCCGCGCGAAGGACATCAAACCGCCCCCGATCGCCGAGCGCCCGCTGTCCGCCGCCCAGGCGACGCTTGAGGATCTGCGCGCCGGCCGCATTGTCGGCCGCGTGGTGCTGACGATGTAAGTGCTATCCCGCGATCTTTTTCAAATCGGCGAGCAGTTTGGCGACAAAATTCTCCAGATCGGGCAGTTGCACCCGCTTGAGCCGTTCGGCCGTGAGAATGGCACGCACGCGCGCAAAACTCTTGTCGAGATCGCGGTTCACCAGCACATAGTCGTATTCTCGCCAGTGCGCGATTTCCTCGGTGGCGTTGCGCAGCCGCTGCGAGATGATGGCCTGGCTGTCCTCGGCGCGGCGCTCCAGCCGCGACTTCAGTTCGGCCGCCGAGGGCGGCAGCACAAACACGCTGACCACGTCGGCCCGCATCCTGGCGTAGAGCTGCTGCGTCCCCTGCCAATCGATGTCGAAGAGAACGTCGCGGCCCTCGGCGAGCGCCTTTTCGACCGGCTCACGCGGCGTCCCGTAAAAATTTCCGTGCACCTCCGCCCACTCGAGCAGATCGCCGGCGTCCCGCATGACCTCGAACTGCCGCCTGCTCACGAAATGATAATGCACGCCCTCGATTTCGCTCGGACGCCGCGCCCGCGTCGTCACCGAAATCGACAGCGCGACGTTTTCTTCCTGCTCGAGCAAATTGCGCGACAGCGTCGTCTTTCCCGCGCCCGATGGCGAGGACAGGACAAGCATGATGCCCCGCCGGGTTATGTCGCCGCTCTGGCTCATTCCAGGTTCTGCACCTGCTCGCGGAATTGCTCGACGATCGCTTTCAGTTCGAGACCGATGTTGGTCAGGCCGACATCGTTCGCTTTTGCGGTGAGCGTATTCGATTCGCGGCCGAGTTCTTGCGCCAGAAAGTCGAGCCGGCGGCCGATCGCGCCGCCTTCGGCGATGAGGCGCTGCGATTGCGCCACATGCGCCGTGAGCCGGTCGAGCTCTTCGCGAATGTCCGCCTTGGCGGCCAGCATGATCGCTTCCTGATGCAGGCGGTCGCTGTCGAAGCGTTGCGAGGCAGACAGCAGCGCCGCCACCTGCGCGGCAAGGCGCGCCTTGATTGCTTCCGGCTTGCGGCCCGGCGCCGCTTCCGCGCGCGCGGTCAGTGCAGAGATTTCATCCAGGCGGGCGGCGAGCACGCGGCCGAGGGCGGCGCCTTCCTCCTCGCGCATGGCAAGCAGCGCCGCAAGCGTCTCCGCAAAACCGGCAACGATCGCCTCCTCGGCGGCCCTTCGATCCTCCTCCCGCTCCGGCTCTTCAATGACTTCGACAACGCCTTTGAGCGCGAGAATGCCGTCGAGCGTCGGCGGCGCGGCCTCGATGCGTCCGGTCAAATTCTTGACCGTCGCAATCACCGCCGCCAGCACCGGCTCGTTGATCTTCACGGTCGATGCCACGCCTTTGCGCTCGGCGGTGAGACTGGCGTAGACCGTGCCGCGCGCAAGCTGAGCCAAGGCACGGGCACGCACCGGCGCCTCGACGGCGTCCCAGCCTTGCGGCATGCGCAGCCGCACGTCGAGGCCTTTGGCGTTGACGGATTTAAGCTCCCACGCCCAGGCATACGCGCCCACGGCGCCGTGGCGCCGCGCGAATCCGGTCATGCTCGACAAAGCCATTCGCGCCGGTCTCGGTTGCTGAAAATACGGAAGCGGCGAAGACCTTAGCCGCGCCCCCACGGGCTCACAAGCCGCCTAGCGCCGCACGCGGCTGTCCGCGGGAGCGGGCGCGGCCTTCGGCGGATCCGACGCGGCCTTCGCGTCGGCAGCGCTTCCGGCCGCGTCTTTCTGCGCGTTCTGCTCGCGCTCAAGCGCGCGCAGGTGCGCGACGTTCTTCTGATGCTGCTCGTAACTGTCGGAGAAGATATGGCCGCCCTTTCCGTCGGAAACGAAGTAAAGCTCCTTGGTGCGCGCCGGGTTGGCGGCGGCTTCAAGCGAGGCGCGGCCGGGATTGGCGATCGGACCGGGCGGCAGCCCGTCGATCACGTATGTGTTGTATGGCGTGTGCTGCTCGATTTCGCTCTTCATGATGGGGCGGCCGAGCGAACCCTTGCCGCCTGTCAGCCCGTAGATGATGGTCGGGTCCGATTGCAGCCGCATCTTGTTCTTCAGGCGGTTGACGAACACGGCGGCGACGCGCGTGCGCTCTTCGGGACGGCCGGTTTCTTTTTCGATGATCGAGGCGAGCGTCACCAGCTCTTCCGGCGTCTTGAGCGGCAGACCCGGAGTGCGATGCTCCCAGACCTCCTGAAGCACGTGGCGCTCCGACTGCTGCATGCGCTGAATGATCGCCGATCGTTGAGTCCCGCGGGTAAACTTGTAGGTCTCCGGCAACAATGTGCCTTCGCGGGGAATTTCCTTGATCTGGCCGGCGAGCGCGTCGTTCTGCAACAGACGCGCGACGATTTGCTCGGAGGTCAGGCCCTCGGGGACCGTGAGCGTATGCTGGACGACACGATTCTCCACGATGGTGTCGACGACGTCCGCGAGGCTTGCGTGCTTTGCGAATTCATATTCGCCGCTCTTGAGCCCGCCGCGCGCCTTGAGCACGAGCACTCCGCCCATGAACACCAGCGGCTGATCGATCACGCCCTCGCGTGCCAGCACATCGGCAATCTCCTTGATGCCGAGCCCGCGCGGAATGACAACGATCTTGTTCTGCTGGAGCGGCCCCGGCGCCTCAAACCGCTTTTTGCCGATCCACAACGCCCCGCCGGCGGCGACGGCGAGCACGACAATGAGCGTGAAGATCGCGTTGCCGACGATCACCAGCGGATGACGCGCTCGCCGCGAACGCCTGATCAATGTCGGCACCCTCTCCGGCTCCAGCGCAGTTCGCGGACTCCGCAGCGTGATCGGCTTCTTGCCGCCCGTGCGTGCAAGCCCGGCCATCCCGTCGCCGTCATCGCCCGGCGATGCGGGTTGGCCCTGCGCCGGTCCGCGGCCACCGTTTTCTTGCGACGGGCTGGAATTCACACCCTCGTTTCCCGTTCTCGGTCCACGATCGGCGCGCCACTTGCGTACACAGGGCTGACGTACCGCGTGTGGGGCAGTCCGGTTATGCCGCTTGGTCGCATGCCCCCTCGGGCGACGAAGTCGAACCGGCGCGATAAGCCACGCAGGTTAGGAACAAATATGGCGAAAGCTGGGATCAGATTCTACTGCTGCGCGCATCAGTCCACAACGCGCCGGAAAACCAGCGACGCGTTGGTTCCGCCGAAACCGAATGAGTTGGACAAGGCCACGTCGATGTCGCGCGGCCGCGCCTTGTGCGGCACCAGATCGATCGGCGTCTCCACCGAGGGATTGTCGAGATTGATGGTCGGCGGCGCGAGCCGGTCGCGTATCGCAAGGATCGAAAAGATCGCTTCGACGGCGCCGGCCGCGCCGAGCAGATGGCCAATGCAGGATTTGGTGGAGGACATCGAAATTCGTCCGGCGGCATTGCCGGTAAGGCGCTGCACCGCACCGAGCTCGATCTCGTCGCCAAGCGGGGTCGAGGTGCCGTGCGCGTTGATATAGTCGACCTGGTCGGGCGAGAGGCCGGCGCGGCGAAGCGCCATGTTCATGCAACGCAGCGCCCCATCACCGTCCGGCGTTGGGGCCGTAATGTGATAGGCGTCGCCCGACAACCCATAGCCGATCAGCTCCGCATAGATCCTGGCGCCCCGCGCCTTGGCATGCTCGAGCGACTCGATCACGACGACGCCCGCTCCCTCGCCCATGACAAAGCCGTCACGACCCTTGTCGTAAGGACGCGAGGCGCGCTGCGGCTCGTCGTTGAAACCGGTCGAGAGCGCCCGCAGGGCGGAGAAACCGGCGACCGCGATGCGGTTGACCGGCGACTCGGCGCCGCCGGCAACCATGACGTCGGCGTCGCCCAATGCAACAAGGCGCGCCGCGTCGCCGATCGCGTGCGCGCCGGTCGAGCACGCCGTGACCACCGCATGATTGGGACCCTTCAGCCCAAACTCGATCGACACAAATCCCGAAGCGAGATTGATGATGCGCCCCGGAATGAAAAACGGCGATACCCGGCGCGGGCCCTTCTCGTGCAAGGTCACTGCCGTTTCGGCGATGCCCTCGATGCCGCCGATGCCGGAGCCGATGAGCACGCCGGTATTGGTCTGCTCGTCGTAGCTTTTGGGATGCCAGTTGGCGTCATCGAGCGCCTGGCGGGCGGCGCACATGGCGAAGACGATGAACTCGTCGACCTTGCGCTGCTCCTTCGGCTCCATCCACTGATCCGGATTGTAGGAGCCGTTGCTGCCGTCGCCGCGCGGCACCGTGCAGGCGATCTTGCACGGAAGGTCGGAAACGTCGAAGCGCTCGATCTTCTTCGCGCCGCTCTCGCCGTTGACGAGCCGTTGCCAGGTCGGCTCGACGCCGCATCCGAGCGGCGTGACCATTCCCATGCCGGTAACGACAACCCGCTTCATGGGGCGAGCTCCGAACACAGCTCAATCGCGCTACATGCCGAATTGCCGGCCATAGCCCGCACGCCTGCGCGTTTGAAAACGAGGAAGAAGCCGTAAAGACGGCCGTCAGCTTTTCGCGTTCTTCTCAAGAAATTTGACCGCGTCGCCCACCGTGAGAATCGTTTCGGCTGCATCGTCGGGGATTTCACAGCCGAATTCTTCCTCGAATGCCATCACGAGTTCGACGGTGTCCAGGCTGTCGGCGCCAAGATCGTCAATAAAGCTTGCGGAGTCCGTAACCTTGTCCGGCTCCACGCCAAGATGCTCCACGACGATCTTTTTAACCCGCTCGCCAATGTCACTCATCGTTCCAACCTCGTGCGTTTCTGGATTGGGCTGCGACCACAAGCACGGTCGCCGCCTTCGCGGTACGGCCTCGTCGTGGCAGACGCTGGCGAGACGCACTCCGATTGCAGCGCACCAAATTCGCTCGCCGTTATCGGGCCGCCCCAGCCTGGCCGAATTTCGGTTACCACACTTCAAATGCGTTGACTAGCGCGCGGGAGCGTAGCCGGGCAGCCCCCGCAAAGCCAAGCATTTCCTACGAGAACATCGCCATTCCGCCGTTTACATGCAGCGTGGTCCCGGTGACATAGGCGGCCTCGTTGGACGCGAGATAGACCGCCGCTGCGGCGACATCATCGGGCGTGCCGAGACGGCCGGCCGGAACCCGATTAAGGATCGCCTCACGCTGCTTCTCGTTGAGCTTGCCGGTCATCGGCGTCTCGATGAAACCCGGCGCGATGCAATTGGCGGTGACGCCGCGCTTGGCGTACTCGGCCGCCACCGACTTGATCATGCCGATCATGCCGGCCTTTGCCGCGGTGTAATTGCCCTGCCCCGGATTTCCGGTGACGCCGACCACCGACGTTATCGCGATGATGCGGCCGAAGCGGCGGCGCATCATTCCTTTGACGGCCGCGCGCGCGAGGCGAAAGGTGGCGGTCAGGTTGATCCCGATCACGCGCTCCCAATCCTCGTCGCTCAGCTGAATGAAAAGATTGTCGCGCGTGATGCCGGCATTGGCGACGAGAATGTCGAGCTTTTCCATTTTCTGTTCGGCGGCCGGCACGAGCTTCTCGACCTGCTCCTTGTCGGCGAGATCGCAGGGAAGCGCATGAACGCGCGCGCCGAGCTCCTTTGCGAGCGCGTGGAGCGCGTCTTCGCGCGTGCCGGAAATCGCGACCGTCGCGCCCTGGGCGTGCAGGGCGCGGGCGATCGCGCCGCCGATGCCGCCGGTCGCGCCGGTTACCAGCGCGGTCTTGCCGGTCAAATCGAACATGCCGATCTCCCCCCTGGCGCGATCACACGCTCGCCGTGCGCGCCGCCTTGAACGCGGCGATATCATCGGGCGTGCCGACGGCGCCGGCGCGCGCGCCTTCCGCAATGCGCTTGACCAGGCCGCTGAGCACCTTTCCGGCGCCGACTTCGTAGAACTGATCGACGCCCGCGCCTGCCATCGCCGCGATGGATTCGCGCCAGCGCACGGTGCCGGTAACCTGGGCGACGAGCGAGCGCACGATCTCGTTCGTATCGGTGATGGGCTTCGCCAGAATGTTCGGCACCAGCGGCACCGCGGGCGGCTTGACGGAGACAGCGGACAAGGCCTGCGCCATTACATCGGCGGCCGGCTGCATCAGCGCGCAATGGAACGGTGCGGAGACCGGCAGGAGGATCGCGCGCTTGGCTCCTTTGCTCTTGGCGATTTCAACGGCGCGCTCGACCGCCGCCTTGTTGCCGGAGACGACGACCTGCCCGCCGCCATTGTCGTTTGCCGCCTGGCACACTTCGCCTTGCGCGGCCTCGGCGGCGACAGCCGCGGCCTCATCGAAATCGAGTCCGATGAGCGCCGCCATCGCGCCGGTGCCGACAGGCACGGCCTGCTGCATGGCGCGCCCGCGCGTGTGCACCAGACGCGCCGTGTCGGCGATCGTCAACGAGCCTGCCGCGGCGAGCGCGGAATATTCGCCGAGCGAATGACCGGCGACGAATTGCGCGTCGCGCGCAAGATCAAATCCAGCTTCCGCCTCCAGCACGCGGAGCGCCGCCAGCGAAACGGCCATCAGCGCGGGCTGGGCGTTCTCGGTGAGCATCAGAACGTCGGCAGGCCCTTCGAAGATGACGGTGCTGAGCCGCTTGCCGAGCGCTTCGTCGACCTCTTCGAAAACGCGGCGGGCGGACACAAAGCTCTCGGCCAGCCCCTTGCCCATGCCTACGGCCTGACTGCCCTGCCCCGGAAATATCAATGCGACCGCCATCACCAGCCCTTATGCTTGATCAGCGTCGAAACGGCGGTTGTCGCCGAAATCGGGCCGAAAGACACCGCGATCGGCGTCGTGTCAAGTTGTGCGCCCGCGCGTAACGAAGCGAAAACCGCGCCCGGCTACGATGGAGCGATCGACCGTAGAAGGCGCGGCAATGGGCGATCTGGTCACGGAGGACGATCTGGCGCGGGCCCGCCGTGACGCGGCGTTCCGGCACCGCTTGCTCATCGAAAATCTCGATCGCCTGCTGGATGCGCTCAACCGCCTCCGCAAAACCGGCGAGATCAGCCCCGCACATGCGCGCCAGATCCGCGAGGGCGTGGACCTCGCGGTCAAACTGGCCGACCGGCTGCAGGATGACGGTCCCGGCCCCCGCGCGGCCTGATCGCCAACCTTGCGTTTTGCCTGCATTCCTGCCTATAACCCGCGCGCTCCGTTGATCCCGGCTGGAAGCTGAACGGACGGCCGCTTGCAGAGCGGCAGGGCCTGTTGGGTCCGGCGTCCCGTGCTTCCACCTTCAGAGCATTCGAGCCTTCCCTTTCAACGGCTCGAGGGGCTTGGCGCCGGGATCAAGGACTTGTGGATCGAACCTGAGGGAAGGCATTCATGCCGCTATACGAACACGTTTATCTGGCGCGCCAGGACCTGAGCGCGCAGCAGGTCGAGGAATTGACCGCACAGCTCACCGCCGTCGTCGGCGAGAGGGGCGGCAAGGTCGCCAAGAACGAATACTGGGGCGTCAAGTCGCTGGCATTCCGCATTCGCAAGAACCGCAAGGCGCACATGACGCTGCTCAACATCGATGCGCCGTACGCCGCCATCAATGAGATCGAGCGTCAGGAACGGCTCAACGAAGACGTTTTGCGCTACCTGACCATCCGCGTCGAAGAGCACGAGGAAGGCCCGTCCGCCATGATGCGCAAGGCCGACCGCGACCGCGAGGATCGCGGCGAACGTGGCGAGCGCGGCGGACGCTTCCGCGACCGCGGCGAGCGCCGGCCGCGCGAGGAAAGCGGCGACGAAGCGTCCTCAGCCGCCGGAACGGAGGAGTAAGCCATGGCATTCGCACCGCAAGGAGGCCGCCGCCCGTTCTTCCGCCGCCGCAAGACCTGTCCGTTTTCCGGCGCCAATGCGCCGAAGATCGACTTCAAGGACGTGCGGCTGTTGCAGCGCTACGTATCCGAGCGCGGCAAGATCGTACCGAGCCGCATCACCGCCGTATCGGCCAAGAAGCAGCGAGAGCTGGCGCAGGCCATCAAGCGCGCGCGCTATCTTGGGCTCCTGCCCTACGTGATACGCTGATTGATCAAACGAGGTCTTCGGCGACGGCCGAAGGCCGATGGTTGGGGCGGAATACATCCGTCTCTAACCGCTCAAAGGAGCGGGACAGCTCGTGATGACGCAGATCGCATTGATCGGTATCGGCGCTGGCGCCGCGGCGGCGCTGCTGTTCGCCTCGGTGGCGTCCGGCTCGCTGCTATCGATTTTGCTGTTTTATCTGTCGCCTTTGCCGCTGCTGATTGCAGCCCTCGGCTGGAGTCATTGGGCGGCGATGATCGGCGCGCTCGGCGGCGCGGCCGCGCTCGCGGCAGCGCTGGGCGGATTCTATTTTCTCGTTTTTCTTGCGGTCGCCGGCCTGCCGGCGTGGTGGCTCGGCTACCTGACGATGCTCGCGCGCCCCGCGCCGGTGCAAGGCGAAGGCCACGACGCGCTCGAGTGGTATCCGCCCGGACGGCTGGTCATGTGGGCGGCCCTGCTCGGCGCCGGTATCGTGATTGTCGCCATGCCGAGCTTCGGCATCGATGTCGAAAGCTTCCACGCCGGCTTGCGCAGCGCGATCCAGCGGCTTGTCCAGACCGAGAGTGAAGCCGCGTCAGCAAACCTTGACCGGTTCATCGATTTCATGGTGACCGCGCTGCCACCGAGCGCGGCCATCCTGGCAACGATCACCAACGTGCTCAATTTGTGGCTTGCCGCGCGAATCGTGAAATTCTCTGGCCGCCTGAGACGGCCGTGGCCGGATATCGCTGCGATGGATTTTCCCAGGACCTTGGCGTTGGCGCTCGGCGCGGCCGTCATCGTGAGCTTTCTCGGCGGGCTTGCCGGGATCATGGCCGGCGTTCTTTCGGCAAGTCTGCTGATCGCCTACGGCGTGCTCGGTTTTGCCGTTCTTCACGCAATTACGCGCGGGCTGAACAGCCGACCATTTGTGCTCGCAGGCACCTATGCCGTGGTGCTCGTTTTCGGCTGGCCGATCCTGGCGCTGTGCCTGCTGGGGCTGGCCGAGACGGTGGCCGGCTTGCGCGCCCGCGTCGCGCGCAAAAGCGGCCCACCTGCCCGGCTCTGATGCAATTCGCAATCAAACGAGGTCAAAAGGAGTAAGACAATGGAAGTGATCCTGCTGGAACGCGTCGGCAAGCTCGGCCAGATGGGCGACGTTGTGCGCGTCAAAGACGGCTTCGCCCGCAATTTCCTGCTGCCGCGCGGCAAGGCACTGCGCGCGACCAAGGAAAACAAGACACGCTTCGAGGGCATGAAAGCCGAGCTCGAGAAGCGCAATCTCGAAATGAAGGGCGAAGCCGGAAAGCTCGCGGCGAGGCTCGACGGCAAGAGCATCACCGTATTGCGGCAGGCCTCCGAAGCGGGCCAGCTCTACGGCTCGGTCACGACCCGCGACATTGCCGGCCTTTTGAGCACGGACGGCATCGAGGTCGCCCGCTCGCAGGTCGCGTTGAACACGCCGATCAAGACCATCGGTCAATACAAGGTGCCGCTGGCGCTGCATCCTGAGATCGAGGCAAACGTCACCGTGCTGGTCGCTCGCAGTCAGGACGAGGCCGACCGCCTCGCGCGCGGCGAGGATGTCACTGTCCGCCGCGAGGAAGCCGAAGCGACCGAAGCGGAGGCGGAAGGGGAAGACACGACCGCCGCGTTCTTCGAGCCGCAGGCGGCCGAGCAGCGTGACGAGAAGGACGCGGGTGAACCCAAGCCGGCGAAAAAGGCCGAAGGCGACGAGAAGCAATAAGGAAATTCAGTCCGGCTTTGCGGGCTTGTCGGATTCCTTGGCCGCCGGCTTCTCAGCCGGCGGCTTTTCCGCATGCACTGCACCGTCCGCCGCCTTGTCCTGTCCGGCCGGAGCGGCGGATTTCCCGGTCGAAGCCGACTTCTTCCGGGCTCCCTCGCCGCTTTCGGTCTTCCCTTTGTCGTCGCCCGATTTCTCGGTTTTCTTGCTGTGGTGCGCGGCCGTGCGCTTGCGCGCGACCGGCGGCGCAGCCTTGTCGATTGCCTTCAGGTACTTGGCGATAACCGCCGCCGTTTCGCGGCTTGCGGTGTAGTGCTCGCGCAAGAAGCTCTGCAAGCCGAACAGCCCGCCCGCCTTTGACAGGCCTTGCGGGCTTTTGTGGCAGATCGCGCAGTCGGAAGCATAGAGTTGAGCCGGCGTCTTGCCGGCCTCGACATTTTCCTGTGCCGAAAGCGGCGCACCCGAGAATGCCAGAACAGCCGAGACAAGCAGGCCGCAGCGCCGAAAAAAGGACATGTCCACCCTCAATTCCGCCCCGCCCTTCGCGGCTTTTGCCCGCCCACCCCGGCGCCGCAGCGCGATTCAATACCGCATTATCGCCAGCTTGTGAGCCGCGCCGCGGGCACAGGGAAGAAAACATTTTGTATCATTGCTGGCGAGCCGGAACTTTGATTAAATCCAGCCGTCCGAACGCTTTTTCATCTGGGGCATTGAAAATGCGGCGGTCTGCTCGTTTGAGGGCCGGCTTGTAATTAAGTGATGGAGGCGGCCGATGGACCGGTTGCTTCAGTTTTTGCTGAGGACATTTATCCGGCGAGGGTCTTTTCAGGTCACAACCTCGCGGGGAACGGTTTTTACAGTGGGCGACGGCACCGGGCCGCGCGTCGCCGTGCGTTTCGCCACCCGCGCCGCCGAATGGGCCGTTTTGCTCGATCCCGAGCTGAAGCTCGGCGAGTGCTACATGGAAGGCACCTTCGTCGTCGAGCGCGGCTCCATCGCGGACGTGCTCGCCATTGCGCTCGGTCAGGACAATGGCGAAATGCCCCGCTGGGCCAATCCGCGGCGCGCGTTGCGCTATTTGCATCGGCGGCTGAGCCAGTACAATCCGCGCAAGCGCGCCCGCCGCAACGTCGCGCATCACTACGACCTCGACGGGCGGCTTTATTCGCTCTTTCTCGATGCCGACCGGCAATATAGCTGCGCGTATTTCGAGCATCCGGACCAGTCGCTCGACGACGCCCAGCTCGCCAAGCGCCGGCATCTCACCGCAAAGCTGCTGGTCAGGCCCGGCAACCGCGTTCTGGACATCGGCTGCGGCTGGGGCGGCCTCGGCCTCTACATGGCGGAAATGGCGGGAGCCAACGTCACCGGCGTGACGCTCTCGCAGGAGCAATTCGCCATCGCGAACGAGCGGGCCGCGGAAAAGGGCCTGAGCGACCGGGCGGAATTCCGCCTGCAGGACTACCGCGACGTGCAAGGCCCGTTTGACCGCATCGTCTCTGTCGGCATGTTCGAGCACGTCGGCGTGGGGTTCTACGACACCTATTTCCGCAAGGCCCGTCAGGTACTTGCCGACGACGGCGTCATGATCCTTCACTCGATCGGCCGCTCGGAAGGGCCCGGCGTGACCAACCCCTGGATCGCGAAATATATCTTCCCGGGCGGCTATATCCCGTCTTTGTCGGAGGTGCTGACGGCCATTCAGAAATCCGGCCTGCTCGTGACCGACATCGAAGTTCTGCGCCTGCACTACGCCGAAACGCTCAAGGCCTGGCGCGAGCGCTTCCTCGCCCATCGCGAAGAGGTCGAGCGCATTTACGACCAGCGCTTTGTGCGGATGTGGGAATTCTATCTTGCCGCTTCTGAAATGTCGTTCCGCGAGCAGAACATGATGGTGATGCAGATCCAGCTCGCGAAGCGGCAGGGCGTGACACCGATGACGCGCGACTACATCGGCCGCGAGGAGCAGCGCCTGCGCAAGATCGAGGACGAGCATCGCCCGCCCTTGCGGCTCGCCGGCGAATAAATCCCGCCCGCCTGCTCGCGCGGCGGCGGTCAATCGAAAAACGGCATTTCCCACCGCTCAATAAGCCTTGTGAATTGCGTGTGAAGCGCGCGCGGGGGAACCTGCCTCTGCGGATGCCCGTGCTATGCCACAATCTTTGGGCTAAGCACGATCATTCATGGCACCCGCTGATTCGGCGCTTCGCAGGCAGGTTGACGAACCTGCCACTCCCTTCCGTTCTGCCCCGCACAACATCGAGGCGGAGCAGGCGCTGCTGGGCGCCGTTCTCGTCAACAACGAAGCCTTTTATCGCGTGGCCGATTTTCTCGAGCCGCAGCACTTCTTCGAGCCGATCCATCAGAAGATTTATCAGCTTTCGCGCGACCTGATCCGCGCCGGCAAGATCGCCACGCCGGTCACGCTGAAGACCTTCCTCGACGGCAGCGTCGACATCGGCGGGCTCACCGTCAGCCAGTATCTCGCCCGGCTTGCCGCCGAGGCGACCACCATCATCAACGCGGAGGACTACGGCCGCACCATCTACGACCTGGCGATCCGCCGCGCGCTGATCATTGTCGGCGAGGACATGGTCAACGTCGCCTACGATGCGCCGGTCGATTTCTCGCCGCGCAACCAGATCGAGGAGGCGGAGCGCCGCCTCTACGAGCTTGCCGAAACGGGCCGCTACGACGGCGGCTTTCAGGGTTTTTCCACCGCGCTGACGACCGCCATCGACATGGCCGCGCATGCTTTCCAGCGCGACGGAAAGCTGTCCGGGATCGCGACGGGGCTCGACGATCTCGACCGCATGATGGGCGGGTTGCAATCTTCCGATCTCATCATTGTTGCCGGCCGTCCCGGCATGGGCAAAACCGCCCTCGCCACCAACATCGGCTACAACGTCGCCAAGGCCTGGCAGGGCGAAGTGCGCGCCGATGGTCATACCGCGACGACCAATGGCGGCGTGGTCGGCTTCTTCTCGCTCGAAATGTCGGCCGAGCAGCTCGCCACCCGTATCATCTCCGAGCAGACCGGCATTCCGTCGAACCAGATCAGGCGCGGCGGCATCAGCGAAAGCGATTTCGAGAAGATCAAGGATCACGCGATCGAGCTGCAAAACCTGAAGCTCTACGTCGACGAAACCGGCGGCCTTTCGGTGGCGCAGCTCGCCGCCCGCGCGCGGCGGCTGAAGCGGCAACGTGGCCTCGACTTGCTCATCATCGACTACCTGCAACTCCTGCAAGGCTCGACGCGCCGCGCGCAGGAAAACCGCGTGCAGGAGATCACCGAGATCACGACCAAGCTCAAGGCTCTCGCCAAGGAGCTGAACGTGCCGATCCTCGCGCTCTCGCAATTGTCGCGTCAGGTCGAAAGCCGCGACGACAAGCGCCCGCAGCTTTCGGATCTGCGCGAGTCCGGCTCGATCGAACAGGACGCCGACGTGGTGATGTTCGTCTATCGTGAGGAATACTATCACCAGATGCGCAAGCCGCTGGAATCGAACCGCGACAAGTTCGCGGAATGGCTGGCCGAGGCCGACAAGGTGCACGGCAAAGCCGAGGTCATTATCGGCAAGCAGCGCCACGGGCCGACGGGGACGGTGGAACTGCAGTTCGACGCCGCGGTCACGCGTTTCTCCTCACTCGCGCGCGAAACGTACCTGCCCGAGCGTACCTAAATCACGCCACCGGCCGGCATGGACTGCCGGCATAGGGGCGGCTAAACCGAAACGGCATGACCGATACTGCCCTGCAGCCTGACTTGCCTGCGGACTCCGCTTCGGGCCAGCACGCGGAGCCCGTCCCGGCGGATGCCGGCGGTATCCTGACCATCAGTCTCCCGGCCATTGC
>DASSRW010000253.1:0-19183 GCA_035701545.1 Pseudolabrys sp.
TGATCGAGCATGAGGTCTTCCAATCGCCCGGCTCGGGCGTTGCGCTCGCCATGTACAATCTCGACGATTCGATCCGCGACTTCGCCCGCGCATCGATGAACTACGGCCTCGCCCGCAAGTACCCGGTCTATCTCTCGACCAAGAACACCATTCTCAAGGTCTATGATGGCCGCTTCATGGACATCTTCCAGGAAACCTTCAACAAGGAGTTCAAGGCCGAATTCGACAAGCGCAAGCTCACTTACGAGCACCGCCTGATCGACGACATGGTCGCCTCGTCGCTGAAATGGTCGGGCGGCTATGTCTGGGCCTGCAAGAACTACGACGGCGACGTCCAGTCCGACACGGTGGCGCAAGGCTTCGGCTCACTCGGACTGATGACCTCGGTGCTGCTGACGCCGGACGGCAAAATCGTCGAGGCCGAAGCGGCGCACGGCACCGTCACCCGGCACTACCGCGAGCATCAAAAGGGCAAGGACACGTCGACCAACTCGATCGCCTCGATCTTTGCCTGGACGCGCGGGCTTAGCCATCGCGCCAAACTCGACAACAATCCGCCGCTTGCGAAGTTTGCCAGCACGCTTGAGAAGGTCTGTGTCGAAACTGTCGAGGCGGGTTACATGACCAAGGATCTTGCGCTGCTCGTCGGCCCCGATCAGAAGTGGCTCTCGACCACCGGTTTCCTCGACAAGGTCGATGACAACCTGAAGAAAGCGATGGCGTAGGCGCAAGCGCCCAATGTTTGCTGAGCATTGAGGCGCCGCACATCACCGCAGCTTCCTCTCCCACACAAACTCGGGTTCACCCGAGTTCGCGTGAAGACTTCGATCCGCCAACCGCCGAGGCCCTGCTCAAGAATCTCGCCGCCCGGCGGCCGGTTTCGTCGCGTCATCGTTCGCTGCATCACGTGATAGGGCGGCCGTCCCGGGTCCTGTCCCTCGCCGGTCGCCGGAAATCCCAGTCTTTCAAAATAGGCGCGATTGCCCGGCAGGCCCTTGCGGACGCGCAAGGTCAGGCGGTTCGCGCCAAGCCTCCGCGCCTCCTCTTCCGCGGCGCGCATCAGCGCGCGGCCAGTGCCGCGCCCGCGCCACGTCGGCAACACGGCAAGCCGTGTGAGATAAAGCGGGCTGTCGTTCCGCGCGCAGAACACGCTGCCGACAAGCGCACGGCCTGCTTGCGCTACAAGCATCGTTTCGCGCCGGAACCGCGCGGCGAGATCGTCGAGCGTTTCGTTGAGCGCGCACGACGGCGGATCGAAACTCACGAACGCGGCGTGGACTATCGCCAGGATATCGTCGAGGCGGTCAGGCGAAGGCCAGCGGTGAACCTGAAAGTCGCTTCCGCGCATTTTACCGAACAAGACGAAATGGAATTATCCGCTCAGCGCCGCTTCAACCGCCTTCAATGCCGCATCCGCCTTGGCGCCGTCGGGCCCACCTGCCTGCGCCATGTCCGGACGTCCGCCGCCGCCTTTGCCGCCGAGCGCCTCCGCTCCTCTGCGCACGAGATCGACGGCGTTGAAACGCGTCTTCAGGTCATCGGTGACACCGACGGCGATGCCGGCCCGGCCCTCGTCGCTGACCGCAACGATAGCGACCACGCCGGAGCCGACCTGCTTCTTGCCCTCATCAATCAGGCTTGGCAGGTCCTTGGGGCTGACGCCCGAAACCGTGCGGGCGATCAGCTTTACGCCGTTGACCTGGCGTGCGCCGTCGGCCACCGCCGCCGAACCGCCCCCGCCCATCGCCAATTTCTTGCGTGCATCAGATAGATCGCGCTCGAGCTTCTTGCGTTCCTCGAGCAAGGCCGCGACCCGCGCGGGCATATCCTCAAGTGATACTTTAAGTCCAGCGGAAGCGGTTTTCGCGGCCTGAATCTGCCTGTTGGCCGCGTGGCGGGCCGCTGTTCCGGTCAGGGCGTCGATGCGGCGGACGCCAGCGGCGACACCGGTGTCACCGACGACTGAAATCAAGCCGATGTCGCCGGTCCGGCGCACGTGCGTGCCGCCGCACAATTCCACCGACCAGCCCATCGCATTGCCGCCCCTGCCCCCGACTGCGACCGGCGGCTCGCCCATGGCGACGACGCGCACCTCGTCGCCGTATTTCTCGCCGAACAATGCGCGCGCCCCGGACGCGCGTGCGTCGTCGAGCGCCATCAGCCGCGTGGTGACGGCGGAATTCTGCAGCACGATGTCGTTGGCGATGTCCTCGACCTTTTCGAGCTCGTCCGCCGTGACCGGCTTCGGATGCGAGAAGTCGAAGCGCAGCCGGTCGGGCGCAACCAGCGAGCCTTTCTGCGCGACGTGGTCGCCGAGCACCTGGCGCAAGGCCTCGTGCAAGAGATGCGTGGCGGAATGGTTCTGCCGGATGGCGAAGCGCCGCGCGTGATCCACTTCGAGCAAAAGCGGATCGCCGACTTTCAGCGCGCCCTGCTCGACCGTGCCGTGATGCACGAACAGATCGCCGCCGTGCTTCTGCGTGTCGGTGACCTTGAACGAGACGCCGTCGCGGTGCATCCCGCCGGTGTCGCCGACCTGGCCGCCGCTTTCGCCGTAGAACGGCGTCTGGTTGACGATGACCGTGCCGCTCTCGCCCTTCTTCAGTTCGGAGACTTCCTTGCCGTCGCGCACCAGCGCCTTCACGATGCCTTCCGCGCTCTCGGTTTCGTAACCCAGAAACTCGGTCGCGCCGATCTTCTCGCGCAGGGCGAACCAGATGGCGTCGCTCGCCGCTTCGCCCGAGCCCGCCCATGACGCGCGCGCCTTCTCGCGCTGGCGCTCCATGGCATCCTCGAAGCTCGCAAGGTCAACGGAGATGCCGCGCGACTTGAGCGCGTCCTGCGTGAGGTCGAGCGGAAAGCCGTACGTGTCGTAGAGCGTGAACGCCGTCTCGCCGTCGAACATGTCGCCTTTCTTCAGCGACTTGCTCTTCTCGTCGAGGATCGACAGGCCGCGCGCGAGCGTCGCGCGGAAGCGCGTCTCCTCGAGCTTCAGCGTCTCGCTGATGAGCGCCTCGGCGCGGATCAGCTCGGGATAGGCCTGTCCCATCTCGCGGTTGAGCACCGGCACCAGCTTCCACATCAGCGGCTCTTTGGCGCCGAGCAATTCCGCGTGACGCATCGCGCGCCGCATGATGCGGCGAAGCACGTAGCCGCGGCCCTCGTTCGACGGCAGCACACCATCCGCGATCAGGAACGCGGAGGCGCGCAGGTGATCGGCGATGACGCGGTGCGAGGCCTTCTGCGGCCCGTGCGGATCGACGCCGGTGAGATGAGCGATGGCCTCGATCAGCGCCACGAACAAATCGATGGCGTAGTTGTCGTGCGTGCCTTGCATGACGGCGGCGATGCGCTCGAGTCCCATGCCGGTGTCGATCGAGGGGCGCGGCAGCGGAACGCGGCCGCCGCCTTCCTGCTGCTCGAACTGCATGAAGACGAGATTCCAGATCTCGATGAAGCGGTCGCCTTCGGCGTCTGGCGAGCCGGGCGGACCGCCGGGAATCCTGTCGCCGTGGTCGAAGAAGATTTCCGAGCACGGGCCGCACGGGCCGGTGTCGCCCATCGCCCAGAAGTTGTCGGAACCGGCGATGCGAAGAATTTTCGACTCTGGCAGCCCGGCGATCTTTTTCCAGAGGTTGAAGGCATCGTCGTCGTCGACATAGACGGTCGCGAGCAGCCGTTCTTTCGGCAGGCCGAAATCCCTGGTGACCAGATTCCAGGCCAGTTCGATCGCGCGCTCCTTGAAGTAGTCGCCGAACGAGAAGTTGCCGAGCATCTCGAAGAAGGTGTGGTGGCGCGCGGTATAGCCGACATTGTCGAGGTCGTTGTGCTTGCCGCCGGCGCGCACGCATTTCTGTGCGGTGACGGCGCGGCTGTAGGGGCGCTTCTCGAGGCCGGTGAAGACGTTCTTGAACTGCACCATGCCGGCATTGGTGAACATCAGCGTCGGGTCGTTGCGCGGGACGAGCGGCGACGACGGCACCGGCTGATGGCCGTTGCGCGCGAAGAAATCGATGAAGCTCTGGCGGATCTCGTTGACGCCGCTCATAACGCCTGAACGCCTTGCCCCTGCTGCCGAACGCGGGGCTAAATCCCCGTCGCGCCTATCGTTTTAGCGGGACTCTATTTAGCGGCGGGGGTCGGCTAAGTCCAGAAAGGGCAGATCGCTGTAGCCGCCACCGCGAAAACTGTCATCGCCGGGCTTGACCCGGCGATCCCGATAAGGATGCACGGCACTGCCCTCCTAAGCGAGATGGCCGGGACAAGCCCGGCCATGACAGTCATACTCTCATAGAACGCTCTCATAAAACGCCATCGCCCCCGTCCTCGGTGGCGGCCGCTTTACGCAGCCGGGTGCCGACGGGGGCGATATACGCTCGGACCGAAATCGTGCGGCGGAAACACGGGCGCCGCCGCGGCGCTTACAATTTTCCCAATGATCAGGCCTCCGCGGCCTCGTCATCGTCCGCCTCGTCGTCCTTCTCGCCGGTGACGATTGCTTCGGCGATCAAGCCGGCATTCTGCCGGACCGCGGCTTCGATCTTGTTGGCCATGTCGGGATTGTCTTTCAGGAACTGCTTGGCGTTCTCGCGGCCCTGCCCGATGCGCTGGCTGTCGTAGGAGAACCAGGCGCCGGACTTCTCCACCACGCCGGCCTTGACGCCGAGGTCGATCAGTTCGCCGACCTTGGAAACGCCCTCGCCATACATGATGTCGAACTCGACCTGCTTGAACGGCGGCGCGAGCTTGTTTTTCACCACCTTGACGCGCGTCTGGTTGCCGACCACCTCGTCGCGCTCCTTGATGGCGCCGATGCGGCGGATGTCGAGACGCACGGAGGCATAGAACTTCAGCGCGTTGCCGCCCGAGGTCGTTTCCGGCGAGCCGTACATGACGCCGATCTTCATGCGAATCTGGTTGATGAAAATCACCATCGTGCGCGAGCGCGCGATCGAGGCCGTCAACTTGCGCAGCGCCTGGCTCATCAGCCGCGCCTGCGAACCGGGCTGCACATCGCCCATCTCGCCTTCGAGCTCGGAGCGCGGCACCAGCGCGGCGACCGAATCCACCACCAGCACATCGATGGCGCCGGAGCGCACGAGCGTGTCGGCGATCTCGAGCGCCTGTTCGCCGGCGTCGGGCTGCGAGATCAGGAGGTCGTCGGTATTGACGCCGAGCTTGCGCGCATAAATCACGTCAAGCGCATGCTCGGCGTCGACGAAGGCGCAGATGCCGCCCTTCTTCTGCGCTTCGGCCACCGCGTGCAGCGCCAGCGTCGTCTTGCCGGACGATTCCGGCCCGTAGATTTCGACGATGCGGCCGCGCGGCAGACCGCCGATGCCGAGCGCGATGTCGAGCCCCAGCGAGCCCGACGAAATAGCCTCGACGTCCATGGCCTTGTCGTTCTTGCCGAGCCGCATGACCGAGCCCTTGCCGAACTGGCGCTCGATCTGCGAGAGCGCGGCGGAAAGGGCTTTCGACTTGTCCATGGAAGATCCTTCGACAACACGCAGGGCTGGCTGATTCATTGTATCGCGCTCCTTATGGCGAGGATTCGTCCCCCCGACAAACGCGGCCACCGCGACCCGTCGGGAATCCTTATGCAACCAATGTACCCCATTTGTTCTATGTTCGCAATATGTTCTTTTTGTGGATGTGGGTACTGGCCTGTTTTCTAATTCGGCCAGTACCGTGGATGTGGGTACTGGCCTTCGGACAGCGCCGTGGATATGCGGCATCAGCCACTCTCCATAACCTGTTGACCCACCTCCCTGTTTTTCCCCAACCGGTCTGGATCGCGCCATTGTGTAGCTACTTACGGCAGGGGTCGGGCATTACCCTCAAGCCGAAGTCCTGGCTGAGTCCCAACGGAAAGGCGGAAGGCGGTTCATGGATTTGGTGCTGCGGTATCTGGAAAATGCGGTTCGCTTGCGCGACCTCGCTGCCATCGAGACCGATCCCAAAGTCCGGGCCGACCTCGAAAAGCAGTCCGAGGCTTACTACAAGCTTGCTGAAAAGCGGGCGCGCGAGCGCGACCTTCCAATGCCCGACAAGCGGTCGCCCTGACTCAATCGCGCGCCCCAGCTGGCAGGCTCTTCATTTCGCGCAATCGACATCAGGAGCTTGAATTGCCAACGTTCGGCTCTTCGGCACTGGCGGCTTTGCCTGTGGCCTGATTTGGTCGTTCGCGAATCCCGGGAGCGCGTCATGGCAAGCGAAATAGCTGACGAGAAAGGACCGGGAGGGCTTCAAAGCACCCGTGGCATCATCGAAAGCATCAAATTGGAACGGAGCCGGCTGCTTGAGCAGATCGCGGAAAGCAAAAAAACGATCGCCCGATCGTACGCATTGATCGAGCATCTCGACGCCGTTTTGGCCAAAGCGCAAAAAGAATAGGCCGACCCGTCAGCGCCCGTCCCACGGGAGAGTCCCGGCTGGCGGATATCCAGCCGAGACTCTCCAAGGCCCCCAAATGGATGGGCCATGGGAACCTTCCCCTTTCGGGGCTGGAGCAGCAACGTCCTGATGGCCTGAATTGATCCGCCGAGCGGCCGAATTCAGCCCGTCCGGGGCTGTCGAAGCGGAAGCCGACCCTTTTGCTGATGGCCCCTTTTTTACCGACAAATAACTGGACACCCTTTCGGGCGAAGACCACCGTCCATTCATGCCCACATGGAAAGAGCGTTACGACCAGGCCGGACGCCATGTCGCCCTCGGCCAAAAAATTATCGAACGCCAGCGGATGCTCATCAACAACCTGAAGATCTGTCACGCCAGCACGAGTGCAGCGGACGAAATCCTGCTGCGTTTTGAGCGCTCGCAAGCGATATTCGAGGACGATCTGCGGCGCATCAGCCGTGAAGATCGCTGAGACCGCCGGCGCCCACTCATCGCGGCAAGAACCGGCCCTGCGCTCGGCGGCGTCTCAGTTCTTGCCGCCGTTCTCGCGGCAATTCTTCAGATTGTTGACACGTTTGCCGCTCTTGCAGACGCCGCCGTTCGCGTGATCGTTCTGCCGCGCGCTTGCGGGCGACGCGGCGATCAGCAGCGGCGCAAACATGAATGCGAAAGCAACGGCGATCGAAAGTGCTTTCATCGGATGTCTCCTTCAACGAGGTGGCGTAGCTCCTGCCGACTTGGCCATGATAGCCGAGACGCGCGCGGCCGAAAGCGGCATTGCTGCGCTGCGTTGTTGCCCCGCGCGGCGCAAATCGCTGCGCCCGAGATGTTGCGGTCTTGGGCTGGCACTCCCGCCTCGTTTATGTAAATTTTACGCGGGCGGCGCGCTTACAGACGGCACAAAGCAATGTTCGACCCTCTTTTGCTCGGCCTGATCTGCCTCGGCATCGGCCTCGGCCTCATCGCGGCCGGCTGGCCGCGTGGCGGCACCCATCCGCGCTTTCTGCAATTCCGCGCGGCGGTCGTTCTCTATCCGCCGCTTGTGCTCATTTTCCTTGCCGCCGGCGTCGCGCAGCTGATCGCCGCCCTGGACTAGGGCCTCAAGCGCTCACAACGCGCCACGTTCGAAGTTTGCTTCACGCGACGCGCGAGCCGACGCTTGGCGGCGCGGTACATCGTTCGAGCAGCCGCGATCCAATGATTCATTTTCATTCCTCGTCGCATTTCCCGCTATCGTGACCGGGTCGGCGAATTTTTTGCGTTTTTTTATTTGCCCGTACGGCGCGCGCGCATCACAATTGCCGCATGGCCATCGTGAGATTGCTGCAAGAGGCGGCGTTTCCACCGGATCGCGTGCAGGCGATCGCGCAGGCCTATGACGCGGTCTGCAAGGAATTGCTGCTCGCCAGGCGCGACGATCCGCTGACGGTTCGTGTCGCGCAAAAGGTGATCGCAATTGCGTGCACCGGCGAGCGCGACGCTGAAGCGATCGCGCACAAGGCGCTGGAAGAGCTCCTGGGCGAGAAGCGGACGAGGGTCGGCGGGGACGCGGGTCAACTGTCCCTCTAGCCGCGCCGCCGCCGCAAGGGCCTTCGCCGGCTGCGGCGATTCATTTTTGGCCGCCCGCCGGAACCATCTTCTTCATTCCGCGTTGTGAGGCGTCCACGGCCTCCTCTTCCCCCTATTCTCCCTTTGACTTTGAACTCCCACAGGAGGCTTCAACCCCGGCCTTAGCCCAAAGCTTCAGCCGGGGTTTATCTTTTGCCGCCAAGTTTTTGTCGTTCCTTCTTTTTGCGCCTCAAGCGCGCGATTCATTGACGGATTGCGCCGATATCTGCGGCAATCCCCCTGCGCGGAGCCGCGGAACGGAGCAAAATACAGACCGGTTGATGCCGCATGTGACAAGCATGGAACAAGCATGGAAGGAGACGTTGCCATGACGGCATTCGGCAAATCGCTTCTGGGCGCAACAGCGGGCGCTGGCCTCCTCGCTTTCTCCGCCGGAAGCGCCGCGGCTGCGATCGCCTGCGCAGGCAACATCTGCTGGCACACGCATTCGCTCTATCACTACCCCCGGTCGGCCCATGTCGTGATTCATTCGGACAGCTGGCACTGGCGTCCCGGCAAGCACTTTTCATTCCGGGAGCACGGAGGCCGCGGCTACTGGAAAGGCGATCGTTGGGTCACATGGTGATCGCACGCGGCTTCTCCGCGGCGGCGGCGCGGATCGCTGCGGAACGATTCTTCGACTTTAGCATTAGCGTAAACGCCAGCCCGCCTCATACCTCAACCCTGGCGGGATTTAAGGGGACCCCGGCCCGAAGCCCAAAGCTCCAGCCGGGGTCTTTCGTTGCGCAGCCACGCAAGCTCTCCCGGGCGCCCGCATCGAGGCCGCGGCAATAAACCAAATCTTATCGGGCGAACCGGTATAAAGTTACCATGCGCGGCGTGCTTTGGATCGTGATGTTCCTGGCGTTGGCGACCTCGGTGGATGCCTCGGTCTATGACGGCCACTACACCAACGCGTTTGCCGGAATGCTGTTCGACATCGCCCGATCGCTCGGTGTCGGCTAGCGCTTTGCCGGGGGCGCGGCCTCTTGCGCCGGCGCCGGCGGCAAAGTCCGGCGGGAAGGCAGGCCGCAGGGAGCGGTGAATAAGCACGTTATACTCTTTGACGCCGCCAAGGCGCCGCTGAATATGCCGGCACGGATCGAACGGGATTCCCGCAGCCACGCGCATGACGATCGAGACCGGGCCAAACCAGATCCCGCGCCGCAGCGATGGCGGGCGGCCGTGAGCGACAAGCGCATCAAAACGCGCAAGCGCGTGCTCAAATCGGGCTTCATCGTCATCAGCGAGAAAGCGCCGAAGCTCGAATGCACCGTGCGCAATCTTTCCGACACCGGCGCCTCGCTTCAGGTCTCGACCACCATCGGCATCCCGAAGAAGTTCGACGTCATCATCGACGGCGGCCGGCAGCGTTGCCGCGCGGCCTGGCGGACCGACACCAAGATCGGGGTTGTTTTCGAGTAGACGCGCCTGGCGCGTTTGCGCCCGGGGCGCGCGGGCCTCAGCATGGTAAACAGCCGGCTAAGCTGTGCGCCCCTTCTGCGATCGCCTGCGGACCTAGTTTGCGGCGGCCGATTCAGCCTCGGCTAATCAACGCCGGCTAGCGTGCAGGCGTTCGGGATAATGTCTGAGCCCCGGACAACAGGGGGGCCCCGGCCGTTTTGGCCGGGGTTCTTTTTTTACGCCGAATTTTTGTCGCGCCGTAAGGAAGCTTTAGCAATTCGTCCTATGCTCGCGGCATGCGAAATTTTCTGGCAGTCGTTGCGTTGATCGCCGTGGCCGTCGTGCTGGATTCGTCGTTCAACAACGGCGTCTACACCGGCGCGCTGTTCGAAATGCTGTCGGACATCGCACTCGGCACGCGCAGCCGGTAAACGCGACATTTTTTCTGGTCCGCGTTGAGGGAGCGGCCTCAGCGCGCGTCGAAGCTGCTGCGGTCGTTGGCGGCGCGCCGGCGGCAGGCGAGATAAGCCTGCGAGCCGGGCGGCGCAAACGAGCGGCAGCGCGCGTCGTCCAGCGCATCGATGGTCCTGGCGTCCTCCCGCTGCTCGAGGAGGCGCGCATGTCCTTCGGTCCCGGGCGCGCAGTCCTCCCGCGCCGTTCCCGTCTCGCATTCGAGGGAATGGCCGGCGCAAGCGGCGAGCAGCAAGCAGGCAAGCAGCCCGGCAAACGGTGCAAGGCGCATGGTCGTCGCTCCCTTCGGCCGCGCCGGCGGGCAATGCGGCGCCGATCCAATCTAGCCTTGCCGCCTGAGTCGCGACACGCCGCGGCGGCCAAATGCGCGCCGGCTCCGCCGCTGCCGCCTCCGCCCTTCGTCGGGTGGCCAATTGTCACACTTGAGCCGAAGGCTTTTTTACGGGAAATTTATGCGGGGCGCGTAACGAGCCGGGCTTGGCATGATCAAAGTCCTATGCACGAGCTGCCAGACCGAGCTGGTGCCGCAATCGAGCGGCCCCGGTGCGATTCTCGAGTGTCCGAAATGTCATGTAGCCGACACACGAGAGAATGTTTGCGCTGAATTGCTCGCAAGCCTGCAAAAGCAAGTCGACAGCTATTTCGGCGTGGGAAGCGGTCCAAACAAGGATGAAGCGCGCTTCCGACTCGTGCAAAGCTGAGTCAAAGCAGCGCGAACAACCAAAACGCGCTGGATTTCCAAATACACACCTCACTAAAATACCTTTGTCCGCGCCGACGAAAAATGGAAGCGGCCTCGGCGGCTGCGCGCCGCCGCGATCGATGCAAAGCGTAAGCACTTGGGGGGGCACGTCGCAAATCAGGCCGTGACAAACGGCCAAACAAATCACAGCGATCTAATCGGGCAAGCCGGCTGTCCTCGTGACCAAGAACCGGCCGCTCACTTGTGGGACAAGGGAACGCAAATGCAAATCGGGATGGGCGCCTATCTCCGGAATATCGCCGTGCGCTGCAATCGCCTCGCGCGCAAATGCACGGATGCCGAGGTCGCCGGCAAGATACGCGACTTGAGTGAAGAGCTCACCGACAAGGCGGAGCAGGTCGAACGAATTTTCGAGATCGTTGAATCCAAGAAGTGATGCGCCGCGGTGCAGGGAGGGCGAACGATGAGCCGGATTGTGTCGCTTGTCGTGGCCGCCGGATTGGTGATCGCCGCGGTTGCCGTCGCCGCCACGGGAATAAGCAGCCAGCACGCCGGCGCCGCCTCGGCGAATGTCGCCGCCTCCGCGCTCGCGCATTGACCGCGACAGCCGTTCAAGCCCGCCGGCTCAGAACGGCCAATCGCTGATGATCATCGTGACGCCGGTGACGCCAAGCACGAGCGTCACCATCGCGTAGATCTGGCCGATGAACCAGACCTTCAGAAACGATGCGGATTCACCGTCGGCAGGCCGCGCGACAAGAAGCATCGCGACGGCGAAAACAAACAACAAAATCCCGGCCATGAGCGTCATAGGCGGTCGAGCTCCCCCAATCGAGCGGCGCAGAGCCTAGCCAGCCGCCCGCGGTGCCGCCTGTAAATTGACTGTAAAATTCGCTTGCCCGCCGGCTTTGCCCGCCGCTAGCGTTGCGCCGGGTCAACGCGATTGGAATCATCCATGGCCGACACCGTCGTGGGCGGCGCTTCCGCCGCCGTCGTTTCTCCCCTTCGCCTGCGCTATCTGTTCGCCGCCGCCGCCGCTCTCGCGGTGATGATCGCGGCGATCCTCGGGCCGAGCCTGTGGTTTCTCGACTTCGTGCACGTGATGACCGGCGCGCTGTGGACCGGCATCGACCTGTTCATGGGATTTGTCATTGGTCCCGTTCTGCGCTTCGTCTCGCTGGAGACGCGGCGCGCGATGATCGCCGGCATCATTCCGCGCACGCTGATCCTGATGCCGACGCTCTCGATCATCACGTCGACCGCCGGCTGGTTTCTCGCGAGCCGCATGGGCTTTTTCGACCTGGGTTTCCCGCAATTCTGGTGGGTGATCGCGGCGCTGGCGATCGTAACGGTGCTCACGGTGCAGGGTCTCGGCTACCTGCTGCCGACCAACCTCAAGCTTTACTTCGAGATCTCAAAGCCCGTGCCCGATGCTGAAAAATTGCGCCGCTGGATGCGGACCTATGTGCGTGTCGTCGCCGTGCAGGGCACCATGCAGGTTGCGATTATCGTCGTGATGGCGCGTTTTGCGACCGGTCTCTGACGCGGAGGCCGGCTGATGCCGCGCGAGGCCAACGCCGTCGATTTCTGGCGCGGCTTCGCGCTCATCACGATCTTCATCGACCACATCCCCGGTCTCGTCTACTCGCACTACACGCTCGCCAATTTTTCGATTTCGGACGCCGCCGACCTGTTCGTCTTTCTGGCGGGCTGGTCGCTGCGGCTGATGGCGGAAGGCGGCGGGCGGACGATGCCGACGCGCAACATCATGCTGCGCCTCGGTGGCCGCGCGCTCGAGCTTTACGCGGCACAAGTGCTCATCACCATGATCGCGATTGCCATGCTGGCGGGCACTGCGATCGAACTTTCCAATCCGCTGCTGCTGCAATGGCACAACGCCGCCGCGGTGTTCAACGATCCGGTGCCGACGCATATCGGTCTCGCGGCGTTGACGCACCAGCTCGGCTACTTCGACATTCTGCCGCTCTACGTCGTGCTGATGCTGATGGCGCCGTTCTTTGCCCTGATCGACCGGCTGGCGCAGCCCTGGCTGTTGCCCCTGTCGCTCGGCTTCTATTTGATCGTGCTTGCCTTCCGGCTGACGCTGCCGACCTGGCCGGTGTCGGGCACCTGGTTCTTCAATCCGCTGGCTTGGCAGGTCGTGTTCGTGCTCGGCTTCGTATTGGCCAAGCCCGACATAGGCGTGGGCGCCTTTGCGCGCCGTCACATCGTATGGCTGCGCATTCTCGGCGTGCCGATCGTGATCCTCGGCGCGCTCACGCACCAATTCAACTGGTGGCCCGATCCGACCAAGGTGCCCGAGCCCAAGCTGTTCTTCATTGCCGACAAGACCTTCGTCTCCCCGATGCGGCTCATTCAGTTTCTGGCGCTGGTCGCCGTGTTCTCGGCCGCCTTCCCCTACATCCGCAAAGCGGCCGAGATCGACGTGCTGCGCCGACCCGTGCTCGGCCTGATCGGCCTTCTGGCGATGCTCGGACGCAATTCGCTGCACGTGTTCTGTATCGGCTCGCTGCTCAGCCTGACCGCGCAAATCGCGCGCTTCTACTATCGCGGCACTGTCTGGATCGACACCGCCGTGGTAATTTTCGGCATCATCGTGATGGCATTGACCGCATGGCTTGCAGAGGCAAGACAACGATTCAGGCCGCCGGTGCCGGCGCGCTGATCGCAGCTTCGATCATCGTGCTCGCGTCAGGCGCACGCGCGCAAGCGCCTGCGCCTCAGGCGCCGCCGCAAACCGCGCCGTTCTCGAAGGACTGCCAGGTCGGCGCGACGCCAATCGCCGACGAGTCGCCGCTGCCGAATGTCGCCGCGGTGCTCGCGAAACGGAAAACGCTGCGCATCCTGACCATGGGCGCGTCACCCGCCCCCGCCGGCCGGCGCGGCGGATACAGCGGGCTGATCGAATCGATTCTGGAACGCGCGCTCAAGGGCATTGACGTCGTGATGATCAACCGCGGCTTCTCCGGCGAGCTCGCGTCCGACGCCGCCTTCCGCATGAAGAACGAAGTCGCGCTCAACGATCCCGATCTGGTGCTTTGGCAGGTCGGCACCAACGACGCCCTCGCCTATGTGGCCGCCGGCGAATTCGCCGCTACGCTCAAAAATCAGATCGATTGGCTCAAGGATCACAAGGTGGATGTAGTCCTGGTCGGCCTGCAATTTGCCAATCAAATGCTGCGCGACGCGCATTACGCCGAAATCCGCGACGCGCTGCGCAAGGTCGCCGCCGAGGAAAACGTCATCGTCGTGCGCTATTACGAGGCGATGCAGTTTGTCGAGCAGGCTGCCCGCGAAGGCGGCGTCAGCGCGGAAGAATTCGAGCTGACGGAATCGGGCTCGAACTGCCTCGCCCAGTACGTTGCGCGTGCCATTACGCTGGGCGTTTTCGCCAAGACCCTGCCACGCCGCCGCTAACGCGGAACGAGCTCCCGGCCGGCGGCGTTGGGTAGCAGCCTACCGGCAGGCCCGCGCGCATGCGAGAAGTTGCTTTGCGGGCGCGGGCAAGCCCGCTACTGTCGTCCGTTGGGTGCGGATCAATTGTATGCGTTATGCCAAATATGCGTTGGTGGCGGTTGCGTCGGTGCTGTGGCTGATCGGCCTCGTTGACCAGCTTCCCGATCTGACACAGACCGCGAAATACCTCGGCATCTCGATGCTGATGGTCGCCGTTGCGGCGATCTGAAGCCATTGCGCCAATCTCTCCGCGCATTCCCGCGAGGGCGAGGTAATGGGGGTCCTAAACGCCCAGGTAGCGCTGGAGAACTTCCGGTTTTGCCTTGATCTCCTGCGCCGGCCCTTCGTGCGCGATGTGGCCGTTGTTGATGATGTAGACGCGGCTCGCCAGGGCCAGCGTTGCCGCCAGGTTTTGCTCGACGAGCACGATCGTCTGACCGGCGGCGGCGAGTTCCTGACACGCCTTCATCAGGTCGCGCACGATGACCGGTGCGAGACCTTCAAACGGCTCGTCGAGCAGGATGATCTTGGGATCGCGGATGAGCGCGCGCGCGATCGCCAGCATCTGCTGCTCGCCGCCCGAGAGGTCGGTACCGCGGCTGCCGCGCCGCTGCTTGAGCCGCGGAAACATCTCGTAGATGCGGTCGAGCGGCCATTTCTTCGTCGCCGTCAGGCCCGCGAGGATCAGATTCTCCTCGACATTGAGGCTGCCGAAAATCCGGCGGTCCTCGTGCACGAGCTGCATGCCGGCTTGCGCGATCGCATGGCTTTTCTGCCCGGCGATTTCGGCGCCGTCGAACATCACCGAGCCGGCGCGCGGCGTCACCACGCCCATCAGGCTCTTCAGCGTTGTGCTCTTGCCGGCGCCGTTGCGGCCGAGCAGCGCCACCACCTCATTGCGTTCCACGCGCAATGCGATGTCGAAGAGGATGTGCGAATCCCCGTAATAGGTGTTCAGCCCCTGGACCTCGAGCAAGCTCATTCCGCCGCCAATACTTCGTGCACGCCGCCGAGATAGGCTTCCTGCACTTTTGCGTTGCCCTTGATTTCTTCCGGCGTGCCCTCGACCAGCACGCGGCCCTCCTGCAACACCGTGACCCGCTCGGCCAGCTCGAACAGCGCATCCATGTCGTGATCGATGATGATCATGGTGCGGCCGCGGCTGATCGACTTGAGCAGCTTCACGGTTTCGATGCGCTCGCGCGGACTCATGCCGGCGAGCGGCTCATCGAGCAGCAGCAAGCTGGGGCTGGTGGCGAGCGCGAGGCCCACTTCGAGGCGCCGCTTTTCGCCGTAGGCAAGATCGGACACCGGCGTATCGATCCGGTCGGCGAGGTTCACCAGCTCAAGCGTATGCTCGACCTGCTGCATCAGGCCCGGAATGTGCCGCGGGTTCTTGAACAGATCGAGCTTGAACTTGCCCCGCAACTCGGCGAGCGCGGCGATCGTCAGGTTCTCGCCGACGGTCAGCCGGTTGAAGAGCTGGTTGATCTGGTAGCTCTTGGTGAGACCGAGCTGGCAGACATCCGTGACGCTCATGCCGGTAATGTCGCGTCCCTCGAACACGATTCTGCCCGAGGTGGGCGGCACCTCGCAGGTCAGCATCTTGAAGAAGGTCGTCTTGCCGGCGCCGTTCGGGCCGATGATGCCGCGCAGCTCGCCGGCATTCACGCTGAAGTCGATGTCGGAATTGGCGACCACGCCGCCGTAGTGCTTGGTCAGCCCCGTGGCCTGCAAGATCGGCCCCTTGAAGCTGCTCGGCACCGGATTGTGCGCCGGCAAAGGCGTGACGGCGGGCTCCCGCGCGACCTCTCTTTCCGCAGCCTTTTGCTCGTCGGCGGCGGTCATACGGGAAGCCGCTGCGGTTTCGCGCGGCTCGGATTTCTTGCGCGAGCCGTGCGCCAGCAGCTCGTAGAGATCCTTGATGCCCCCGATAATGCCGTGGCGCAGGAAGCAGACCAGCAGCACGAAAATGATGCCGAGCACGAGCTTCCAGGCCGCGCCGAGGTGGAGCGCCGCCTGCAGGAAGTCCTGCAGGAACAGCCACACCGTGGCGCCGATCAGCGGGCCGAACAGGGTACCCGCGCCGCCGATCGCGGTTTGCATCACCAGCTGCCCCGACGTGTCGAACACGAAGGCTTCATAAGGCATGAAGCCCTGGAGCACGCCGAGCAGGCCGCCGGCAAACCCGGCATAGGCGGCGGCGATGACAAAGGCCGTCAGCTTGTAGCCGTGGATATTGTGGCCGACCGCGGCGGCGCGCAGCGGATTTTCCCGGATCGCCCGCAGGATGGCGCCGACCGGCGAGCGCACGATGCGCAGCGCGATGACGATGCCGACGAAATAACAGACCGCGAGATACTGATAGAGCGACCACCCGGTCGTGAAATGGATCGAGGTGAAGCCGAGGTTGAGCGTCGGCGTCGGCACGCCGGGCAGCCCGTTCTCGCCGCCGGTCCATTGCGACAGCGGATTGAATTCGAGGTAGAAAAAGACCTCCGCGATCGCCACCGTGATCATGGCGAAATAGATGCCGGTGCGCCGCAGCGCGATGAGCCCGACCACGTAGCCGGTCACCGCCGCCGCCACGGTGCCGATGATGATCGACGGCGTGACATAGGGAAACCCGGCCCGCGTCAGCAGATAGGCGGCGACGAAGCCGCCTGTGCCGTAGAACGCCGACTGGCCGAACGACAACAGCCCGGTATAGCCGAACAGGATGTCGAAGCCGATGCCGAACAGGCCCCACACCAGGATGCGGTTCACCGTGTTGGGCGCAAAGTCGAGATAAGGCAGCAGGATCGGCGCCAGGATCAGGCCGATTGCCGTCAGGGCCTCTACCAGAAAAGGTCGCTGTTTAAGCATAGGACGGCATCACCTACTCGCGGCCTTTGGTGCCGAGCAATCCGTACGGGCGCACCACCAGCACGACCACCATCGCCGCGAACAGCATGACGTAGGAGTATGCCGGGTCGAACATCGACGTGATGCTGATGATTTCGCCGGCGATCAGGCCGCCCAGCACCGCGCCGGGAAACGAGCCGACGCCGCCGATCACGACGACGACGAAGGTCTGCACCAGGATCGCCTCGCCGACGTCGGGCGCGATCGAAACGACCGGCGCATTGACGATGCCGGCGAAGCCCGCCGCCATCGCGCCGATGCCGAACACCAGCATGAAGATCTTGTAGACGTCGATGCCGAGCGAATCGACCATCACCGCGTCCTCGATGCCGGCGCGCACGATCATGCCGATGCGGGTCCTGTAGAGGACGATGAACAAGGCGATCAGCGCGACGGCGACGATGCCGAGCAGCGCGATGCGATAGGTCGGGTAGAACATGAAGCCGAGGTTCATGATGCCGACCAGCGGCGGCGGCGGCGACACCATTTTCGACAGGCTGCCGAAGAAGAACCGCACCGCCTCGACGAACACGATGCCGAGGCCGAAGGTGACGAGCAGCTGATCCTCATGCGGGCGACTGTAGAAGGAGCGGATGATGGCCCGCTCTACGACGACGCCGACAAGCATGACGAACAGCGACCCGGCGGCCACCGCCGCGATGAACGAGCCGCTGTAGCTGTAGGCGACCCAGCCGGCATAGCCGCCGAGCATGAACATCGCGCCATGCGCGAGGTTCAGCACGCCGAGCGTGCCGTAAATGATCGTCAGGCCGGAGGAGATCAGCGCAAGCAGCGCGCCGAGCACCAGCCCGTTGAAGCATTGCGAGATAAAGTTGCCCCAGTTGATCACGCCGCCGTCCGTGATTCGCCTTGGTTTATTCTTATCATTCTTATCAGTTCGCGGGGCTTTGGGCCCGCACCGCCGGCAATCTTACAACAGGCAGGCCGTGGGAGCGACGCCTGGTCGCGCGCCCCACGGCCGTCTGTGAAACCTTCTCCGCATCGTCGATGCGAAGAAGGCGTTTGCCGGAGCCCTCAGGTGTAGTCGCCGAGATGGCAGCCGAACGCGTCCGGCTTCTGCATCAGCGGCGCGCCCGGCACGACCTCGAGAACCTCCCAGAAGTCCTCCTTGTTCTTCATGGCCTTCGGCGCCTTGCCGCGGACGATGACGACGGGACGGACGCACTGATGGTCCTGCGGGCGGTAATGCACGTCGCCGACCAGCGACGGGATGGTCTCGCCCTTCTCGTAGGTCTTGATGACCGCCGGCGGATAGAACGTGCCGGCCTCGTGCACCATGCGCGACCAGTGCGCGAAGCTGCAGTAAGCGTTCTCCGCGCCCCACTCGGGCTCGTAGCCGTACTTTTTCCGGAACTCCGCGTTGAAGCTCTTGGCGAGCGGATACTTGTCTTCCAGCGTCCACCAGTAATCGGTGGCGGCAAAAACGCCCGCCATGAGTTCCGGTCCCGTTTCCTTGGCAAGGAACGGAATCTGGTAGGGGATCACCATTTTCATCTTCGGCGTCAGGCCGAACTGCTTGGCCTGCTGCACCGACAGCACCGCATCACGGCCCCAGTTCACGTTGATGATGAACTCGGCGCCGGAGTTGGCGATGTTGGTGAGATACTGGCTGAAGTCCTGCGTGCCGAGCGGCGATACCTGGTCGGTCACCTGCTTCCAGCCGGCCTTGCTGGTCAGGTACTCGTTGACCGACTTGGTGACGGTGTGGCCGTAGGTGTAGTCCGGCGTCATGAACGCGGCTTTGCGGTTCTTGCCGAAGTTCTTCACCAGCACCGGGCCGATCGCGTTGGCCGCGGTCTCGCCGTAGAAGTTCTGGCGGAAGCCGTAACGCACGCAGTCCTTGCCGGTGGTGTCGTTCGAGCCGGAGATGCCGGACACGTAAAGAACGTGCTCGCGCTGTGCCAGCTTGTTGGTCGCGACCGCGACCGCCGACGAGGTCGAGCCGGTGAGCAGCACGGCCTTGTTCTCGGTGATCGCGCGCTGATGCGCCTGCACCGCCGTGTTCGGCTTGGCGCCCGAATCGGCGACCACCAGCTTCACCTGCTTGCCGAGCACGCCCTTGGTCACCTTGGGCGCGATCTTCTTGATCAGCTCGTTGCCCTCGTTGATGTGCTCGACGGCGAGCTGCATGCCCTTCAGCTCATCCTCGCCCTGCACTGCATAGGTACCGGTGCGCGGCACGCTGGCGCCGATCGT
>DASSRW010000254.1:0-5727 GCA_035701545.1 Pseudolabrys sp.
AAATGCCGACGTGGGCGGCGCTCTGCGCCAGGCGCAACTGCTCTTCGCTGCGCCAGAGCGTTTCCTGGGCGGCAAGCCGCACGCTGATGTCGCGCGCAATCTTGGACGCGCCGATGATCGCTCCCTGATCATTCTTGATCGGGGAAATCGTGAGCGCCACATCGATATCGATGCCGTCCTTGCGGCGCCGGCGCGTTTCGTAGTTGTCGATGGCGTCCCCCCGCGCGATACGCTCAAGAATCGCCTGTTCCTCCTCCGCGCAATCGTCGGGGACCAACACGGACACGGACCGGCCGATCATTTCCGCGGCGCGGTACTCGTACAATCTTTCCGCGCTGCGATTCCAGCTCGTAACGATCCCCGCCAGATCCATGCTGATGATCGCATCGTCGGACGATTCCACGATGGCGGCGAGCTGGGCGCGCGCCGACTCGAAGTGTTTGCGTTCGGTAATATCACTGTTGACGCCGATCAAGCGCGCCGGTCGTCCCTCGGCATCGCGCACCACGCGGCCGGTAGCCGCAAGCCAGCGTTCGCCCGAGATCGGATGCGGAAAACGGTACTCGAAGCTGAATTCCGTGCCGGTCCGAAACAATTCTTTGTTGTAATCGATCAACCGGCGACGGTCTTGCTTGTTTAGACACATCAGCCATTTCCGGTACGTCACCGTCTCGGCGGAGGAAAATCCGTGCAGCGCGCGAAACGATTCGCTCACCGTCGACTCGGCGCTTACCAAGTCGAGATCCCAAACTCCGCTGTGACTCGCCTCCAGCGCCAAGCTCAGCCGCTCCTCGCTTGTCCGCAGCGCGTCCTCCGCCTGCCGGCGTTCGATTACCCGCTCAGCCTGCTGCACGTAAAGATCCAAGATCCGCATTTCGCGCTCCGATGGCCGGTGCGGCCGGGCGAAATGGGTCGAAAGCATGCCGAGCAATTTGCCCCCTTGACTATAAATGGGCGTCGATTGGATCGCCACAACTCCATATCGAGCCAAAAATTCAGCCGACTCGGCAAATTCGGCCTGCCGTGAGAGATCTTCAACGACGACCCGTTCACCTCGCGCCAGGGCCGCGCCGCAGGGGCAATTCGAATCGCTTCGGACGATTCTAAAGTGGTCGACAAAAGCCTGATCGAATCCCTGCTGCGCAACGAGCTTCAGACATTGGTCGCCTTCTTCGTAGAGCTGCACGCTGCCCATTTCCGCGTGCAACAGCTGCGCACAAGCTTCGAGCACGCGGTTGAGCATCGCAGACAGATCGCTCTCGGCCAGGAGCGCGGTGCTGAGCTCGTGCAAGCGCGTCATCTCGGTGAGCTCGAGGGCGAGCCGATCGCGCAGCGAAATCAGTTCTAGCTCTGCGCGCTTGCGGTCGGTGAGATCGAAGGTCGTGCCCAGCAAATGGGCCGGACGGCCGTTTTCGTAAAACACCTGGCCGCGGGACGCAATCCAGCGCTCCAATCCATCATCGTGTCCGATTACGCGAAACTCGACGTCGAATTTGCCCGAACCGGCGGGTTCGAGAGCCGGCTCCATGGCCGCCTGCACGGCGGCTCGATCGGCGGGATGGATCGCCTCCATGAACATGTCGTAGGTGATCGGCGCGCCCGCACGCACGCCCCAGTGGGCGCGCAGCCGGTCATCCCAGATCGCCTGCACGGTTTGCAGCTGCCATTCGTAGATGCCGACGTTGGCGGTGTCGAGGGCGAGGTGAAGGCGCAGCTCGCTTTTGGCCAGATGCTCCGCCTGCCGCTGTGCCTGATCGAGCAGGCGCTGCCGTTCTTTGGCCATCGCCACGTAATGGCAGATCGTCCGCATGGATTCGATCTCGTCGGGCTCGAAAGCGTCGCGATGCTTGCTGGCAAACGCCAACGTGCCCAAGAGTCGATCGCCGACGAGCAACGGATGACAGACATAGGCGCGGAAACCCGCTCGACGGCTCAACTCTCCCCTGGGGTCCGTGCTGTCTTGCAAGTGCTCGACGAGTATCGGCGCGCGCGTCTGCGCCACCGTGCCGGAATAGGATTCACCGAACGCAAGCCGCGCGTAGGCCGGCGCGATCTCCGCCGCGATACCGGCCGAGGCTTCGAGAATCAAACCGTTGCCGTTTTCATCGACCCCATAACTGACATAGGCGTCAAGTCCCAGATACTGCTGTACGGTGGCGAAAACCTCGCGCGTCATGGCGCGCGGATCGTAGGCGACGAGCAGCCGTTCGGCTGCCTTTGCCAGCAGCTCCAAGCGATCGTTCTGCAAGCGAAGCTGCTCTTCGGCGCGCTTGCGCGCGGTGATATCGGTGACCGTGCCGAGACCGCGCACCGCGCGTTTTTGCGCGCCCTCGCCGGCAAAGTAGACCCGGCCCCGCAGGATCACCCAGCGCACCTCGCCGTCCGCGAGAACGATGCGGAACTCGGCCTCGTGCGCGCCGTCACTGCCGGAGTCAAGCACGGCGCCGATTTTTTTTGCGGTAGCGGCTCTGTCCGCGGGATGAATCAAACGGATGGCCGCCGCCGAATTGAGCGGCGCGACGCCGCTTAGGCCGCAGGTCGCGCGCAGCTCGGGCGAGCCGAAAATCTGATCTTTTTCGACGTCCACATCGTAGGTGCCGAAACGCGCCGCTTCCACCGCCAGGCGCAGCCGCTCTTCGCTCTCGCGCAACGCTTCGTGCAGGCGCCGGGAGCTGTCGATGTCGGTGCTGGTACCGATCCATTTGATCACTTCGCCGCCGTCGTCTTTCAACGGCACGCTGCGGTTGAGATTCCAGCGATAGATGCCGTCTTTGCCGCGCAGGCGAAACTCCGACTCGTGCGGCGCGCCGCGGGCGACCGACGCGCGCCAGGCGCGCTGCATCGTCTCCCGATCCTCGGAATGGATCCACGCGTCCCAACCCTCGGCGATGGCGCGCTGGTCGGAGCCCCCGGTGTACTCCGCCCACTGATTGTTGATGAAATCGAGCCGGCCGGAAGGCGCGGCGGTGAACACGATCTGCGGCATCAGATTGGCGAGCTCGCGAAATCGCTGTTCGCTTTGGCGTTGCGCCGCTTCGGCCTGCTTGCGCCGCGTGATGTCGTGCACGACTGCGATGGTGCGCAGCGGATCACCGTTGCCGTCGCGTACCAGATTGACGGTCACGTCGGCCCAGATGACCTCGCCGCTTTTGCGAATGTAGCGTTTTTCAAGATGATGCTCGGACAATTCGCCGCGCAACAAGGCGAGAAACTTGTCTTGCGCGCGATCGTCGGGGTGGGTGATGTCCGCGAACGAACGCTCGAGCAGTTCCTGTTCGGTGAAACCGACCATCTGGCAAAAGCAGCGGTTTGCTTTGAGGATACGACCGGTAACGGGTTCGGCCTGGCACATGCCGACCGAAGTCGATTCAAAAGATGCGCGAAACTGCGCTTCGCTGGCGGCCAGCTCGGCGAGCAGCCGGCGGTTTTCCCGCTCGCGCTCGTACAGGCGCAACAAGGCCCGCGCAGTCGCGATCAACTCTTCGGCCTCTACAGGTTCGGTCAAATATCCGTCCGCGCCGCTCTCCAAGCTTCTTACGCGGTCCGCGGCGGTGACCTGGAACGCGGAGATTTGCAGGATCATGATTGCCGCGCTGGCGGGATTGTTTTTGATGGCGCGGCATACGTCCAAGCCGTCGATGTCCGGCAATTTGACGTCGAGCAAAATCAACTCCGGGCGCACTTCCGTCACCAACTGTAACGCCGCTGCACCCGTGGCCGCTTCCACCACCCGATAGCCGGCACGCTGTAAAACGCGGCTCTTGGCGTAGCGGCCGGCCTCGTTATCGTCGACATTGAGAATAGTATAGTTTTTAGCGACGGCCATGACCGCGACTTACCGAGTCAGAGACCGGAATGGATCTTGGAGTGATAGTCCGCCCCATCGTACTATTTTTTTCACTTCATTGCCCTGCTGATAGCGACGCGGCAACACCAGGGAAAACTTCGATCCGGCGCCGACTTCGCTCTCCAGTGTGATGCGGCCTCCCAACAGCACGGCGAGCCGGCGGCATAGCGGCAGACCCAGGCCCAAACCCTTGACCGTGCCCTGGGCCGGATTTTCCAATTGGGTAAACTCATCAAAGATCCTCTCCTGATCGGCGGGTGCCAGCCCGATGCCGGTATCGCGCACCGAAAAGATGATCTGGTCGTTCGCCGGGTCGTGTGAGGCAGCGACCCGCACCTCGCCGCGCGCGGTAAACTTCAAGGCATTGTCGACAAAATTGCGCAATATCTGCGACACCTTGCCTTCGTCCGAAGACAAACTAGGAATACCAGCCGGCTCCTCGAAGACAAGTCGCACGGTGGCGCTCACGAGCGGCGCGGGCAGCATGCCGCGCAAGCTATCCAACAGCTCCGCCGCCTCGAATTCCGACAGGTGTACTTGAATCTTGCCGGCTTCGATCTGCGCCAAATCTAATAGATCGTTGACCAGATCGAGCAGCGAGTCCGCCGCCTTGCGGATGAAACCGACATGCTCGTGTTGTTCGGGGCTCAACTCGCCGTCGCTCCGGCGCAGCAGTAGAGTCGTAAGCGCAAAAATGGAATTGAGCGGGCTACGAATCTCGTGGCTCAGGTTGGCCAAGAAACGCGTCTTCTTCGCGTCGCCACGTTTGAGTTGGCGCGCCCGCTCGTTGAGCTCCGCACAAAGAACCATCATCCGTGACTTCTCTTCCGCAAGCTCCGCGTTGATTCGCGTCAGTTTCGCTTCACGCTCGCGCAGCGCTTCCTCCCGCGCGCGCGCCGCTTGCTGTTCGACTTCTAACGCGACACGGCGCTCGCGTTCGGTCAGATCCGAAACGATCACACAAATCACGCCGGGCAGATCGACACCAACGAACCGGCTCGCCGCCAATTGAACCGGCATCGCAGCGCCGTCGCCGCGCACCAGTTGGACAGCGGTCCAGCATGGCTTGCTCGCGTTGGCCAGCCAGGCCGCGCATCGCGTCTGATCCTCGGCGCCGACCCAGCCGGCAAAGCGCGCGCCGATCACCTGCTCGAGCGGCCGACAAAGAAGCCGCGCGAAAGCCGGATTGCAGTAGAGCACCGTGCCTTCTTGCGACAACGTCAGCGCGCCCTCGGCCATGATCTCGGCGATGACCCGATAGGCCTGGTGGGTGCCCTGCAAGGCGGAAACCGGCGCACGGTTGGTCGCGCCAACCGCGACCCTGGCTATCTCCCGGTTGTAGATGGCGTGCAGCACCTTTTGCATCTGCCCGCGGAGCTTTAGCTCTTCTTGCATTCTTATCGGCTGCCCCCTCGTACGCAATGCACAAACATCTTTTACACCATTCAAGAAAAGGCTGATCGGCTGTTTGACTCAATCCAGAATCCGCAGTTGAGAAACCACCAGCGGCGCTGAGCCAAGTTGCGGCTGCGGAACCGGATTCAATAAACGATTGTCGGCGCGCTACGGAACGAGCTTAGCCCTTAGGGGCGGTCTCGATCAATGCCCTTTTTTGCCTGCTAGCGAAACCTCCGGCCGACACGTTTCGAGCCGTCGAGCCGAGCTTTATCCGCGCCAGCATTGATGCGCGGCCGATCGACTGCCCGGAAAGCTCAGCCGGCATGATGGCTGAGAACGAAACCGCAAATCATGACCGGTATCGCCCCTGTCACTACGCCAATCGCGTCGCCAATTTTTTTTCAACCCAGGAAACTGTTAGGAAATGGCACAGAACCAAATAAACGCGCGCAAAAAACATGCCCGGATAGGAGGTGGGCCGC
>DASSRW010000255.1:0-7248 GCA_035701545.1 Pseudolabrys sp.
GTTGCGCGGCTACCGGCCGCTTGTCGGCGGATTTATTCAGCCGCGGGCAGGGGGGTCAAGGCGGGCCCGCGCACGCAAGATGGTAGGGTGGTGCTGAGCGAAGCAAAGCCCACCGCGAACCTCACGACGCGCGTATGCGCCGCGGTGGGCTCGGCGCGGAGCCTGCACCCGAACGGCGCCAACGGGTCCGCGCGAAGCGCGGCCCGATGGTAAACTCCGCGCCGATCCGGGCGCGCCTGAGCCCACCCTACGTTTGCTGCGCCCGATCACGACAAAAGGACGCTAGCCGTCCTTTTCCTGCATCGCCTTGTCGGTTGCGTCCGTTGCGCCGCCTTGCATGGTGACGCGGTTGAGCGACATGCGCTGCACGCCCTTGCCGAGGATCTTGGCGCGCCTGGATGTGAGCGTGCGGGAGTTGACGCCGACCCATGAGATCTCCGACGAGAGCCGCCCGTATTCGATCTTGGGGCAGCGGTTCATCACCACTTTCATGCCGGCATCTTCCGCGAGCTTGGCCGCCTCGTCGTTGCGGACGGTGAGCTGCATCCAGATCACCTGCGGCCGCGGCTTCATCTCCAGCGCCTCGCGCACGATCTGCGGCGCAAACTGCGCGGCGCGGAAGATGTCGACCATGTCGACGGCCTCGGGAATATCGGGGAGCCTGGCGTAGACCTTCTGGCCGAGAATTTCCTTGCCGGCCTGGCCCGGATTGACCGGGACCATGCGGTAGCCGCGCTCGAGCAGATACTTGAACGCGAAATAGCTTGGCCGGTTGTCCTTCGGCGAGATGCCGACTATGGCGATGGTCTTCACGGTGTTGAGGATGCCGCGAATGTAGCTGTCGGCGTAAGTGTCGTGATTCATTCCGGCGCGATCGCCTTCTCTGTTGCCAGGGCGAGCTCCGCGCGCAGGCGCCGGTTCTCGGCTTCGAGCGCCGCGATTTTTTCCTGGATGGCGGAGATCGCTTCGGCGATTTCCTCTTCCGAAAAGCGGGCGACGATGTGCTGCGAGCAGTTCTGGTCCCAGGCCTCGACGGTGAACAGGATGACGCGTTCGGGCTTGGCCTTGTAGCCGCGGTCGAAAAGCCTCTCGATCAGTGCGTCGTTGCCTTCCACCACGCGCGCGCGGCCCCAGAATTTGATGCGCTGCCGGCGGGCGGGATCGAGCACGAACAGGAACGCGCGGTCGTTCTCGGAAAGGTTGGCAAGCGTGATGTATTGCCGGTTGCCACGGTAGTCGGCAAAGCCGATGGTCTTCTCGTCGATGACCTTGATGAAGCCTTTCGGGCCGCCGCGATGCTGGATATAGGGCGCGCCTTCCGCGGTCGCGGTGGCGAGAAAAGCCGTGTCCTGCTCGGCGAGAAACGACGCAAGCTCGGCCGTCACGCGGTCGGGGAATCCTTCGGTAAAGCGCCGCTCATACGCCGCCGCCGAGCCGCGTTCGGCCTGGGCCTGGCGCGCGGCGGGCGTGAACACGAGGCTCGAATTGCTCATCGGCAGCGCATCGGGGTGTGAACTCAACGGTCTTCCCATTTCGGCGCGCGCTTCTCGATGAAGGCGCAGATGCCTTCTTCCGCATCTTGCGCCATCATGTTTTCGGTCATCACTTCGGAGGCGTAGCTGTAGGCGTCGGAAAGTCCGAGCTCGAGCTGACGATAGAACGCTTCCTTGCCGATCTTGACCACGTGGGACGACTTGCCCGCGACCTTCCTGGCCAGCGCGAGCGCTTCCTTGCGTTCCTCGCCGGGTTGCACGACGCGATTGACGAGACCGATGCGCGCGGCCTCATCGGCCGGAATCATCTCGCCGGTCAGCAGCATCTCCATCGCAGCCTTGCGCGGGACGTTGCGCGACAGCGCGACCATCGGCGTGGAGCAGAACAGTCCGATATCGACACCCGGAGTTGCGAACTTCGCCGCCGATGAAGCGATCGCGAGATCGCAGCTTGCGACCAGCTGGCAGCCGGCGGCGGTGGCGACGCCTTGCACCGCGGCAACGACCGGCTGCGGCAGCCTGACGATCTGCTGCATCATCGCGCTGCACGTCGTCATGATATGTTTGAAGTACGCGCGTCCGCCGTCGGCATCGCTGCGGCGCGCGGTCAGCTCTTTCAGGTCGTGTCCGGCGCAGAAGGCCGGGCCGTTCGCGGCGAGCATCACGGCGCGCACGCTGCGGTCTTTGGCGATGTCCGCGAACGCTTCGCTCAGTGCGACGAGCAAGGCTTCCGACAGGCTGTTGCGCGCCTGCGGGCGATTGAGGATCAGGACGGCGATCTCGCCCTGGCGCTCGCGCAGCAAGACCGGCGCGGCGAGGTCGGTTGTGCGGGAGGCGGTCGGCTGAACGTTCATGAGAATCGCCCGGGTTCTGGATCGCGCTGTGATACTTAACCCCGCGTGCAGCCGGCGCAAGGCCGGGAACGGAGCACAAAATCACGCGTTTTCCGACGAAAGGAGAACGTCATGGCGAAGCGACGCACCAAATCGAAACAAGCGAAGCCCGGCCGCCGTTGGTCGCGTCGGGTGACCGAGCACAGCGACGCGCTGACGCTCGAAGGAGGCGTGTTCAGCAAGCGCAGCCCCAAGGAGATCGCGCGCTCGCTCAAGCGATCGGCCGATCGCAGCCGGCGCCGCAAGTCCGATCCCTACCGGTCGGCGATGTCGATGCTGACCTTCTATGTCAACCGCGCCGGCAAGAACCTTCCCGCATCCCGCAAGCGCACGCTCAACAAGGCGAAAGACGAATTGCGCGCGCTCTACGGCAAGAAACGCGCCTCCTGAAGCACGCGGAATTGCTCCGGCGTCAATCCGGACCCGATCACGCGGCGATCCGGGTTGGTCCACGCATCGATTGACGGTGCTCCACGAGTATTTATGACGGTGCCGCCGGATCGGCCGGCGAGGGGATGGGCATGCCGGCACCGGCGCTGAACGCGAACGAAATCGCAGAGCTCCTGAAAGCTGAGTTTCCGCAGGCGTTTTATGACGGCTGCGGGCTCAGTATCGAGCGCGTCCGCTATGGCGAGACGCGCGTGCGCATGGAATTCCACGAGAAAACGCTGCGCCCCGGCGGCACGATTTCCGGCCCCACCATGATGGCGCTTGCCGATTTCGCCATGTATGTCGCGGTTTTTTCGGCCATCGGCCGGCAGCCGCTGGCCGTGACGACCAATCTCACCATCAATTTCCTGCGCAAGCCCGCGCAGGCCGATTTGCTGGCCGATGCGCGCCTGATGAAAGTGGGCAAGCGCCTCGCCGTCGGCGAGGTGACGATCTATTCGGAGAAAATGGCCGAGCCGGTCGCCCACGTCACGGCAACCTATTCCATCCCGCAGACAAGCTGATTAGATGACGGTATAAAAATACCAATCTTTTAAGCCATTGATTCGACGTTTTGTTTTGCAGCGATGAGGCATTGACCGCGCGCGCTCAGGGCGGGTAGAAACGCGCCACTTTCGAGGCGTTGCGACGCCTGCCTTTTCCCGAAGGAACCGACGATGAAGACCTATTCGGCCAAGGCCGCCGATATCGAGAAGAAATGGGTGGAGATCGACGCCACCGGCCTTGTGGTCGGCCGGCTGGCCTCGATTGTTGCGATGCGGCTGCGCGGCAAGCACAAGCCGACCTATACCCCGCACGTCGACGACGGCGACAACGTCATCGTCATCAACGCCGCCAAGGCGGTGCTCACCGGCCGCAAGGCGGAGAAGAAGGTTTATCACAAGCACACCGGCTACATCGGCGGCATCAAGGAAATCTCGGCAAAGTCGATCAAGGCCGGCAAGTTTCCCGAGCGCATCGTGGAAAAGGCGGTCGAGCGCATGCTGCCGCGCGGGCCGCTGGCGCGCGTGCAGCTCGGAAATCTGCGCGTTTATCCGGGGCCGGAGCATCCCCACGAAGCGCAGAAGCCCGAAAAGCTCGATATCGCCGCGATGAATCGCAAGAATATGAGGAGTGCCTGACCGTGGCCGAAACCGTGCAATCGCTGGAAGGATTGGCGAGCCTCAAGCCGGCCGCGCCGGAGGCGCCGAAATACGAGAAAAAGGTCGATGCGCAAGGGCGCGCTTACGCGACCGGCAAGCGCAAGAACGCGGTGGCGCGAGTCTGGATCAAGCCCGGCTCGGGCAAGATCACCGTGAATACGCGCGCGGTTGAAACGTTCTTCGCGCGCCCGGTGCTGCGCATGCTCATCCAGCAGCCGCTCGTCGCCACCAACCGCAACGGACAATACGACGTGGTCTGCACGGTGTCCGGCGGCGGGCTTTCCGGCCAGGCCGGCGCGGTGCGGCACGGCATTTCCAAGGCGCTAACCTATTTCGAGCCGGAACTGCGTCCCACGCTCAAACGGGGCGGCTTCCTCACCCGCGATCCGCGCGTGGTCGAGCGTAAGAAATACGGCCGCGCCAAGGCACGCCGGTCCTTCCAGTTCTCGAAGCGCTGAGGCATTTCTCCGGTTTGCTTCGACGGGCGCGCCCGAAAAGCGCGCCCGTTGCCGTTTCGGCAACGAATTGGTTGCAATTTTAGCAAGTCTTTCGTCGAAGGTCTTGCAAGCGCGCAAGCCTTTCACCACGGCTTGCCGCTAACGTCCTCAGGCTGCCGCGCGATATGCGATTGCGCGGATGTCATGAGAACGCAAATGCCGGTCGCGATCGGTCTTCAAAGTCCGATATTGGATATCTCGACCCTGTACCTCGTCGCGATCTGCATCGCGGCGTTGCTCGGCCTGTTCCTGATCTTCTCCTGGCTGCAGGAACGCAGCGTCCGGGCGCTGGCCTGGTGGGGCGCGGCGTATCTGATCGGCGGCTCGTCGATCGCCCTGTGGGCCTTGCCGTCTCCGACCTTTTCGCTGCCGGCCGTGCTGCCGGGAATGCTGATCTTCAGCGCCTGCGGCATGATCTGGAACGGCGTGCGGCTCTTTCATCGCCGCCGCGTGCTGCCGCTTGCGCTCCTCGCCGGATCGCTTTGCTGGGTGACGCTGTGCCAGCTTCCGCTCGTAGCCGGCAGCGCCGACGTGCGGATCGGCATCGGCGCGGTCATCGTGGCGGCTTACACCTATTGCATCGCTTTCGAGTTGTGGCGCGAGCGCCGCAAGTCGCTGTATTCGCGCACGGCGGCCATCGTCGTGCCGATGCTGCACGCGGTGATCTTCCTTTCGCCGATGGTCATGCGGACCTTCCTGCCGCATCGCGCGGCGGAAAGCTGGGTCGACGTCTTTGCGCTGGAAACGATGGTCTACGCCGTCGGCGCGGCGTTCATCGTCATGCTGATGGTGAAGGACTATCACGTGCATATCCACCGCCACGCGGCGGCGACGGACGCGCTGACCGGCCTGCTCAATCGACGAGCCTTCCTGGAAAGCGCGTGGAGCCTGTGCACCGTGCAGCGCAAGCGCAAGCAGCCGGTGACGCTGTTGATGTTCGATCTTGATCACTTCAAGTCGATCAACGACACGTTCGGCCATGCGGTCGGCGACGACGTGCTGCGGCTGTTCGCCTCCACCTTGCGCTCCAGCATGCGCGCCGACGACATTATCGCGCGGCTTGGCGGCGAGGAGTTCGCCGCCATCATCCCGGCGGATCTCGCTGCGACAGGCCGGGTCGCCGAGCGCGTCCGCTCCGCCTTTGAGATCACCGGCGCAGTCATCGGCGAGAATCCGATCGGCGCGACCGTCAGCATCGGCGCGGCGGTCTCCGCTGACGCGGACGAAGACATTGACGCGCTGATCGCGCGGGCGGATGCCGCGCTCTACAGCGCCAAGCACGCGGGACGCAACCGCCTGCACACGACGGAGGACGCGGAGCCTGCCCGGCACGAGGCCTCCCGGCTGATTGCGGCGGCGCGCGCCGGAAACGCGGTGCGCCTGGTTCCGAAGGCGCGCGTCGTGCCCGTTGCGGCCCACCGCGCAACGACCCGGCCGGTCAAGGAGATCGCCGGCGCCGGCCGCTAAAGCGGTTTTGCTTTGGGTTGAAACGGCAACAGGCACAGCGCGCTCCCTCTCCCCGACGGGGAGAGGGTTGGGGTGAGGGGGCTACGGTTCTCAATAGGCTCTAAACCCCTCACCCGGCACGCGTTCCCGTGCCGACCTCTCCCTATGGGAGAGGTGAAGAGCGCATGCGGAGCGATTCAACCTAAAACAAAAACGCTCTAGCACCGGAAGAACCGGCGCCTGTGGGTCGCAAAAAGGGCGCCCGCGAACGGGCGCCCTTTTGTCTTCCGCGCGTGGACGGCTCAAGCCGAATAGTACATCTCGAACTCGACCGGATGAGGAGTGTGCTCGAAGCGGATCACTTCCTGCATCTTCAGGTCGAGATAGCTGTCGATGAAGTCGTCGTCGAACACGCCGCCGGCCTTGAGGAAGGCGCGATCCTTGTCGAGCTCGCCGAGCGCCTGGCGCAATGAGCCGCAAACCGTCGGGATCTTCTTCAGCTCGGCGGGCGGCAAATCGTAGAGATCCTTGTCGATGGCCGATCCCGGATCGAGCTTGTTCTTGATGCCGTCGAGGCCCGCCATCAGCATCGCCGCGAAGGCAAGATACGGATTGGCGAGCGGATCGGGGAAGCGCACCTCGACGCGCTTGGCCTTCGGATTGGTCGTGTACGGGATGCGGCACGAGGCCGAGCGGTTGCGCGCGGAGTAGGCGAGCAGCACCGGCGCCTCGAAGCCGGGGACAAGGCGCTTGTACGAGTTTGTCGTCGGGTTCGTGAACGCATTGATCGCCTTGGCGTGCCGGATGATGCCTGCGATGTAGGAGAGGCAGGTCTCCGAAAGGTCGGAGTACTTGTTGCCGGCGAATACCGGCTTGCCGCCTTTCCAGATCGACTGGTGGCAATGCATGCCCGAGCCATTGTCGCCGTAAACCGGCTTGGGCATGAACGTGGCCGTCTTGCCGTAGATCTGCGCGACCTGATGGATGCAATACTTGTAGATTTGCAGATGGTCCGCCATCAGCGTGAGCGGCGAGAATTTCATGCCGAGCTCGTGCTGGGCGGAAGCGACTTCGTGATGGTGCTTCTCGACCTTCACGCCCATGCGCGCCATCGCGCCGAGCATTTCCGAGCGCATGTCCTGCGCGGTGTCCTGCGGCGGCACCGGGAAGTAGCCCTTCTTGGTGCCGATGTGGTGGCCCAGATTGCCACCTTCATACTCGGTGTCGGAGTTGGTCGGGAATTCGATGGAGTCGAGCCGGAAACCGGTGTTGTAGGGATCGGCCTTGTACTTCACGTCGTCGAACACGAAGAACTCGGCCTCCGGTC
>DASSRW010000256.1:0-9112 GCA_035701545.1 Pseudolabrys sp.
CGGCACGGTCGGCACGGCCGGCCCGGAAGGCGCCCGCCCGCCCCCACGCCTCGTAAATACGGCCTTCGACCTCGGAAGGCTGATAAGTCTTGTCGATCATCGCAGTTTGCTTGATGCCGACGCGCTAGAAAGCCCGCCAAAGACCGAGAGTCAACTTGCCACCCCTCAAAGCCGGAACGGGCCGCAGCGCCGGCCGCGCCATTGCCTTTCTGTCGCTGGCCGCGTTTGCGGCCCAGGCGATGGTGCGCGTGACCGATTCACTGCTGCCGCAGATCGCGGCCGATTTTCATGTCACCGTTGGCGCCGCCTCGATCGTGGTCACCGCCTATCTGCTCGCCCACGGCTCAGTCCAGCTCATCATCGGGCCGATCGGCGACCGCTTCGGAAAATACCTGTGCCTGTCGATCGCCGCGGTCTGCTCGACGGTGATGGTCATCGCCTGCGGCTTTGCGCCTTCGTTGCCGGTTCTGGTGGCGGTGCGGCTCGGCAGCGGATTGGCGACCGGCTGGATCGTTCCGTTCGCCCTCGCCTTCATGGGCGATGTCATCCCCTACGAGCGGCGGCAACAGGTCATCGGACGCTTCCTCTCCGGACAAATACTCGGCCAGCTGTTCGGTCAAACGGCCGGCGGCGTGCTCGGCGACCTGTTCGGCTGGCGCAACGTGTTCTTCCTGCTGGCCGGATTGCTCGCCGTCGCGGCGGGCGCGTTATTCACCGAGTATTGGCGCAATCCACTTACGCACAGCTCGGCCGTGCAGACGCGGCCACAGCGGCATTTCATCGCGGACTACGCGGCCGTGCTGCGCTCGCGCTGGGCGCTTGCCGTCATCGCGATGGCCTTTTTGGAAAGCGGGCTCATGTTCGGCGCCTTCACCTATGTCGGTGCCGATCTGCATCACCGCTTCGGCGTCAGCTTCGCTTTGGTCGGGCTGTTCGTCGGCACGTTCGCCATCGGCGGATTGATCTACAGCCTGTCGGTTCACATGCTGATCAAGCGCCTCGGCGCCGCCGGACTTGCGGCATGCGGCGGCGTCTTGCTTGCGCTCGCCTACGCGACGCTCGCCTTCGAGCCGCACTACGCGGTGGCGCCGCTCGCCATCACCGTCGTCGGTCTCGGCTTCTACATGCTGCACAATACATTGCAGACAAACGCCACGCAGATGACGCCGGAAGCGCGTGGCACCGCCGTATCCATTTTTTCCGCCGCGCTCTATCTCGGGCAGACGGCAGCGGTCGCGGTCGGCGGGGTGGCATTCGACCGATTCGGCGCTGTGCCTATATTTTTGACATCCGGCGCTTCGCTGCTCGCCGTCGGCCTTTGGCTGTCCTGGGAATTGAGACGGCGTGCGGCCGTTTAAGCGTCAAGGCCGCCCGCGCGAGACGCGCTCGATTTCGGCGCGCACGATGCGCTCGACCATTCCCGGCAAGTTGTCGTCGAGCCAGCTTTTGAGCATCGGCCGCAGCATTTCTTTCACGAGGTCGTCAAGCGTGCGCGCGTTCTGCGCCAGGACCGTATGGGCGAGCGAACTGAACGCCGAGTCGACTGCGGCGCGCGTGCTGTTGGACAGCAGGACCGGGTCGGGCGCTGCCGGCGCCGACGGCGGCGGAACACGCCGTGGCTCTTCCGCCACCGCTGCGGTCGTGTCAGCCGGTGAGCTTTCCGCAAACACGACGTCCGGCTGGCCGTCGATCGTGTGAAGATTGGCAGCGGGCGTGTTCGCGGTCATGGACTCGGTCAGATCGAATACATCGGGCGGGCTATTGCTCGTCGGCGCTTGCGCCTTCGGCGGATCGAGATCGGCCAGCATCGCGTCGATGTCGTCCTGATCGCGCGCGGCCCCGGGCGGCGCTGCGGCGGCGGGAACCGGCGCTGCCGCGACCGGCCGCGGTTGCACCTGCGGCCGCTGGTCCTGTTCGGGGGACTTCGCGGATTTGCTGGCGTCATCGTCGGCAATGATTCGCCGGATGGAGGCCAGAATTTCCTCCATCGAGGGCTCTTCTGCCTTCGCCGCTTGGCTCATGCACGCATTCCCATGTCACCTGGTGGTCTGCCTGCCAAGGCAGAATCACACGAATCGCGGTTTTGCAATGTTTATACGCCAGCGGAACGCCGCTGTGGCGTCTAGGATTGTTGTCGTCCACGACTTGTGGCGACGAACGCCGGCAGATCGAAAAGCGATCAGCGTCCGTCGGGCGTCCGCACACCGGCCCAGCTGTCGCGCACTTGATGATAGTGCACCTGCGGATCGTACACGGCCACGTGCAAGCCGAGCACTTCGGGCGAGAGCCGCCCGACGGCGGCAAGCAGTGTGTACGATGCCACGACGCGGTCGTGCTGCGCCGTAACAACCGCCACGCGGGCGTTCACCAGAGTTTGTTGTGCGTTGAGAACGTCCAGCGTCGTGCGCTGGCCGACCCGCGCTTCTTCGCGCACGCCGTTGAGCGCGATCTCGGCCGCCTGCACCTGCGCTTGCGTTGCCTCAATATTGGCCTTCGCCGCTTCGAGTTGCCCCCAAGCCTGCACGACGTTTTGCCGCACCGTGTCGCGCGCAGTATCGAGGTCGATCCGTCTTTGGCCGAGCGTCTCCTTCGCCTGCCGAATGACGGAATATTCGGCGCCGCCCTGATAGATCGGCACCGTCAACTGGCCGACGAGGGAAGCGCTGAAGCTTTGAAGGGTGTTGAGGCTGCCGGGCGGAAACCAATTCTTCTGAATATTGCCCTGGAGCGTGACGTTCGGATAAAGGGCGCCCTCCGCGACCTTTACCTGAAGCTCCGCAACATCGACATTGTATTGCGCCGTCGTCACCGTCGGGTTCTGCGCGGTGCCGGTGGTGATCGCCTGGTTCAGGTTGTGCGGCGAGAACCGGTCGACAGGCGTGCCGGGCGCGAGATTTTTCGGATTGACACCGATGATCTGGCGGTACGTCGCGACCGACGCCTTGTAGGTCGCCTCGGCGCTGAGCACCTGCGAGCGGCCGGCCGCAAGACTTGACTCAGCCTGCGCCACGTCCGTACGCGTCACCTCGCCTACATTGAAGCGATCGCGCGTTTGCCGCAGTTGCTCTTGCAGAACCTCGACGTTGCGGCGTTGCAAATCGAGGATGGCGCTGTCGCGCAGCAGGTTCATGTAGGCGATCACTGCGTTCAGCAGCACCGTCTGAACCGTATTGCGCAAGGTCTCGCGCGCGGCAAATACCGAGCTTTCCGCCTGCCGGGTCCGGTTCCCGGTCTGAAAGCCGTCGAAAAGCGTCTGGGTCGCTGTAAGGCCGGTGCCAAACGTACCCACAGCACCGCTTTGGGTGACGTAGAGCGGCCCCGCACCGGGCGGAAGCCCGGCACTGCGACCGCTTAGTTTGGTCAGGGATGACAACGACTGCTCGCCCGCCGACCCGGTGACGCTGACACGAGGACGGTAGCCGGAGAGCGCCTGTGGCACCCCTTCGTCGGTTGCCCGGACGGCTGCCCTCTGTGAATTGAGCTGTGGGTTTCGCTGATAGGCCTGGATCAGCGCCGACATGAGGGTGTCGGCGCTTGCGCGCGGTGGAAAAGTGAAAGCACTCGCGATTGCGGTCACCGCAAAGGCGCCTGCCCAGCCACCCCCTCGCATCAGCAATTTCCCCTCAGCCGACGACCGAAATGCAATGCACCATACTGACGTGATACGGCAAACTACAGGCCCTAACGTATAAAGGCTGGCCTAACCGCTTAAAACCCTTAAGCGATCTTCCTCCCCACAATAAAAGGGGACCGCGGCTACAGGGCAACAGATGGAAAAGGGCCGCTCAGAATGCGAATGCGGGCGGCTTAACAAAGCCCGGCAAAGTCCTTGCTCTTGCATCGAAAATCGGGCGGACCCCGATATCGCCTTCGCTCTTGCGGTAGAGGGTTGCCTTGGCGTCGGGACCGTTTCCCTGGATGCACAGGAGCCGTCCGTGGTCATTCAGTTGGCGCAGAAGCGCCTCCGGAGCAATTTCGGTGGCCCCTTCGAGCAGAATCGCATCGTAAGGAGCGCCCGCCGGCCAGCCTTCGTCCAAAGGACCGGAAACGACCTCTATATTGGGCATAGACCGGAGCGCGGCGGCCGCAAACCGGAGAAGCGCGGAATCCTGCTCCAGCGCCGTCACCTGTCCGGCCACCCGGGCAAGAACCGCGGCCGAATAGCCGGTGGCACAACCCACGTCGAGCACGCGGTCGGTCGGCGCAAGCTCCGCGGCCTGAAGCATCTTGCCGAAAACCATTGGCTTGAGCAGCCGGCGCCCGCTGGCCACGTCCACCGGAAGATCGCTGTCGAGATAGGCAAGTTCGGCGTGGTCGGAGGGGACAAAGCGCTCGCGTGGGACCTCGAGCATTGCGGCGATCACGCGCAGGTCGGTCACGTCGGCGGTGCGAACCTGTCCGTCCACCATCATGCGGCGCGCGGCGGCGAAATCGATCATCATGTCCCGGAACGACAATTGCGGATCGCCCGCGTTTTGAGCCAACAACGGCAAAAAAGCAAGCATGGCTCGTGAGTTGTCGTGACGAACCGGCTCCTATATAGCGTTGGCGCAAGAAGGCGGCGGGTAATTGGCCACGTGGCGGAGTGGTGACGCAGCGGACTGCAAATCCGTGCACGCCGGTTCGATTCCGGCCGTGGCCTCCATCCGCCTTCGGAGATCCGGCGCGGCAAGTCGCTGGCGCGAAGAGTGTTGCGCCGTCGTCTCGCCGTGACCAAGCGCGCACAGCCGAACGCCCGAACCGCCGGGTGGCAAAGTCTCGATGGCTTTGTTATACGGCCCGTCATGCTACCCATTCCCCGGTAGCTCAGTGGTAGAGCAACCGGCTGTTCACCGGTTGGTCGCTGGTTCGAATCCGGCCCGGGGAGCCATCCTGTCCGCTACCACGGCACGGCAAGTGCGATTTCCGAGTGACGCGTTGGGTGCCGGCCATGTCGCCTCCGATCAGTCCCCTGCTTACTGATCTTTACGAACTCAATATGGTCCAGGCCTACCTGGATGAGGGCGAGGACAAGGAGGCGGTTTTCGAATTTTTCGTTCGCCGCCTGCCGGAGCGCCGCGAGTTTCTGCTAGCGGCGGGACTCGAAACCGCGCTCGACTATCTCGAAAATCTGCAATTTTCGGCCGAAGACATTGCGTGGCTGGAGAAAACCGGCCGCTTCAGAAGAAATCTCCTGGATTATCTTGCCGCCTTCCGCTTCACCGGCGATGTACATGCGATGCCGGAAGGCACTGTCTTTTTCCCGAACGAACCCATCCTGCGCATCACTGCTCCCTTGCCGCAGGCGCAGCTGGTCGAATCCCGGCTGATCAATATTCTGCACTTTCAGACGATGATCGCCTCGAAAGCCGCGCGCATGGTCCTCGCGGCGAACGGCAAAACCGTCGTCGATTTCGGTCTGCGTTCGGCGCATGGCGCGGAAGCAGGCCTGATGTCAGCGCGCGCGAGCTATATCGCCGGCTTTGCCGGCGCTGCCAATGTGCGGGCCGGGCAGCTCTTCGGCATTCCGATCTTCGGCACGATGGCTCACTCCTATGTGCAGGTGCACGACAGCGAGATCGCGGCATTTGAGAACTTCGCGCGCGCGCGTCCCGAAAATCTGGTCTTGCTGATCGATACCTACGATACCGAAGCGGGTGCACGGAAAGTCGTCGCGCTCGGGCCGAAACTGAAGGAAATCGGCGCAACGCTGCGCGCGGTGCGCATCGACAGCGGCGATCTCATCGAGATGTCGAAGAAGGTCCGCCGCATTCTCGACGACGGCGGCATGAAAGAGGTGACGATCTTCGTCAGCGGGGGCATCAACGAAGACGTGCTCACTGTCATGCGCCAATCCGCCGCCCCCATCGACGGGTTCGGCATCGGCGCCAACCTCGATACCTCGCAGGACGCACCCACGCTCGATTGCGCCTACAAACTTCAAGAATACGCCGGCAAGCCGCGGCGGAAATTATCGCAGGGCAAGGAAACCTGGCCCGGCCGCAAGCAGGTCTGGCGCGATTTCGCAGCAGATGGAACCATGCGCGGCGATATCGTGTCACTTGAGCGCGACAGCCAGGCCGGTCGGCCGCTGATCGTTCAACTGATGAAAAAAGGAAAACGCATCGCGTCTGCTCCGAAGCTGAGCGCCGCGCGCGAACACGCCGCGAGCGAACTGAAGCGGCTTCCTGAACCGCTTCGGCGGCTTGAAGGAAACGCGGCCTACCCGGTTACGATCTCCGACGCGCTCCGCGCCCTCGGCGAAGTAGCAAGCCGAACCGCCGTCTGATCTCTCCCATATCTTATTTGCGCAGCGCGCCGGAACCGCGCGCGGCTTGCCGCAATTTCATTGGCGTGGCGCCGCGCCTTGGCAGCGCGCGCCGGAACAACCCCAGCAGGAGCAAGCCATGTCGCTTATGCACGCGGTGCGCATTCATGCATTCGGCAACGCCGATGTGCTTGAGGTCGACGATATCTCCAGGCCCGTGCCGAACGCGGACGACATCGTCATTCGCGTCGCCGCCGCCAGCGTCAATCCAGTCGACTACAAGATCCGGTCGGGCAAATACCCGGCTGTGACGAAAGATCAATTGCCCAAGGTTCTCGGCCGCGATGTGGCCGGCGTGGTGGAAACAACCGGCGCCGAAGTAAGGAAATTCCAGAAAGGCGATGCGGTTTACGCGATGCTCGGACGGGATGTGGGCGGCTACGCCGAATACGCGCTCGCGACCGAAGAGGAGGCTGCGCCGAAACCGAAGACTCTTGATTTTGTACAGGCCGCGGCGGTGCCGCTCGCCGCGCTTACCGCCTGGCAGGGTCTATTTGATCACGGACAATTGCGCGCGGGCCAGCGCGTCCTGATTCACGGTGGGGCCGGCGGCGTCGGCCACTTTGCAATTCAGTTTGCCAAGGCAAAAGGCGCATGGGTTGCAACGACGGTTTCCGCCGAAGATATCGGGATGGTCAAGAGCCTCGGGGCCGATCAGGTCATCGACTACAAGAACGAAAATTTTGAAGATTCAGTCGACAACATCGACCTTGTCTTCGATCTGATCGCGGGCGAAACGCAGCAACGGTCATGGACCGTGCTGAAGGACGGCGGCGTCCTGATCTCGACGTTGCAAAAGCCGGACGAGAAGGCCGCCGCAGCGCGCAACATCCGCGCCACCAATTACATCGCGGCACCCAACGCGCAGCAGCTCGAGGAAATCGCCCGCCTGATCGACGGCGGCAAGGTCAAGCCGGTTATCAGGGCGACCTACGCGCTCGAAGACGTCGCCCGCGCGCACCGGCATATGGAGAACGATCACATCCAGGGCAAGGTCGTGCTGAAAGTCGCGGCGTAAGGGTTCTACGCGGCTGTGCCGCCGCGGTTCCAGCCTCGCGCGCCCTCGCCATAGACCTCGTGGCCGTTGTCCGTAACAACGACCGTGTCTTCGAGCTTGATGAAGCCGCGCGCCGGGTGGAGCAAAGTCGTCTCCACCGAGATGACCATGCCGGCTTCCAGCGGCCGGTCGGCGTCGCTCGCCGGATACGGCACCGGACCGCGGTCGGTCAGATGCGGCACCTCGTGGCTCACCATGCCCATCCCATGCGCCAGAAATTCCAGATGATTGTGATGCGTCGATTTTGCGCACAGCGATTCCGCGGCAGCGTAGATTTCGCCACCCATGGCGCCCGGGCGAACCGGCTTCATCGCCGCGCGCTGGATCGTCTCGATCTCGCCGAGATAGTCCTCCAGTTCTGCGTCCGGCTCACCCTGAATCGCCATGCGGCAGACATCGCCGATGTAGCCTTGATAGTTGCCGCCGGAATCGAGCGAGAGGATGCCGCCCTTTTCCCATTTTTGCTCGGAGGGTGCGCGGTTGAGGCTCGTTCCGGCCGTGATCAGGCAATATTCGAACGTGAGACCGCGGTTGGTTTCTTCGCGGCGCAGCGCCTCCATGAGCTCGGCCTTGGTCGCGCCCGGCCCGTGGCTGGCCATCACCATCGTCATGGAATCGATCACGGCCTCGGAGGCATATTTCAGCCTCTTTAGTTCCTCCGGCGTTTTCTTCGCGCGCAGGCGCTCGAGCACGAAGACGGCATCGACCATATCTGCATCGGGATAGGCGCCGCGCAGCACAATCGATGAGTCATAGGGAAGAAATCCAAATTCGGCGGCGATGCGTTTGGGCTTGAGGCCGGCCTTGCGCATGTGCTCGACCGCCTTCTGCATGACGTCGACCGACCCCGCGCAGGACGTCTGCGACTCCGGCGTCCACATCGGGTTGACCTCGCGCTGAAACTTTTCGAGCCGGTGGCCGAAGTAAGCCGCCTTTTCCGGCGCACCCTTCGGATAGATCATCACCGGCAGATAACGCGTGATGCCCGTCGCATCCATGTAGTCGAAGAAGTTCGCGCGGTGGCCGCCCAACAGATACTGCACGTTGTGCTTCGACGTGGCGACGATGACGTCGATGCCCGCCTCGTCCATGAGCCGGTCGAGCCGCGCGCGGTCGAACGGAACTGCGATGCCGCTGGAATGCTGGGCGCTGATGTCCATCGATAAGCTCCGGGTCAGCGGCTGCCGGTGGCCGCGCTCACAAAGCTATTGCCAGAGCTGCTTGCTCGCAAGGCGCGCGCCGGCCGCCAGCGCTTCCAGCTTGGCCCACATGATCGAAGGGTGCACCCGGCGATGGAACGGTCCCTGCGCAAATCCGCAATCGGTGCCGGCAATCACGTTTTCGCGGCCGACAAGTTTCGCCAGACGAACAATGCGCTCCGCAACCAGCTCCGGATGCTCGACGACGTTGGTCGCGTGGCTGATAACGCCCGGCACCAGAATTTGCCCTGGTGAAAGTTTGGCGTCCTTCCACACCTTCCACTCGTGCTCGTGCCGCGGGTTGGCGCCCTCGATGACATAGGCGCCGACTTTCACCTTCAGAATGAGATCGACAATGTCCTTCAGCGGCACGTCGGTCGTGTGCGGCCCCGGCCAGCTTCCCCAGCAGACGTGATAGCGGATGCGCTCTTCCGGTATGCCCTCGAGCGCATGGTTGAGGGCATCGACATGCATCGCCACCCAGTCGCGATATTGCTTGAAGGTCTTGGGCGGCACCTGGCGGTCATAGGTCACGGCGGCGCGCGCATC
>DASSRW010000257.1:0-20456 GCA_035701545.1 Pseudolabrys sp.
GTGCGCCACGGCGTCAGCGAGGGATTGCTGCTGAAAGGCGGCGGCCACGCGATGGCGGCGGGCATCACGCTGCGCCGGGATGCGCTCGCGGCGTTTCGCGCCTTTCTCGAAGATGCGCTGGCGTCGGCTGTCGAGGTCGCGCGGCGCGAAAGCGCCTTGCTTGTCGATGCCGCGGTCAGTGCAGGTGGCGCGACAGTCGAACTGGCCGAAGCGATCTCACAGGCAGGGCCGTTCGGCGCCGGCAATCCGGAGCCTGTCCTCGCGCTGCCGTCGCACGTCGTGGCCTATGCCGATCCGGTCGGGGACAATCACATCCGCGCGCGGCTGCGCTCCGGCGACGGAAAATTCATCAACGCCGTCGCCTTCCGCGCAGCGGACCAGGCGATCGGCAAGGCCCTGCTGGAAAATCGTGGGCAGCCAATGCACGTGGCCGGCAGCCTGACCATCGACAGATGGCAGGGAGCCGAACGGGTGCAGATGCGGATCGTCGATGTGGCGGAGCCGACCTAGCTTCGCGCAATCCTATCGGCCGAGCTTCAACCCGATCCGCGTCACGACCTCACGCCACTTTGCCGAATCCTTGGCGATGAGTTCGGCGAATTCTTCGGGGCTGCCGCCGGCCGCCTCATCGCCGATTCCGGCGAGCTTGTCGGTAAACAGCTTCGACTTGAGGCCTTTGTTGATCGCCGCATTGAGCTTGTCGACAATCGGCTTCGGCACGCCGGCCGGCGCGATGACGCCGCTCCATGTGCCGGCCTCGTAGCCGGGAACGCCGGCTTCCGCGATCGTCGGGATGTCGGGAAAAGCGAGCGAGCGTTTGGCGCCGGTGACGCCGAGCGCGCGGACCTGCCCATTGTGCGCGAACGGCGAGATCGAATTGAGACTCTCGAACATGATCTGCACCCGCCCGCCGATCAGGTCCTTGATCGCGTCGGCGCCGCCTTTGTAGGGAACGTGCGTTATTTTCGTGCCGGTCATGTACTTGAACAGTTCCGCACCGACGTGGCCGGGCGAGCCGATGCTCGACGAAGCGTTCAGCAGCTCGCCGGGATGCGCCTTGGCGTAAGCAATGAGCTCTTTCACCGAGTGCACCGGCAGCGCCGGCGTGACCGCAAGCATCAGGTGCCCACGGGTGACAAGACAGATCGGCTGAAAGTCGCGTTCGATGTTGTACGGCAGCTTCGCGATCATGTGGCGCGTGATCGCAAGCGCGCCGATCGGCCCCATGCCGATGGTATAGCCGTCGGGCGGCGATTTGGCGAGCAGGTCGAGCCCGAGCGTGAGCGCGCCGCCGGGGCGGTCGTCGACCACGATGGTCTGGCCGAGTTCGGGACCGGCGGTCGCGGCGACCAGGCGCGCCAGCGTGTCGGTCGCGCTGCCCGCTGCCTGCGGCACGATGAGGCGGATCGGGTGATCAGGATATTCAGCCGCCGCAGGTTGCGCCAAGCCGCCCATGGCAAGCATTGCCATCAGCAAGCTGGCCCAGTGCCTGGCGCGCAATTTTCCGCTGTGCCAATTCACGCTCATGAAGGTCCCCCGTCGCGCGGCGAAACAGCCGCCGTGCATCGCGAGGGATTGTGCTCTTTGCCGCCGTCCCTTGGCTACAGGCTTTTAGCGGCGACAAGCCTTGCGGCAGAATACGTCGTACATCGCGCCGATAAGAACGCGGACGTCGCTGTTGGCGAGGCTGTAGTAAATGACCTTGCCCTCGCGCCGCGTGGAAACCAGTCCGTCGGCGCGCAGGCGGGCAAGCTGTTGCGATACCGTCGGCTGCCGCAAAGACAGCATTTGCTCCAGCGCGCCGACCGATTTCTCGCCGTCCGCGAGAATGCACAGGATCATCAGCCGGTTTTCATGCGCGAGCGCCTTCAGGAAACTGCTTGCGCGCTTTGCGTTGCCGACCATGCGGTCGAGATCGCGCGCCCTGCCGCCAATCTCGACTTGTTGCGCGTCCATGCGACCCCAGTGCGCTCGTGCCCGACCGTGCGGACTAGAGACGATCGGCCAGCGTCCTGCAATGGCTTTTCATGCCGGCGAGTCGTTGTTGGCGCGGCGCGCTGAAGTGAGAATGATGAATACGCCGGCGCTGGCGAGCGCAGAAAAACTCTGTTGTGTATGTCTTGCGCGCGCCTAAATCATTCTCGTTCGCGGAACGCCTGCCGGCTCACATTGCTGCCGAATGCAGCGCATTCCGGGCGCCGCCGATGATCATCTTGCAAACGATTGATCGAAAACGCCTTTCGGACCGTTTGTGTGCGATCGCATCAGCCTCGCGTTAACTTATTGGCGCTAAACAGTTTCTGACATGAGCTTGACCAAGCGAACGACTGTCGCCGATGTCGCGCCGGGCCCGAGACGACGGAAGTTGCCGTTTGCGCCGGTATTTGCGCGCGCCAAGACCTGGGTGATCGCAAGCTTCGGCGGCGGACACGATCACGCCGTCGTCAAGCGGGATGCCGGAATTGCCTTTGTCATCCGCGTCGCCAGCGCCGCCGCCGTCTACGTCTCGCAGGTTGTTCTGGCGCGCTGGATGGGCGGCGACCAATTCGGCATTTACGTGTATGCATGGACTTGGGTGCTGCTGTTTGGCGATCTGGTCCATCTTGGCTTGCCGCTCGCGGCGCAGCGTCTCATCCCTGAATACAGTGCGGCCGGGCGCTACGACGACCTGCGCGGCTTTCTTGCCGGCACGCGGCGCCTGGCTTTTCTCTCGGCGGCCGGCCTCGGCTTGCTCGGCGCAGCGCTGGTGAAGACTGTCGGGCCTCACCTCGATCCGCACGCCATCATGCCGCTCTATCTTGCGTGCATGGCGCTGCCGTTCTTCACGCTGTCGATCATGCTGGATGGTATCGCGCGCAGCTACAACTGGATTGCGCTCGGACTTGCTCCGCACTTTCTCTGGCGGCCGATTGCGGTGCTGGCGCTGATGGCGCTTGCCTATTGGGTGGGGCTCTCCGCCGATGCGACGGGCGTCATGGCGGCCGTCGTAGTTGCGGCGATTGCGATGGCTGCCGTTCAGCTTGCGATCGTCGACCGGCGCCTCGCAAGCACCGTCGCGCCGGGGCCGCGCCGATACGACGTGAAAGCGTGGCTTGCGACGTCGACCCCGATCATCCTGGTCGCCGGATTTTACACATTGCTGACCTACACGGACGTGCTGGTGCTTCAGCAATTTCGCTCGCCGGAGGACGTCGCACTTTACTACGCAGCGGCGCGCACACTCCTGTTGGTTACTTTCGTTTCTTTTTCGGTATCCGCCGTGATTGCGCAGCGTTTCAGCGCTCATCATCTAGCTGGCGATCGGGACGGCCTGGCCGCGCTTGTCGCCGCTGCGGTGCGGTGGACGTTCTGGCCGTCACTTGTCGCGACCGTGGCGATTTTGGCCGTGGGGAAGCCACTGCTATGGCTGTTCGGTCCGGCCTTCACCGCCGGATATCCGTTGATGTTCATTCTTGCGGTCGGGCTAGTGGCCCGCGCCTCGATCGGCCCCGCCGAGCGCTTGCTTAACATGCTCGGCGAGCAGCGCGTGTGCGCGCTTGTCTATGCGGCCGCCTTCGCTGTTAACCTAATCGGCTGCATCGTGTTGGTGCCGCGCATTGGCGTTACCGGGGCGGCGGTCGCCCTGTCGGTAACCATGGTCTTCGAATCGGCCGCGCTGTTCTTGCTCGCGTGGTATCGCCTGGGCTTATACATTTTCGTTTTTGGCAAATCCCGAGGAGGTGCCGGCGCGCGCCGACCGATCGTGCTCGGGAAAGGGCTAGGTCGATCTCATGTCACATGATGCGTGCGAAGTCGCCATCGTCGGCGCCGGTCCTTATGGACTCTCAATTTCGACTCATCTGAGGGCAGCCGGGGTATCCAACCGGGTCTTCGGTGACACCATGGGCTTCTGGCGCAAGAACATGCCGAACGGCATGAAATTGCGTTCTCCGTGGCGCGCGTCGCACATCATCGATCCCGCCCGCGAGCACTCGCTCGATGTCTTCGCGGACGCGCACGGCATCGCGCATGTCGAGAACCTGCCGCTTAAGGATTTCGTTCGCTACGGCGAGTGGTTTCAACGTCGCGCTGTGCCGGATGTCGATCCGCGCATGGTCAGATCGATTGCGTCGAGCCGCAACGGCTTTCAGCTGAGACTTGAAGACGGCGGCGCGGTCGACGCCTTGCGCGTCGTCGTGGCCATGGGGCTCACCAACCAGGCTTTCATCCCTGATGAATTCCGCGGACTGCCGGCTGACCTTCTCAGCCATTCGTCCGCGGTGATTGCGCCGGCCGATTTTCGCGGGAAGAAGGTTGCCGTGGTCGGGCGCGGGCAGAGCGCGTGCGAGTCGGCTGTGTTGCTGAACGAGGCGGGCGCGGAGGTCGAACTCATTTGCCGCGGCCCCGTGCACTGGATCGGCGCAGAAGCATCGCAGCAAGGCCGCAGCGAAATCCTCAAATGGTGGATACACAAGGTGATGACTGCGCCGTCGGCCGTCGGGCCGTTCCCTTACAACTGGGCGGTCGATGTGCCGAGCATCCTGCGCGTCTTGCCAGCCGGGTTCCGTGACGCGCTCAGCAAGCGCAGCCTGCGGCCGGCGGCAAGCGCATGGCTGCGCGCGCGCGCCGGCGGTGTCCACATGAACGCGGGGCGCATTGTGCGCGAGGCCAGGGTGAGCGGCAGCCGTGCCGCGTTGCAGTTCGAGGGTGGCTTCTCGGAGTTCGATCATGTGGTGGCCGCAACCGGTTACAAGACCGATCTCGCTAAGCTCAACGTGCTTGCGCCCGAACTCCTGGAGGGAATCGCACTGCGCGGAAATTTCCCGGTCTTGTCGCGCGGCTTTGAGTCCTCGATTCCGGGGCTGCATTTCGTCGGCTCGCCGGCCGTCGGCAGCTTCGGCCCCTTGCCGCGCTTCGTTGCGGGATGCGGCTATGCCGCGCGTAGCGTGACACGTGCGGTTCGCGGCAGGGCGCTGCCCTTGCCGGTCGCCGCCGTTCCTCAGGCCGCCATGCAACCGCAGCAATAACGTTGGGACGTGGGTCCCGGGATTGAACATTGAGTGCCTCTCGACATCACGGCCCCGGTGCGCTCGTTGTCGGCGGTGCGCACGGCGGCCTCGCCGTTGCTCGAAGCCTGGGCCGGCGGGGCATACCCGTTTTTTTTCTGACGCATGACAATCAGATTGCGAAGTTTTCGCGCTACGTGAGCGGGAACGCCACGTGGCCAGGGCCGGAGGGGCCTGACGCCGCTGAACGGTTGCTGGATATCGGCCGCGATCATGGGCTCGAAGGCTGGGTGCTATTCCCGTGCGGCGACGCCGAAGTCCGATTGATCGCAAAAAATCATGCCCCGCTTTCGCGGTTTTTTCGGATCACCACGCCGGATTGGGACACCTCGAAGTGGGCGCTTGACAAGCGGCTGACGTACCAGCGCGCCGCCTCGCTCGGCATCGACTGCCCGCGCACGTTTTATCCGCGCAGCCGGCTCGATCTCCCCGATCTTGGTTGCCGTTTCCCCGTTGTGTTGAAGCCGTCGTCGCGGCACGCGGTCAATGCCTTCACGCTGGCGAAAGCCTGGCAGGCCGGCGATCTTGCATCATTGATGCGGCGCTACGATCAGGCATCGTCCCTCGTCGGCGCAGATGAGATCGTTTTGCAGGAAATGATCCCGGGTGGAGGCGAGCGGCAGTATTCCTATGCCGCCGTCTGGAACAAGGGCCACCCGGTCGCGTCTTTGGTCGCCCGCCGTGCCCGGCAATATCCGATCAATTTCGGTTTCACCAGCACGCTGGTGCAAAGCGTGGACTGTCCTCAGGTCGAAGAAACGGGTGCGCGATTTTTGAAGTCGCTCGACTATCACGGCATTGCCGAAGTCGAATTCAAGTATGACGCCGGCGATGACCGCTACAAAATTCTCGACGTCAATGCCCGCGCCTGGACCTGGATTGCGTTGGGGGAAGCGGCCGGCGCGGACTTTCCCTTCGTTCTGTGGCAGGTCGCGATGGGCCAGCCGGTTGTGCCGGCGCGCGGCCGTAGCGGCGCGACATGGATGCACGTCTCAAGAGATCTGGTGGCCGCATGCCAGGAAACGGCGGTTGGGCGGATCACGCCGGCCGGCTACCTTGCATCGTTCCGCCGGCCGCTGACGTTTGCCGCGTTTGCCGCGGACGATCCGCTTCCAGGGATCATGGATCTGCCGCTGCTCGCATCGCGGCTCTTGACCCGACGATTGCCGGGCTTTGTGCGCAGGATCGCGCTGCAAGTTGCAAAACGCTGTGGCAACGCGCGCGCTTTGCTCCTTGGGCGGCATAACGGACACAGAGCTTATTGAGCCATCGTCGACGCCGGCTGCAACGCTGCATCTTTATGGCAAGTTTACTTGCCCGCGCAGGACAGGCGCCCAAAAGATCAATTGGTTTCTTTCGGGGGCGACGATGGGTAGGGCCATTGTACTGGCATTTGCCGCGGTCCTCCTGGCCGCCGCAGCGGGAATGGCCGCCTACGAATGGACTCGCATAAAGGCGGGCAGGCCCATTCTCAAGGACAGCATGGCCATCGAATTGTACTGGGTCGGTTACCTGAGTTTGTTTGTGCTCGGCATCACATTCGCTTTGTCGGCGATGTTGCACTAGCCGAAGCGAAACGAGAGCAGGTTATCGATCGCGCGCAACTCGTCCAATATGCGGTGAATGCGGCCTGAATCCTTTTGCGCGATCGCCTCCGGAATCAGCGCCAGGCTTGTCTTCGCGCCGTCAACAAGGCGCCGGAAAGTTGACTGCGTGCGCACGTCGTCGCCGGCGATTCCGTCGCAATGGCGAAGTTGCGCACCGTAACGCTGCGCCTGCTCGGCAAGCGCCTTGCGCGTCTTCTCGTCGGCGAGGTCCAGGGTATCTTTGTCAAATTTTGTGAGCGTCTCCATCTCCGCATTGGCGCGCAGGATGCAGTCAGGCAGCACATCGACGCCGACCGATTGACGAAGATTGGCGATTTCGATGCGGATGGCCATGAGCGATTGCGCCGCCAAAGCGGGGCGGCCCATGGTGAGCATCATGTCGGCGGCGACCAGGCGCGTGCTCACGTCGGTCAGCACGGTCGTGTAGCGGGTGACATCCTTGAAAATGGGCGGCCGCTTGGCGGCAAAGCTGCCGATGAATTCCCGCCATGCGGTGCGCGCGCGCTCGATTTCGAGCGCGGCGAGGTCCGTGTTGCCCGTGCGAAGATAGCCGAGGGCAACGCGGTTGTGAGACGACGCACGTTCGACGGCGGCGTTGAAGTCCGCGAGCGGGTCGGCATGGGCCGGCAAGCCGGCTAGCGCCGCAACGGCGAACAAAATCGCCGCGCCGCGCCGAAGTGCGGCGGCGATTCCCTGCACTGCGCGCCAGGCATGGCTCGCGTCCATATCCTTCACCTGTCCCTTGGCGAAGCGTATAAAGCCCGGACTATAGAGGCGCCTCTTCGGCCCGGCGAGAAACTTGCTTGGGCGTGGTTAGGAAATGGCAACAGGACCATGAACAGGCGGGATTTGCTGATCGGCCTCGGTTCGCTCGGCGCGCTGGCCGCGACGCGCGGCAAGGCCGAGCCGATTCTGACCGACGACGGGCTCTACAGGGAGCCGTGGTTTCTCGAGAGCTTCCTTGACCTGGCGGATGACCTTGAGGACGCGCACAAAGAGGGCAAGCGTTTCGCCATCATGTGGGAGCTGAAAGGCTGCCCCTATTGCAAGGAGACGCACTTCGTCAACTTCGCCCAGGCGCGCATCGCGGACTACATCCGCGCCAACTTCGAGGTGCTGCAGCTCAACATCATCGGCTCGCGCAAGGTGACGGATTTCGACGGCGCGGAACTGGGCGAGAAGGAGCTGGCGGCGAAGTACAACATCCGCTTCACGCCGACCTTCCAGTTCTTCCCCGAGCGGGCGCAGGGCCTCAAAGGCCTCCCGCCGGCGAAACGCGAGGTCGCACGGGCGCCGGGCTACATGCGCCCGGACGACTTCCTGGCGCTGTTCCGCTACGTCCGCGAGAAGGGCTACGAAAGCAAAAGCTTCCGCGACTTTCTCAAGGCCCTGCCGAGCTGAGCGACGCATCTTAAAGCTATTCCGGAGAATGATTTGAACCGGCCTGCCGCCGCCGCTATGTTGGCTTTACGGGGGGCTGATCCAGCCTCGAATCTGTGAGGGAGTAACCTTGATGCGACCGATTTCTCGTCGCCGCGCGCTCGCCTTGGGCGTCGGCAGCGCGGCCATGGCGACGCTCGGCTGGCGCGGGAAGGCTGCCGCGACGCCGAAGGACGCCGCCGAAGCCATCGCCAAGTTCACCGGAGGCAAGGCGGCCGAGAAGGGAAACATCAGCATCGAGATTCCGGAGATCGCGGAAAACGGCAATACCGTACCGATCAAGGTATCGGTCGACGCGCCGATGCAAACCGGCAACTACGTGAGCGATGTTCTCGTTATTGCCGACGGCAATCCGCTGCCGCGTGTCGTGACCTTCCGCTTCACGCCGATGTCGGGAAAAGCGGTGGCCTCGACCCGCATCCGGCTCGCCACCACTGAAAACATCATCGCAGTCGCGAAGACGAGCGGCGGTCAGGTCTTCACGGCTCAAAAGCTGGTGAAGGTCACGATCGGCGGCTGCGGCGGCTGAGAACAGAATCGGGAGAACAACACAATGGCTGCGACACCGCGCCTCAAGCTTCCAAGCCAGGCAAAAAAAGGCGACATCATCGAGATCAAGACCTTGCTTCCGCACCCGATGGAATCCGGGCAGCGCAAGGGCAAGGACGGGAAGCCAATCCCGCGCAAGATCATCAACAAGTTCGTTTGCACGTTCAACGGCAAGCCGGTGTTCACCGCGGATCTGGAGCCTGCGGTCGCCGCCAATCCTTACATGGAATTTTTCGCCAAAGTCGAGGAAAGCGGCACGTTCAGGTTCGCCTGGACGGATGACGACGGCACCGTCACGACTGCCGAGCAAAAGATCACCGTCACGTAGGCGGTGCATCCGGCACGATCACATCGCGTAGACAAGAAGAAAATTCGGGAGGAATCGATGAGGCAGGGGGGTGTATTGGCCGCGGGCGCGGCATCCTTGATTGTCGCGGGAACCGTGATTTTTGCAGCGGCGACTCCGGCCAACGCGCAGGCCAAAGGCGTTGCGCCGCTCGACGTCAAAGGCGATGCTTCCTCCCGGCCATGGAAACGCTACGACAAGTGGCCGACGCGCGACGAATCCAAATTCAACACACTGGCAAAAATTTCCTCGCCGCCCGCGCCAAAAGAGCCGCGCAAGCTTTCGGCAGCGATCACCGGCGATCCAGCCAAAGGGGCGAAACTGGTTGCTGACCGCAAGCGCGGCGGTTCCTGCCTTGCCTGCCACGTGATGGGGCCCGCCGGCGGTGCGAACCTGCCGGGCAATGTCGGCCCCGATCTGTCGGAAATCGGCAATGCAAACCTCACGGACGAATTTCTCTTCAACTACATTTACGATGCCCGCGTTTACAATCCCGAGACCGTGATGCCGCCGTGGGGCAGTCACGGCCTGTTCAACGATCAGGAAATCAGCGACATGGTCGCATTCCTGAAGACGCTGAAATCTCCGGCCGTGTTCAAGACCGAACTCGACAACCCGGAGAAGCGGCCCGCTCCGGTCGAGACGCGCGCCAATCTCGATCCCATGGAAAATCCGGGCATGTGGGCGATCGACAAGGCCAAGGAGCTTTGGACAAAGCGCGGATCAACCGGCTTCTCCTGCAATACGTGTCACAACAATCCGGCGGTTCAGTTCAAGACCTGGGCGGCTTCGATGCCAAAATGGGAGCCGCGCTTGGACAAAGTGCTCGGCGTCGAAGAATTCGTCACGCGGCATGCGCGGGCGACGACCGGCGCCGACTATCCGATGGAGACCGACGACAACCGCGTCCTGTCGGTCTATTTGCACAACCTTGCAGAAGGCGCGCCGATCAAGGTGGACGTTTCCAGCCCCGGCGCCGAAGCCGCTTACAAACGAGGCGAGGCGTTGGCCAATCGCAAGCTCGGCCAGTTGAACTTCGCCTGCACCGATTGTCACGGCAAATCGGCGAACCACTGGATTCGAGGCCAATGGCTCGGGACATTGAAAGGCCAGTACGATCATTTCCCGACCTGGCGCACCAGCCAGCTTGTCATCTGGGACATCCGCCAGCGCTTCCAGTGGTGCCAGGTCAACATCCGCGCCGACGAGTTGCCGCCTGACGCCAAGGAATACGGCGATCTCGAGCTTTATCTGGCGGCGCAGAATGCGGGCCTCAAGGAGAACGTGCCGGGCATTCGCCACTAGGCGATCCTGCGCCGCCACGGCGCGCCATGCTCGCTTTGCATGAAGGTCAGGGCCGATGATCACGCGCCGCGAATTTGCCGCCGCCGCGGCCGCAACGGCCGCCCTGCTGCCCGGCGCATCGTGGGCCCGCGTGCTCGCGCGGCAGCGGCTGTCGCAGAGTGAACTGCTTGAATTCGATGCGGTCGGCAACGTCACGCTGCTGCATGTTGCGGACCTGCATGCGCAGCTTCGTCCGGTCTATTTCCGCGAACCGTCGATCAACATCGGCGTCGGCAACGCCAAGGGCCGGCCGCCGCATTTGACCGGCCGCGCGTTCCTCGAGCATTTCGGCATCAAGGCAAAGTCGGCGGCCGCCTACGCGCTGACGGCGCTCGATTTTGCAGCGCTCGCCAAAGCTTACGGCCGCATGGGCGGCCTCGATCGCCTCGCGACGGCGGTGAAGCATGTGCGCGCCGCGCGCGGCGAGGACAAGGTGCTGTTTCTCGACGGCGGCGACAGCCTGCAGGGCTCGCTCGGTGCCAACCGCAGCAAGGGCCAGGACGTGCTCGATTGCATGCGGCTCCTCAGGCCCGACGCCATGACCGGGCATTGGGAATTCACCTATGGCGAGGAGCGTGTGCGGGAAATCGCGAAGTCCGTTCCCTTCCTTGCGCTCAACGTGCGCGATGCCGAGTGGAATGAGCCTGTCTTCCCGGCGATGAAGATGTTCGAGAAAGGCGGCGTGACGATCGCCGTGCTTGGCGAGGCGTTTGCCTACACGCCGATCGCAAACCCGCGCTGGCTGATGCCGCACTGGTCGTTCGGTATTCGCGAGGAGGACGTGCGCGCCAATGTCGAGAAGGCGCGCAAGAGCGGCGCGCAGCTCGTCGTTCTGCTGTCGCACAACGGCTTCGACGTGGATCGCAAGCTGGCATCGCGCGTTTCCGGCATCGACGTCATTTTGACCGCTCACACCCACGACGCGCTGCCGGAAGCTGTCCGGGTCGGCAAGACGCTGCTGGTCGCATCGGGCTGTGACGGCAAATTCCTTTCGCGTCTTGACCTCGACGTGCAGGGCGGCGAGGTCAAGGATTTCCGTTACAAACTCATCCCGATTTTCGCCGACGCCATCAGCCCGGAGCCGGCCGTGAAGGCCGCAATTGAAAAGGCGCGCGCGCCCTACGCAAAAGAGCTTGCGCGTGTCGTCGGCCACACGGAGACGCTGCTGTACCGGCGCGGCAATTTCAACGGCACCTTCGACGACCTCATCTGCGCGGCCGTCATGCGGGAGCGCGACGCCGAGATCGCGCTGTCGCCCGGCTTCCGCTGGGGCACGAGCCTCTTGCCGGGCCAGCCGATCACGGTCGAGGACATCCACAATGTCACGGCGATCAGCTATCCGCAGGTTTACCGCACCGGCATGACCGGCGAACGGCTCAAGCAGGTGCTGGAGGACGTCGCCGACAATTTGTTCAATCCGGATCCCTACTACCAGCAGGGCGGCGACATGGTCCGCTGCGGCGGCCTCGGTTATGCGATCGATGTCGGCAAGCCGGCCGGCCGGCGCATATCCGGCATGACGCATCTGAAATCGGGCAAGCCGATCGAGCCCGGCAAGGAATACGTCGTCACCGGCTGGGCAAGCGTCAACGAAGGCACGGAAGGACCGCCGGTTTGGGAATTGGTCGAACGTTACGTGGCCGCCCGCAGGAGCGTCAGGATCAAGTCCAACACATCGGTCAGGATTTCAGGCGTTTGAGTGTTTTGCTTCCGCCGCACCTTTCGCATATGACGTTCAGCGCAATTGGAACGCGGCCATGCCCAAACTGAAATTGTCCGTCGCTGTCGGCCCCTACGACCGGACGCGGGCGCTTGTCGACGGCGCTGTCCAGATCGACGGCGTGCAGGCCACCTGCATGACGCTGTCGCCGGAGGAAATCTTCTTCCGCGCCTTCCGGCATGCCGAGTTCGACATTTGCGAATTGTCGCTCTCGAGCTTCACGGTCAAGACCGCGCAGGGCGGCGCGCCCTATGTCGGCGTTCCTGCTTTCGTCTCGCGCATGTTTCGCCACACGTCGATCTACGTTCGGACGGACCGGATCAGGAAGCCGGAAGATCTGAAGGGCAGGAAGGTCGGCCTGCCGGAATATCAATTGACCGCCCTTGTGTGGGCGCGCGCGATTTTGCAGGACGACTACGGCGTGAAGCCGTCGGACATTCATTGGATTCGCGGCGGTATCGAAGACGCCGATCGCCCGGAGAAGATCAGCATCAAGTTGCCGCCGGATGTCCGGCTCGAGAACGGCCCGCCCGGCAAATCCATTTCCACATTGCTGGCGGAGGGCGCCATCGACGGTTTCATGGCGCCACGGCCGCCGTCGCTGCCGAAGGGCACACCAAATATCGGCTGGCTGTTTGCCGATCCGACGACGGCCGCGAAGGATTACTTCAAGCGCACGGGCATTTTCCCGATCATGCACATTGTCGGCGTCAGGCGCGAGCTTGCCGAAAAGCATCCGTGGCTTCCGGGCGCGGTCTACAAGGCATTCGAGCAATCGAAGGCCGCCGCACTCAAGCTGCTCAGCGATACCTCCGCGACCAAGGTGACTCTGCCGTTTGTCGAGGAGCGGCTGAAGGAAGCGCGCGACTTGATGGGCGAGGATTTCTGGCCCTACGGGCTCGACGCCAACCGCAAGGCGCTGGAAGCGTTCCTGCGCCACCACCATGCGCAAGGCCTGTCGCCGCGCGTGGTCAAGCCCGAGGAGCTGTTTCATCCGGGAACGCACGAGTCGTTCAAGCTGTAGCGTCAAATCGGGAGGTGCCGATGAGGAGCCTGCCAGGATTGATCGCCTTATCCGTCATCATGGTGACCAGCATGCCCGTGTCCGCAAACGAAATTCATGTGATGAGCGGCGGCGCGCCGAAAGAGGTTTTCGCGCAGCTCGTGCCGAAGTTTGAGGAGCAGACGGGCAACAGGGTGAAATTCACTTATGCGGTCATCACCGAATTGCGCCAGAGGCTCGCCGCAGGCGAAAAGGCCGACGTGCTCATCATGCCGGTGCCTGTGCTCGATGCGCTCGCCAGGGACAACAGGCTGCGCGGTGGCACGATCGGCACGTTCGGCACGATCGGCATCAGCGTGGTGGTGAAGCAAGGCGCGCCGAAACCGGACATTTCGACCAAGGAAAAATTCCGCGAGGCGATGCTTGCCGCGAGGTCAGTGGTGCATGCCACACCCGGCAAGACGCCGAGCGGCACGCACATGGGTAAAGTCATGGAACAACTCGGCATTGCCGCCGCCATGGCGAAAAAGGTGATCCACAAGCCGGCGCTCGACGGCGGCGTGCAACTGGTGGCGGAAGGGAAGGCCGAGATCGGCATCTATCCGGCGAGTGAAGTGGCTAACGTCAAGGGGCTGGCCATCGTCGGCGCGCTGCCGGCGGGTATCGATTTCGACATTGTCTATGGTGGCGCGGCGACCGCAGACGCCGCGGCGGGCGACGCCGCGGCGGATTTCGTGAGGTTCATGGCGGCGCCGGAACATCGCGGCGTCTGGAAAGAGGCCGGCTTCGATCCGCCAAATTAGGCGGCCCTCAAGCCCGCTTGATGGTATCGAGTCCGCCGAGGCGCCCGATCGCGGCATTGGCGCCGATCGCGAGCACGAACAGGACGATCAGCATCGCGTACATGCGCGGCATGTCGAAGGTGCTGTAGGCCTGAATGATCAGGAAGCCGATGCCTTTGTTGGACAGCTTGGTTTCCGCCAGCAGCGTGCCGATCAGCGCAAAGCCGAAGCCAAGCCGTATGCCGTTAATGATCGGGTGGCGCATCGCGGGCAGATAGATTTTCAGCACCATCTGCGCGGTGGTGGCGCGGAAGCTCTTGCCGACACGGATCAAGACCTTGTCGATCTGCCGCATGCCGGCGGCGACATTGAGCGCGATCGGAAAGAAGCAGGAGAGCGTGCCGAGGGCGATTTTTGACTCGGAGCCCACGCCGAACCACATGATCATGACCGGAAAAAAGATGATCTTCGGCGTCGGACCCAGATAGTAGAGGTAGGGCTCAAAAGCTTTTGCAAGAAAGCGATTGCCGCCAAGCAACAGGCCGACCGCAATGCCGCTGAAACCGCCGATGATCAGCGCAATTCCGATTTCGCCGGCGGTGACGCCGAGATTGTAATAGTAGCTGCCGTCCGACAGCAGGATCGCGAGCGCGCGGGCAATTCGGACCAGCGAAGGTACGACGTCGCGATAGAGCCAGCCCGAATGCGCGAGAAGTTCCCAGATCGCCAGCACCGCGAGGATGATGGTGATGCGCAGCAGCGTGACGGGGCTGACCGCGGGCGCGGCGGCCGCCTTCAATCGACCGGTCTCAGCCATCGCTCGACTTGCTCCAGCGCCATGAAGAAGCACACGCTCACAAGGATGACGAAGCAGATCGCGGCATACGTGCCGCCAAGGTCGTAACGCTCGGCGAGATCGGTGATGAGCTGGCCGAGCCCGCCAAAATTGATCAGGAACTCGGTGCCGACGATGTTGATCAGCGCAAAGATCAGCCCGAGCCTTACACCGACGAAGATCGTCGGCAGGGCGGCCGGGAAGAGAATTTTCCAGAACTGCTGGCTGGCGGTCAGGTTGAAGCTGCGTCCGACGTTGACCAGCACGCGGCGTGTCCCCGAGATGCCTTCGATCGTCTTCAAGATCACGGGCGGCAGACCAGAGACAAAACCCATCATGATGATGGTCCAGGCGTTGCGGCCGAAGATCACCATGAACAATGGGTAGGCGAGAACAAAGGGCGCGGATGCAAGCGCCGCAACCCAGGTTTCGCAGGCCAGTTGCAAGAGGCGGATGCGATGCATCAGCACGCCGATGCCTACGCCGCAGACCGTGATCATGGCGCCGGCCACGAGGCATTCGCCGGCGGTATAGAAGAACCGGCTGACGATGTGCTCGTGGAGAAACAGTTGGCCGAAGCCGGCGGCGATCTCGGACGGCGGCGGCACGATGAACCGGCTGATCCAGCCGATGCGGATGACCGCTTCCGCCGCCGCAAGGACCGCAATGACCGCCGCGAGGCCCGTCAGCCGGGGCAAATACGCATCGAGCGCGCGTGAGGGAGCGGCCGCCATCGTCATGCCGTTTCGCTGCCGGCCCGCAAGACCTGTTTTTCCTCGTCGCGCAGGCCGCGGTTTGCCTCCTCGCGCAGGTCGTTCCAGATCTGGGCGACATGGCGGCCGAAGGCCTCGCTGCCGACCATCTCCGAGGTGCGCGGGCGCGGCAGGCCGATGTCGACGATGCGCTTCACCTTGCCCGGCCGGTAGGTCATTACCAGGATCCGGTCCGACATCTGCACCGCTTCCGTGATGTTGTGCGTGATGAGCAGCGTCGTCTGCTTGATTTGCTGCTGTATCTGCAGAACCTTGTCCCCCAGCAAAAGCCGCGTTTGCTCATCCAGCGCTGCGAACGGCTCATCCATCAGCAAAATTTTCGGCTCAGACGCAAGCGTGCGCGCCAGCGATACGCGCTGGCGCATGCCGCCGGAGAGTTCGCCCGGAAAGCGGTTTTCGAATCCGTCGAGACCGACCATGGAAATGAAATGCCGCGCGCGCTCGGCGCGCTTCTCTTTTGACATGCCGATGAGCTCGAGCGGAAAGGCGACGTTGTCGCGGACCGTGCGCCACGGAAACGTGGACTCTTCCTGGAAGACCATCCCGATCGATTTGTGCGGACCCGAAACGGTCTCACCGCCGACGCTGACTTGCCCTTGGTGGTGGCCGAGCAGGCCGCCGATCACGTTGAACAATGTCGACTTGCCGCAACCGGAAGGTCCGATCACCGACAGGAATTCGCCTTGCCTCACGGTGAAGGAGACGTCATCGACCGCCGTGATCGGACCTTCGGCTGTATCGAAGCGGACCGAAACATCATCCACCTTGAGAATGGCGTTGTCGGGCGCGACCGTCATGTCAGTCGCTCTTGCGCGTCATGGCCGTGGTCGTTGCCGCGGTGTAGCCAGGCTCGACCCAGACATCGACCACCGCCACAGCGCCTCCCTCGGCGGCAGCAATGGCTTCGGCAAAGGTCGCCTTGAGTTCGGCGATTGTTTTCACCGGGCCGAAGCCTTGCGCGCCTTGGGCCCGCGCCATCGCGGCGAGGTCGATATCCGGCTCGGAAATGCGCTGGCCGACCCAGCGATTTTCGACGGGCCGATTGCGCACGCGCGCAACCCGCTCCTGGTGCAGTTCGTCATTGAAAAACGACCGGTTGTTGGCGATCACCAGCAACAATGGAATGTGGTAATGCGCCGCCGTCCACAGCGCAGTTACGCCCATCAGGAAATCGCCGTCGCCGCAGACGGCAATCGGCAGCCGCCCCGAACCCTTGAGAGCGAGAGCGGCTCCGACTGAAATACCCGGTCCGCCGCCGACGCCACCGCCGCCATCGCTGCCAAGATAGGACAGCGGATGATCGAACGCCCAGCTCGCGCCGTTCCACGACAGCGAGACATGGGTGAGCGACGTTGGCCGGCTGCCGACCGCTTCGCGGAGTGCCGCGGCCATATAATCGACCGTGAGCTTGTCTCCCGCCAGGCGCGGAAATTCCTTCGTCCGCGTTGAGGCCGGACGCGCAGCGCCCGCGCCAAGCGCTTCCAGCAAGGCCGGCACCGCCGTGTCGGGCTCGCAGTCGACGAACAGGTCGACCGGGGGCAGTCCCTGATAGTCCATGCTCCAGCCGTTGTGCAGCCGATAGTCGACCGATACCTGCACAATCTTGGCGGTGACATTGCCGACAGCCTTGAAGGTGCCGGCCGGATCGAGCCAGTCGAGGCTGAGAATGACGTCGGCCGAGCGGATGGCTTCGGCCGCTTCAGGCGTGAGCACGGTTCCACCGGGCGCGCCGGCGTGCAACGGGTGCGCGGTCGGGAATGACGCGGCAATCTTGAGATCGGTGACGACCCCGGCGTCGAGCCGTTCGGCCAGCGCGATGCGCTCGTTCCAGGCCTGCTCGCTGCGCGAGCAGCGGCCGGCAAGGATGACGGGATGACGGGCTTTGACGAGCAAATCGGCCGCCGCCTTGATCGTTTCCGCATTCGCCGAACCTGCAACGGCTGGCATGAACCGCTGCGCCTCAAACGGTGCGGCGGGCTCGGCGAGTTTCTCTTCCTGCATTCCGGCGTCGAGATTGACGTAAGTCGGCCCGCGCGGCGCGGTATTCGCGATCCAGCCGGCGCGCAAAATGGACTCGCGCGCCGCCGCCGGTGAAGCCGGCTGGTCGTCCCACTTCGTGAAGCCGCGCACCAGTGCGCCCTGATCACGCGCGGTGTGAATCCAGTCGATCCACGGACGCCGCCTGACGGCATCGACCGGGCCGGTGGCGCCGAGGATCACCATTGGCATGCGGTCGCACCACGCGTTGAAGATCGCCATCGTCCCGTGCATCAGCCCGACGTTGGAATGGACGGCGGCGGCCATCGCCTTGCCGGCGACTTTTGCGTAGCCGTGCGCGATCGCGATTGCGCTTTCCTCGTGCAGGCAGAGCAGCATCTGCGGCCGTTCATTGCCGAGATAGTTCACCAGGCTGTCGTGCAGTCCGCGGTAGCTCGCGCCCGGATTGAGCGCGATGTAGGGGATGTCGAGCGCGCGCAGCGCATCGGCGGCGACGTCGCTGCCGAATTGAGCGGCATTCACCCCGGCCGCCACCGGCCGGTCGAGCTTCGCAATCGGCATGTCGCGCTTGGGATTGGACAAGGGAAACCGCTTTCGTCTGGAAGCCCGTTGGGCGTTGGCCGCATCCAACCGGATCAGGCCCCTTGGCGCAACCGGGCGAGCAGCTTGAGGCCGGCGTAACCGTCGGCGGGTTTCATTCCGACCTGCTTCTGAAAGGCGAGGATCGCCTTGACGGTGTCGCTCCCGGTGCGCCCATCGATGCCGTCCGTCTTGAAGCCGCGCTCATTGAGCCGGCGTTGAATCTCCTTGACCTCCGCAAGCGTCGGCGCGCGTTCGCCGCCGGGAAACGGCTGGCGGAACGGGCCTTGGCCGCGGATCAGATCGCCGAGGTGGACGAGCGCAAGCGTGTAGTTGGAGGAGGGATTGTAGGAGCGCACGGCAAAGAAATTCTGCCCGACCAGAAAGGCCGGTCCGCCGGCAACCGGCTGCCAGAGACGGGCGCGGTCCTGCGCCCGCTCGAACGCGGCGCCATCGGCGCGCCTGATGCCGAGTTCGTGCCATTGCCCATAGGTCCGCCAGCGGCGGCCATCGGCAAGCTTCGGGTTTCCCAGCCTGACCTCGCAACCCCAGCTTTCGCCGCGGCGGTAGTGGCCGCGCTCGAGGAGATAACGTGCCGTGCCCGCAAGCGAGTCGTCAGGCCGGCCGAAAGGCGAGATGCGGCCGTCGTGATCATAGTCGAGCCCCATGTGCAGCCAGACTTCCGGCATCCACTGCGTGTGACCCATCGCGCCCGCCCATGAGCCGATCATGTCTTGCGGTCTTGCCCAGCCGCGGTCCACGATCACCAGTGAATTGAGCAACTCCTGCTCCCAATAGGCCCGGCGGCGCCGTTCGCCCCATGCCAGCGCTGCCAGCGCAGGAATGACCGGCCGCATGTACTTGGGATTGGTCACGACGTCGCCGAATGACGATTCCATTCCCCACAGTGCGAGCAGCGTGTAACGGTCCACGCCAAAATCACGCTCGAGCTTCGTCAACAGATGCGCGTATTCCTTCGCACGCTCCTTGCCGGTGATGACGCGCCACTCCGAGCATCGGCGATTGATGTATTGCCAGAGCAACTCGGTAAATTCCGGCTGGGCGTGATAGAGGGCGTAAACGCTGGTGTCCGGCTTGAGCGCTCCCATCACGCGATCGTAGGTCTTTTCCGAAATGCCGCGCCGCATCGCGCGCCGGCGAAATTCCGCCACCCATGCCGAAAAACTAGCAGCCGCGGCCGGGTTGACGGTCGCAATATATGTAACGGCTGCGGCGGCGGCGCCGGTCAACACGGCCCGGCGTGTGAACATGGGTTGGCGTCCGATTTGGATCATGGCCGATATTATGTACGGGACTTTGCGGCGGAATGGGCGGCGCGAAGCGCCAATTAGTCGCGGCGATGCCGCCGGTGCTTGATGCGCAGGCGGCTTTTCTGCATCCGGTGATGGCGCCTGCGTCTAGCCTCTTCGTGAACAGCAGCTGGTTTGTCTCTGATTGCTGCGCTCGCGCTCGATTCCAGGGTTACCGGGGCGGACGGGAGGATGACCGGAGGTTTCTCGGGAACCGGTGGTGGCGGATTGCCCGCCGCAATCTCAACGCCCCGCGCGCCGATCAGCCGCTCGTAGGCGAGCACCAGGGTCATATAGGGGCTGACCCAGGCCCACCCTGATTTAGTGAACACCTGAATGTTGAAATGAATGTGGTACGACGTGCCGCGGGGATAGTCGCCCCAGGTCCCCACCTTGCCGATGATTTCACCTTCGCTGACCTTTCTCCCGCTCAGCATTCCGTCCGCGTCCATCATCTTCGGATTCATGTGCAGGTAGCGGAAGCGGACAAGATCGTTTGGCGTATTGACGACGACCCAAAGTCCCAGATTGCCGATTCTGCGCCAGATCATCCCGTCCCGAACGGCGGCGACCGAGTGCTGATAGGGGAGGCAGCGGTCGGAATGCTTGTCGCTGAGCACGCAATCGGCAGGGCGGATATCCTCGCCTTGATGACCGTGGCCGCCCGGACATTGCCCGACAACAAACTCGCGCAACTCGCAAAAATTATCGCGCCAGGGATATGTGAAGTTCGCGGCGGCCGACTCGTCGAACACCAGGGGAATGTCATTGACCTTGCACCTGTAGATCGAGCCTTTCTTGCCGAGGCTGCCGATATGGCCGCTCCGATAGCAGTCTCCCCATGGCATGAACGACTGCGATTTCACGTAAGCGGGGGCATGCGCAATCGGGAAACGGATGCGCGCGTAGACATGGCGGTCCGCGCGTCCCGGCAGTTTCCTCCAGCCGGTGTTCGGAATGAGATTGCCGGGACCATAAAACGTAAACGAGTCCGACACAGGCGCCGGTTGGGTGAGATCGACCTTTGGCTCCCGTATGTGAGCCGGCATTCCTCCGGCCGTGTGCAGGGCGCGCAGAAAACGCTCGGCAACCGGGTCGGCTTCCCGGCACGAAAGGTAATGCTCG
>DASSRW010000258.1:0-6344 GCA_035701545.1 Pseudolabrys sp.
TTTCCCGTCACCTTTGCGCTTGGCGTGCACTACACGCCCGAGGACAGCTACCGCGCCGTGCGGCTGGGGCTTGCCGAAGCGCTGAGCGCCGGCATCACCACGACGCACAACTGGGCGCACAACGTGCGCAGCCCGGCCCACGCCGACGCCGAAGTGCGCGCAATGCGCGACGGCGGCCTGCGCGGACGCTTTGCCTATGGTCCCGCGCTCGGCGCGCCGAACGACAAGCCGATGGACCTCGACGACATGGCGCGCGTGAAGAAGGATGTCGGCAAGGACGACATGCTCACCGTCGGCATGTGCTCGCGCAACATCGACGGCAACAACAAGTCGCGCGGCGCGATCGACGGAGACATGGCGACGAAGGAATGGACGCGGGCCCGCGAAATCGGCTTGCCAATCACGCTGCACACCAGCGGCAGCGCCTCGGTCCAGCTGCTCGCCAGCCATAACCTGCTTGGCAAGGACATCCAGCTCGTCCATCCGCTCAATCTCAACGAGAAGGACTTTGAAGTGCTTGCCAGCACCGGCACGCATTACACGACGTCGCCCCTGGGCGAAGCCGGGCGCTCCGGCCAGATGCAATTCATCGAGCTGATGCAGCACGGCGTGCTGGTCAGCGTATCGATCGACAACGTCACGGCGGAGCGCTGCGACTGCTTCGCCTGCATGCACATGCTGCAGATCGTCAACCGGCATCGCACCGGCAACAAGTTCAAGCTCACCACCAAACGGCTGGTGCAGATGGCCACCATTGACGGCGCGCGTGACCTCGGCTTCGATCATCTCACCGGCTCGCTCATGCCGGGCAAGCGGGCTGACCTCATCCTCGTCAAAACGCGCGGCCCGCACATCGAGACGCTGGGCGACCCCTACGATGCGCTGGTCCAGCTCGCGCAGCCATCCGATGTGGATACGGTCGTCGCCGACGGCCGCATCCTCTACCGGCAGGGCCGCTTCACCGCCCTCGACTACGGGAAGCTTGCGGGCGATGGCGCGCAATCGGTCGCCGCGCTGAAAGCGCGGGCGAAGTGGAGTTGATGCGCAAGCCGGTCCGGATTCGCACGGACAGATTGCCGCACCGCCGGTAATTGCGTAACCTCCCGGAACGCGACGGGGAAAAACCCCGCGTTTCGGGAGGAAAAGTATGAAGAAATCGCGCACGACCGGCGTCAATCCATCGCGCCGGCAGGTCATCAAAACCGCCGCCGTCTTTGCCGCCGGCGTCGCCGCGCCGACGTTCCTGCGTATCGGGTCCGCGCTTGCCGCCTACCCTGACCGGCCGGTGAAAATCGTGGTGGCGAATACCCCGGGCGGCCCGTCGGACCTCGTGGCACGGATGGTTGCGGCGGCGCTCGAGATTTCGACGGGCAAAACCTTCGTGGTGGAAAACCGCGGCGGCGCCGGCGGCAATATCGGCATGGGCTATGCCGCGCATTCCGATCCGGACGGCTACACCATCCTGCTCGCGACCAACGCCTATTCGGTCAACCCCGGCCTTTACCACAAGCTGCCGTATGACGCGAAAAAGGATTTCGTCGCGATCAGCGAGATCGCGACCTCGCCCAATACGTTCGTGGTGCGCTCCGAATTACCGGCGAAGACGCTGAAGGAATTCATCGCGCTCGTGCGCGCGAACCCCGACAAGTTCAATTCGTCCTCGCCGCCGATCGGCACCACGCCGCAAATCCAGCTCGAAGTGCTGAAGATTCGCGAGAAACTCCCCGGCCTGAAGGACGTGGTGTTCAAGGGCGGCGGCGATGCTTTAGCCGCATTGCTCAGCAAGACGGTGCAGCTCTCCTCCGGCTCGCTGCCGCCGGCGCACCCGCACATCAAGGCGGGCACGCTGCGCTGCCTTGCTGTCACCGGCGAAACGCGCTGGCCGGACATGCCGGATGTGCCGACGATGGCGGAAGCCGGCTACAAGGATTTCGTGTTTGCGACCGACACCGCGCTGATGGCGCCGGCCAAGTCTCCGCCGGAAGCCGTCGCGTGGATCGAGAAGGCGACGCTCGCCGTGCTCGAGAAGCCGGACATGAAAGCAAAGCTGCTCAAAGCCGGCTTCCTGGTGCGGCCGAAGGGCGGCAAGGCCGCCTGGGCGCGCATGATGCATGAGGTCGATATGTTCCGCGACATCATCAATCAGGCGGGCATCAAGAAAATCTGAGACGCGCGTTGAAAATAAAATCGATCGAGCCGATCGCGATCAGCCTGCCGATGGTCAAGCCCGTCATCATGGCGGGCGAGGAAGTGCACACGGCGGAAAACGTGCTGGTGCGCATCGAGACGGATGCCGGCGTGGTCGGCTGGGGCGAAGCCGCCTCTGCGCCGACCATGACCGGCGAGACCGTGCCGAGCATGATGACCGCGGTCTATTATCTCGCGCCCGCGCTCGAAGGGCGCGAGCCGGCCGACCTTGACGGCGCGCATGCGGCGATGGACAGCCGCATGTACGCCAATCATGCGGCGAAAGCGGCGATCGAGATTGCGTTGCTCGATCTCGTCGGCAAGGCAACCAACAAGCCGGTGCATGCTTTGCTCGGCGAGAAGAAGCGCGAGCGTGTGCCACTGCTCGGCGTCATCGGCGGCGGCGATCTCGACGGCGACTTGCGCGATGCCGCCAGGAAGAAAGCTGCCGGCTACACGATTTTCAAGATCAAGGTCGGCGTCGACACGGCGGCAAAAGATGCCAGCCGCACGCGCGACATCTGCAAATTGCTCGGCGCAGGCAACGTGATCTCCGCCGACGCGAACCAGGGCTTCCATATCGATGACGCGCGCGATTTCGTGCGTGCGGTTTCCGGCTGCGGCCTCGATTTCTTCGAGCAGCCGGTAATGGCCGATGATCTCGACGGGATGGCGATGGTTGCGGCTGCGGGCGATATCGCGATTGCCGCCGACGAAGGCATTCATTCGCTCGAGGACATTCGCCGCCATCACGCGCGCAGGGCCGCACACGGAGCGGGCCTGAAGGCGATCAAGCTCGGCGGCATTCGCGCGCTCATGGAGGCGGCGCGGCTGTGCGACACGCTCGGCATGAGCGTCAACATCTCCTGCAAGACCGGCGAGTCGAGCATCGCCTGCGCCGCCGCGCTGCACGTCGCCGCCATCATTCCCGCCATCGCCTGGGGCCTGACGTTGACGAACCTCAGCCTCGCGCAGGACGTGACCGCGCACCCGGTACAGATGGACCGCGGCTTCTCCGCCGTGCCTGACCGCCCCGGCCTCGGCATCGATGTGGACGAGGACCGCGTGCGCCACCACCGCAACGGCGCCACGCTTCAGATGGCCTGACGCGAGCATTGCTTCAGCCATCCAAATTGTGCCGACCCTTTGAGTACGAAACAAAGAGCGGCTACTGTCCCGCGCGCGGCCGTCCGGCCGCAGACATCAGAAACGGCAGAATGAAGAGGAACGTCCGGTGAAGACAGTGGAAGCGGGGGTGATCGGCGTCGGGTGGATCGGGGGCTTGCGCGCGGAGACGCTCGGGCGCACGGCGCTGGTCGACAAATTGCATCTTTGCGACATCAAGCCGGATCGGCTCGCCGAGGTGAAAGCGCTTTACAAGCCCGCCAGCGCGACGCTCGACTACAACGACATCATCAACAATCCCAACATCTCGGTGGTCTACATCTCGACCACGCCGGAATCGAACCACTATCCGATCTGCCGCGACTGCCTGAAGAACGGCAAGAACGTGATGCTGGAAAAGCCGATCGCGCTCGAATTGTGGGAGGCGGACGAGCTGATCCATCTCGCCAAGCGCAACAATCTGAAGTTCACCATCGGGTACTCGCAGCGCTTCAACCCGAAAATCGCCTACGCGAAAAAGAAAATCATCGACGGCACGCTCGGCAAAGTCGTCTCCGTGCTGGTGAGCCGGCACCTGTCGCGCTCGCTCGGCAAGAAGATCGCGAGCCGGGTGCGGCTCTCGCCGGTCGTGATGGAATCGACGCACGACCTCGATTTCGTGTTCTGGCTTTTGGAGCCCGCAAAACCCGTGAAGGTCTACTCGCAGGGCGCCTATGGCTACATGCAGCCGGTGAACGGCTCGCATGACGTCATGTTCACCACCATCACAATGGACAACGGCGCGGCGGTGATGATCGGCGGCGGCTGGAACCTGCCGCCGAGCTATCCGAACTACTGCGCGACCTGGATCGAGATCACCGGGACCGACGGCTCGCTGTTCCTCGACGACACGCAGCGCGACAACTGGCTCAACACCGAAAAACGCGGGCAGGAATTCCCGATGTCCACCATGCCGGGCGAATGGGTGGACCACGTCTTCGCCGGCGGCATCGGCCCGGAGACGATCCATTTCCTCGAAGCGTGCATCAAGAATTCTTCCGTGATGGTCACCCCGGAAAGCGCGCGGCGCGTGATGGAAACCTATAGTGCCGCGGACTTGTCTGCCGACCGCGGCGAGCCGGTCGATCTGCCGCTGACCAACGAGACGATCTCGGCCATCGCCGAGTTCAAGCAGAAGATCAGGGCGGGAGTGAACAAGTAGAGCAAGGTCCGTTCAGAAAGAATCATACGATGTGCGCGCTCAATCTCTCCGTTGTCATGCCCCGCGAACGCGGGGCATCCAGTAAACTGCTGAAGCGGTGGTGTTTACTGGATCGCCCGCTTTCGCGGGCGATGACTCCCGCGAGAACGTTCGTGCATCAATCACATCGGAATCTGCGCTAGCTTTCATTCCGGGGCGCGAGCGCAGCGAGCCCGGAATCCAGATGCTTGCTCCGAATTTGTTTCTGGATTCCGGGTTCGCGCCTTCGGCGCGCCCCGGAATGACGGGAGAGAGACGATGAAAAATTCGGCCAAAGACATCGGCCTTGCCATCGTCGGCGGCGGGCGCGTCGGGCTCTTCCGCGGCGAAGTCGCGGCGCGGCACCCGGCGGTGAAATGGATCGGGCTCGCTGAAAAGAACCCGAACCGGGCCGGTGAAGTCGCACCAAAGATCGGCGCCGATTTCGTCACGCAGGATCACCGCGAATTGCTGAAGCGGCCGGAAGTGACCGCCTGCATCGTCGCGACCGACGAGCATCTGCACGTCGAACCGATCATGGCCGCGGTCGAGGCGAACGTGCCGCTTCTGATCGAGAAGCCGCTCGCGACCAACCTCGCCGAATCCGCGCGCGTGCTGAAAACGATCAAGGATGCGAAGCTCGACGCCGTCGTCGGCTACACGCAGCGCTTTCGCCGCCGCTGGCTTGCCGCCAAGGAAAAATGCCGCACGGGCGCCTTGGGCGACGTGACGATGGTCACCTCGCGCGCCTTCATGAACAGGCTCGTCGCGATCGACAACTACAAGCGGACCGACGACCCGGCCACCATCTCGCCGATGGTGATCTCCGGCACGCACGCGCTCGACATCTGCCTGTGGTGCCTCGATCCGAAGCAGCCGGTCGAGTGCTACGCTCGCTCAGTCGATAAAGTTCTCGGCCCGTCGTACAAAGGCATCGACGCCACCGCAGGCATGATCATGTTTTCCGACGGGACCGTCTATCACCTCAATATTTCTTGGGCGCTGCCGGTGACCTGGCCGGGCGCAGTCTATTCGCTCGAGGTCGGCATCGTCGGCACCACCGGCGTGCTCACCATCGACGACACCCATCGCGACATCGTGCTGGCGGTCTCGAAGGCGCAGAGCGAGGGGTACAACCCGGATGCGTCGCGCCTGGTCGACTTCATGGGCAGCTATCCGCCCGGCGACATGGCGCTCGGCGAATTGCGCGGGCCGATGGCCGAGGAAACGGTGTCGTGGCTCAACCGTGTGGCGCTCGGCCTGCCGACGCCGGCAGCGACCGTCGAGGAAGCGCACCGCAACCTGATGCTGACCAAGGCGCTCGATCTGTCGGCGAAACGCAGGCAGCCGGTGAAGCTGCCGCTCGACGCGGATGACGTGAAGGCCGCGGGGTAGCCGCAGTAACGGCCATCTGCTCGCTGTCATGCCCTGCGCAAGCGGGGTATCCAGTAATCACCGGCGATTCCAATGAGTACTGGATCGCCCGCTTTCCGCCTCCGCGCGCTCCGCGCTTCGGCGGACTCCAAGCGCCGAAGCTCGCCAACGGGTCCGGCCCTCTCGGGCCGGCCCGATGACAGGCTCCGCGAGCGTAGGCGGGTCGCGGGCGATGACGGCCTGTCACCGCTCCCCCAATCGCTTGATCGAAAGCGCTTCCGCGAGCTTGTCGAGCTGCACGACCAGCTCCGGCGCCAGCGCCAGGCCGTTCCGCAAGCGGTCGGCGCGGCGCCTGGCGCGGTGGTCGCCCGGCAGGCGCACGCTCTCGCCCGGCAGCGGCCTGGTGTCGCGCAGCGAGCGGATGTGGCGGTCGACTTCC
>DASSRW010000259.1:0-11416 GCA_035701545.1 Pseudolabrys sp.
TGACGGCCGGTGGATTCCACACGCCGGTCAGTGCCTCCGACTTCGGCGCATAGAGACGCATGGTAAGGTTGAACGGGCCCTTTGGCGCGGGCAGCCAGTTGGCTTCGCGATCGCCGCCGGGATTTTCATTCTGGAAATAAAGCGTCAGCGACCCGTCCGCGTCGCGTTTGAACGGCATCCAACTGCTCACCGCAAAACGATTGGTCGGATTCGCAACCTGGAAGCCTTCCGGGTCATACAGGGTGATTGACCAGAACGCGTCGACCGGCGGCAACGCGTCTTTGGCGAAACGAATGATGTATTTATTTGTGCCGTCCAGCGGCTTCCCGTTCTCGTCGCCAAGATTGAGCGGGTAAATCGCATCTTCTGGCACATTGGCGCCCAGGCCCTGCTGAGCAATTATCGCGCGCTTCAGGTAATAGTTTCCATACACGCCCATCGTATCGGTATTCATCGACCAGTTGTTTACGACGCGCGCCAGGGTCGGGACTTTCCATGCCATCAGCTTTTGCGCCCGCGCGGGCGCGTCTTCAACGGCCTTCCGTACGGTCGCGTCAACTTTGTCAATGTCGAAATTCTTGCCTTTATCGAGACCAATCCGCTTCATGCGCGCGATGATCGGCTCATCGGTGATGTGCGGCGGATTGATCTTGAGGAGTTCGGCTGCGTAGGCGAAAAATTTATCGCCCGTCATCGCGTCGATTTGCTTCTTCGGAGGGGTTTTGATGTCGACGCCTGGATCGATGGTCTGCTTCACGGCTACGGCGGACTTGCTCCATGCGGATAGCGGCGTGACCTTGTAGCCCTTCTGTATCTCATGAACCGCGGCATAGTCGGCAGGCCCGTCGGTCTTGGTGCGGCCGATGATCCATACATAGGGCGTCGGCGCATTGATGCGTACGAAGCCCTCCGGCACGTCTCCATTCCAGCCCGGCGGCACGATCAGGAAATTGGCTGCCTTCGTGCCTGTCGTGCGCCACCCTGGCGAAGCGAACACGTCAGTCCACATGTCGAGCATCGGCAGCAGGTAATAGCGGCCATCGGTATCGGGAACGGAAACGACCATCGGCTCGCGCGTCAGGTCCAGCCAAGCACTCGAATACAGCGTGTCGAAATTGGGCCGGACCACGGCTTTCATGTCGGCGGTCGGGTAAGCCTCGACGCTGTCGAACGTGTTGGGAGGGCCGCCGATTCCTGCTGTTTTGGGGTCGGAATTGATGAGCTGCTTTCGTGTCACGTCCATCGTCACGAGTGGATAGAAGTAAAGATACGCCTCCGTGGCGATGGCTTGTGCCTCGTCCGCCGAAATCGACTGGGCGGCGCTTGGCGCCAGCGTCGAGATGGTGAGCGTTAAAGCCAACGAGCCCGCAGCGAGCGATGACGAATGCTTTTTCATGACGACTTCTCCCGCCTGCACGACGAATTGCGCCCGCAGCAGCGTCAAGATCATGATTCAGGTGCTGTGCGTCGAGTTGGACCGTAGTCCAACAAGAACCTCGATTCGTGCGACGGAGTCGGAGTGCATCAAACAACGACCGGCGTTACCTCATTGATTGGGCGGCATGTTCCGATTGCTTTGACCAATAGAGCGTCGGGGATTGGGGACTGCAATCGTTTCCGATTTTGAATCATCTCGATGCATCACGCTGCATCTCGGCCGATCATTTTTCATCGCGTCGATCTTGAGTGAAGTCATTGGAGTCGACTAGCCGTCCGGGCTACGCGCGGCGCCTGTCCAGTCACCCGGCTGAACACGCGAGAGAAGGCGGCGGCGCTCTCGTAGCCGACTTGCAGCGCCACGCTCTTGACTGGCTTGCCCTTCGCGAGAAGCTGGCATGCAACCGTCATGCGCCAGACCGTAAGATAGTCGATAGGCGTCTGGCCGATGCGTGCCCGGAAATGCTCGGCGAACCGCGTGCGTGACATGCCGGCGATGCCGGCGAGATCGTCCAGCGTCCATGACTTCTTCGGCGCCTCGTGCATTGCGGTGAGCGCCTTGGCAAGGCGTGGGTCGGCAAGTCCGGCAAGCACGCCGCTCGCGACCCTGCCACTTTCGACGACGTGCCGTACGATCAGGATCAGGAGATAGTCGAACAGCCGGTCGAGAGCCGCCTGGCGGCCACTTCGTTCGGAGAATGCTTCGCCGAGAAGCAGATCGCAGACCGGCGCCAGCGCGGGATGCGACGCGAGCGGCAAGACCACGAGTTCCGGCAGCCCCCGGCCGATCGGGTTGCCCTCAGCGCCGCCGAGCTCGACGGTCGCGCAAACGAGGTCGGCGCCGCGCTTCGGATTGACTGCGAAACTGTGGACACGACCGCGAGGGAAAAACAGAAGGGTTGGCTCATCAACCTGGAGGTCGCCCTTGCCAGTCTGGACGACCGTAAGCTCGCCTCCCTTGAGGAGGTGCAAGTGTCCCCCATCGGTGAATTGCGCCGTCTGACACAGCTTGCCGATGAAGAAGGTTCGCGCCCTCGGCGTGACGTGGGCGAACAGGGCGGCAAAAGGGTCCATTGGGACGATCGGCAATGTTCTTGGTACCAACCATCACCCCTAGTTCGCCATATAAGCGACGTGCAAGCCGGCACGAGTCAAACAACCGAGGAGAAAATTGTCATGAAGGCGATCGTGGTAACGGACCAGGCTGCGGGAATGGCCGGGATGAAGCTGATGGAGCGGGCCGAGCCGCAGGCAGCGATAAACGACGTCGTCGTTCAGGTTCACGCGTCAGGATTCGTCCCCACTGAGCTGGAGTGGCCTTCGACCTGGGTCGATCGCCGCGGCCGTGACCGGGCACCGTCGATCCCCGGGCACGAGCTGGCCGGAGTGGTGACGGCCCTCGGCTATGGCACGACGGGCCTGTCGGTGGGACAGCGGGTGTTCGGCCTCGCGGACTGGCATCGCGACGGCACGCTCGCGGAGTATGTCGCCATGGAAGCACGCAACCTCGCGCCGCTGCCGGGCGATGTCGACTTCACGGTGGGCGCGAGCCTGCCGATCTCGGGCCTGACCGCGTGGCAGGGACTGTTTCAGCACGGCCGCCTCCAGGCGGGGCAGAGTGTCCTCGCGCACGGCGCGGCCGGCGCAGTCGGTTCGATGGTGACGCAACTCGCACGAGAGGCCGGCGCCTACGTCATCGGCACCGGGCGTGCCGCCGACCGTCAGAAGGCGCTCAACTTCGGCGCGAAGGAATTCGTCAATCTCGACAACGACGCCTTGGAAGACGTCGGCAAAGTCGATCTGGTGTTCGATGTCATCGGCGGCGACATTCAGAAGCGGTCCGCAGCCCTGATCCGGGCCGGCGGGACGTTGGTGACCATCGTCGGACCGGCCGAGGCGCGGCCTGTGGATGGCCTGGCGGTTGACTTCGTTGTCGAGTCCGATCGTGCCCAGCTGAGTGAGATCGTCCAGCGGGTGCGGCACGGACGACTGCGGACGAACATCGGCAAAGTCTCGGCCCTCAGCGAAGCCGTCGCCACATTCAACGCGACCGAGCGACGCGCGGGAAAGACGGTCATCCGCGTTCGTCCGTGAGGACCTAGGGGAGGGCGAACGGTTCTGCCTTCCGCGTGGATCATTGTTGCCTTGGCAATCCTAAATCAACTTCAGCCCCTTGAAGCTCGTATGGCCTTCCTTGCCGACGATGATGTGGTCGTGCACGGAGATGCCGAGCGGCTTCGCCACCTCGACGATCGCCTGCGTCATCTGGATGTCGGCGTGCGACGGCGTCGGATCGCCCGAGGGATGGTTGTGCACCAGGATCAGCGCGGTGGCCGATAGTTCGAGCGCGCGCTTGACCACCTCGCGCGGATAAACGGGCGTGTGATCGACCGTGCCGGTTTGCTGTATTTCGTCCGCGATGAGCTGATTGCGCTTGTCGAGAAAGAGAATGCGGAATTGCTCCTTTTCCGCGAAAGCCTGCGCGGTGCGGCAATAGTCGAGAACGCTTGACCACGAGGATAGCAACGGCCGCTTGCGGACTTGTCCGCGTGCAAGCCGGTTCGCCGCCGCATGCACGATCTTCAATTCATCGACTGCGGCATCACCGAGCCCTTTGATTTCTCTTAACCGGGGACGCGGTGCCGCGATCACTTCGGCGAACGAGCCGAATCTGGCGATCAGGTCCTTGGCGAGCGGCTTCACGTCCCGCTGCGGAATGGCGCGGAACAGCACAAGCTCGATGAGCTCGTAGTCGCTCACCGCCTCGCTGCCCGCCTCGCGGAAACGCGCCCGCAGCCGTTGGCGATGGCCGTGGTAGTGCGGCGATGCCGGGTTGTTGCGTGCCGTGCTGCCGTCGTTTCTTGCCATTGCCCGCATCCAGCCGTTGCCGGACGAGTGTAACGCAAGATTTTGCAACCTTCGAGTGAGTTGCGGGTCAGTTCTGGTACGGCGGCTTGTCGAGGTGCTTTGGCGACAGCGTGAAAATCTCGACGCCATCTCCGGTCACGCCCACTGTGTGCTCGAACTGGGCGGAGAGCGAACGGTCGCGCGTGACCGCGGTCCAGCCGTCCGACAGCACCTTCACATGCGGCCGGCCCAGATTGATCATCGGCTCGACGGTAAAGAACATGCCCGGCCGCAGCATGATGCCTTCGCCCGGCCGGCCGACGTGCACGATATTGGGCTCGTCGTGAAACAGGCGGCCGAGCCCGTGGCCGCAGAAGTCGCGCACCACGCTCATGTGCTGGGATTCGACGAAGGTCTGGATCGCCGCACCAATATCGCCGGTGGTGGAACCCGGGCGGATGGTCGAGATGCCGCGCATCATCGCTTCGTGCGTGACCTCGATCAGCCGCTCCGCCTTGCGCGGGATCGGCCCGATCGCAAACATCCGGCTGGAGTCGCCGTGCCAGCCGTCGAGGATCAGCGTCACGTCGATGTTGACGATGTCGCCTTCCTTGAGCGGCTTGTCGCCGGGAATGCCGTGGCAAACGACGTGATTGAGCGACGTGCAGGTCGATTTCCGGTAGCCGCGATACATCAACGTCGCCGGAAAGGCGTTATGGTCGAGCGCGAAATCGTGCACGAAGCAATCGAGTTTTTCGGTGGTGACGCCCGGCTTCACTTCATCCACGAGCAGGTCAAGGCAGCGCGCGACCAGTTGCCCGGCCTTGCGCATGCCTTCGAAAGCGGCGGGTCCGTGGATCTTGATCTGGCCGGTTTTGCGGAGGGGCGCGACGGCGGCGTCGACGTAGGTCATAGAGGGCAATGTAAGGCTTGGGGGGCGCGGTGCAAGCATGGCTTGTCCTCACCGGGCTTGTCCCGGTGATCTCGCTTAGGGATGCAGTGCCCTCTTAAGCGGGATGGCCGGGACAAGCCCGGCCATGACACTTCAAGTCACAATCCTCCCGCCCAGTTCATCCTCAATGTGCGCGCGGACGATGTCGTCGAAGCTCGTTTCCGCCTTGAAACCAAGCGCGCGGGCGCGGCCGCCGTCGATCCGTTCCGCCCAGCCGGAGACGATGCGCTGAACGAGTTCGTCGGGCTCGCGGCGAATCCGGGCGGCGACTTTGTCGCCGGCGATCCGGCGCAGCGCCTCGATCTGCTCGCCGACCGTGCACGACACGCCGGGCATTGACAGATTGATGCGCGGCCCAAGCTGCTCGCGCGTGAGCCCTGCCGCGTGGATCAGAAAACCGACAGCCGCGCGCGGTGATGCATGGGTGTGCCGCACGGATTCGGAGACGGGCAGCAGCGCCTCCTGGCCTGCGAGCGGCTCGCGGATGATGCCGGAGAAAAATCCCGACGCCGCCTTGTTCGGTTTGCCGGGCCGTACGCAGATCGTCGGCAGCCGGATGCCGACGCCGTCGAGAATGTTGCGCCGGTTGTAGTCGGCGAGCAGCAATTCGCTGATCGCCTTCTGCGTGCCGTAGGAGGTGAGCGGCGTCAGGTGAAAGTCATCGTGAATCGAGGGCGGAAACGGCGCGCCGAATACGGCGATCGATGAGGTGAAGACCACTTTCGGTTTATAGCTGCCGCCTCCGGCGCGTATTGCCTCGAGCAGCGCGCGCGTGCCATCGAGATTGACGCGGTAGCCCTTCTCGAAATCGATTTCGGCCTCGCCGGATACGACGCCGGCCAGATGAAAGATCACTTCGGGCCAGTCGGACACCGCATTGGAGGCTGCGCCCGGCGCGGAGAGATCGGTGGCTGAGAGCGCGAGCTTGCCGCCGAAGCCGGCCGGCTGTTCCGGCGCAACCACGTCGATCAGCGTCAGCTTGTCAACAGTCTTGCCATTGAGTTTGCCGTCCTTGACGAGCCGCGTCGTCAGCTTGCGGCCGATCATGCCGGCCGCGCCGGTGATCAGAATGTGCATCACGCCCTCTTTGCTTCATTCGCCGGCTGGAAGCGGTCGAGCCGGCGCAGATCGGGAAACAACCACATCCAGATGCCGGCGACCAGCAGCGACCCCAGTCCGCCAAGGAAGGCCGCAGGCATTGCGCCGATCAGGCCCGCCAGCATGCCGGATTCGAATTCGCCGAGCGTATTCGAGGTGCCGACGAACAGGGAATTGATGGCGGTGACGCGGCCGCGCATCTCATCCGGCGTCTCGATCTGCACCAGCGAAAAGCGGATCACGACGCTGATGGAATCGGATGCGCCGAGCACGGCGAGCGCGGCCATCGACAGCGGCAACGAGGTCGAGAGCGAAAAAACGATGGTGGCAAGCCCGTAAAGCGCGACGACCGAAAACATCTTGATGCCGATTTTGGCTTCGACCGGAAAACGAGCGAGAAGGATCGACATGCTCAAGGCGCCGATCGCGGGCGCCGAACGCAGGAGGCCGAGCCCGGTCGGCCCGGCGTTGAGAATGTCGTGCGCGTAGATCGGCAACAGCGCGGTGACGCCGCCGAGCAGCGTCACGAACAGATCGAGCGAGATCACGCCGAGAAGCCGCGCGCGCGAGCGCACGAAACGGATGCCCGCCAGAACCGAAGACAGGGTGGGCGGCTCGCGCCGCGGCGGTGGCCGATCCACCTTCACCAGCGTCACCAGCGTGATCGCCGTCGTGAAAAACACCAGGCACATGACGCAGACGAGCGGCGGACTCACCGCATAGATCAATCCGCCGAGCGCAGGTCCGCAGATCACCGCCGTCTGGTTGGCCGTGTTCCAGCCGGCAACCGCGCGCGGCAGCAGCGACGGCGGCACTAGAACCGGCATCAGCGCATGCGCGGTCGGCACCTCGAAAGCGCGGGCGCAACCGACCAGAAACACCGCGCCGAACAGCAGCGCGAGGCTGAACACGTGCGCGACCAGCGCCGCGATCACGGTGACCGCCGCAAGCGCGCTCACCGCCTGCGCAATTCGCACGATGAGGCGGCGGTCGTAGCGGTCGGCGATGTGGCCGATCGCCAGCGTGAAAACGACCGCCGGCATGAACTGGATCAGACCGACAAGGCCCAGGTCGAAGGCATTGTGGGTGATGTCGTAGATCGACCATCCGATCGCCACCGTCAGCGCCTGATAGCCGAGCGTGGAGAAAAGCCGCGCGATGCACAGCAGCACGAAAGGCCGCTGCTGCGTCAGCCGGATCGAGTCGAGTGCGATGTCGGTCATTGCGCCGCGTTACCGCTGTTCAACGCGGACAGACTCAATTTCTGCCGGCCGTCGGCAGTGAAATTGTCCGGCGCAAGCCAGCGCTCGTAGTTGCTCTTCCGCTTCGGCCACTCGCCATCGAGCATGGAATACCACGCGGTGTCGCGATTGCGGCCTTTGGCGATGATGAGCTGCCGGTGGATGCCTTCGAAGGTGAAACCGAGCCGCACGGCAGCGCGCCGCGAGGCATCGTTCAGCCAATGGCATTTCCATTCATAGCGCCGGTAGCCGAGCGTCTCGAACACGTAGCGCGCCAGCAGATACTGCGCCTCGGTGGCGAGCGGCGTGCGCTGGAGCGAGGGCGAATAGAGCACATGGCCGACCTCGATCACCCGCATCGCCGGCTCGATGCGCATCAGCGCCAGGAAGCCGACCGCGCGGCCTGCCGTGTCGACGACCGCGTATGTGTAGGGATCGTCGCTTTTACTGAAGCCTACCATCCATTTTGAAAACTCGTCGAACCCGGCAAACGGCCCGTAGCGCGACATGTAGGTCCAGACCTCGTCATGGTCTTTGACCCGCGGCCACAAGGCCGCCGCATGCCTGACGTTGAGCTTTTCGAGAAGACCGAAGCGGCCTTGCAGCACGACCGGCCCTGGCCGTTTAGCAGGCGTGGTGTCGACCGGCAGCCCGACGGGCTGCCCGGTTTTTGGATCGGGCTCCGAGTTCACGGCTTTGGGCGGTTGGCGCGGTCGTTATGAAAAAATGTGTTGAGCTCGACGTTGGAAATCACGCCGGCAAAGCTGTCGAACTTGCCTTCGTCGGCAATTTGCCTGGCCGATTTGATGAACGCGTGCATGGCGAGCCGCGCGAGCGTGCCGCCGACGCTGATGCGGCGCACGCCCATGTCGGCAAGCTCCTTCACCGTGAAGCCGAATGCGCCGCTGTTGAGGAAGTTGATCGGCTTCGGCGCAACTGCCTTGACCACCGCCTCGATCTGTTCGCGCGTCTTGATTCCCGGTGCATAGAGGCAATCCGCGCCGGCTTCGGCGTAGGCCCTGAGCCGCGCGATCGTGTCATTGAGGTCGGGCCGGCCATGCAGGAAGTTTTCGCAGCGGCCGGTAAGCAGCACGTTGCCGCCGCTCCTGTCGATCGCGCCGCGCGCCGCCTTCATGCGGCGGACGGCGAGATCGAGGTCGTAAATCGGCGTGTCCTTTTCGCCGCTGAAGTCCTCGATGGAAAGCCCGGCCACACCCGTCTCGATGCACCGACTCACATTGGCGGCGACCTCACCGGGCTCGTGCGCAAAGCCATTCTCGAAATCGGCATTGAGCGGAATGTCGGCCGCGTCCGCCAGCTGGCGGTAGTGAGCCAGCACCTGGTCCATCGACTGCTCGCCGTCGGCATAGCCCTCCGAATGCGCATGGCCCGCGCTGGTGCTGGCAATGGCCTTGAATCCGAGGCCTTGCAGGTAACGCGCGGTACCCACGCTCCACGGGTTCGGGATGACGAAGCAACCGCTTTTGTGCAGCTCACGAAAAGCGCGGCGCTTGTCGGCGGTAGACGGGCGGGAGGCGGGCATGAAAATCTCATCAAAACACGTGGCGCGGCGCCTCCGGAATTTGCCATTTTCGGCCGGGTGGGAATAGTCAATTTCCGTGGCCGAATGATCGCCATGCGTGATTGTACGTGCAGGAGGACGTGACGTGGATTCAGTCGATTTGGACAACCTGGCGGAGGCCGCGCGCGCAAAGATGCCGCCGGCCTCTTTCGCGTTCTGCGCCTGCGGCGCCGACGACGAAATTTCGATGCTCGAAAATATCGCCGCCTGGCGCGCGCTGCGGCTGCGCCCGCACGTCCTGCGCGACATCACCAAAGTCGATCTTTCGACGACGCTGCTCGGCACGCCGGTTGCGACGCCGATCATGGTGGCGCCGACCGGACGGCACAAATTGTTCAACAAGGAAGGCGAGCGCGCTACCGCGCGCGGCGCTGCCGCGGCCGGCTGCCCTTACGTGGTTGCGAGCAACTCCAACGTCACAGTTGAGGACATCGCATCCGAGCGGCGCGGCGCGCCGCAGTGGTTCCAGCTTTACTACTGGCCCAACAAGAAGGAGGTCGAGGCGCTGATCGACCGCCTCGCCGCCGCGGGCTTCGCTGCCCTGGTGCTCACGGTCGATGCGCCGGTGCCGGGCTGGTCGCCACGCGCGGCGCGCGAGCAGCATGAGCCGTCGCCGGAAATCCTCAACATCAACATGCCTGGCTCGCCGATGGCGCGCACGGCCTATCATCCCGATTTCGTCGGCAAGGTTCTTTATCCGGCGACATGGCGCGAGCTCGAATGGCTGGTGAAACGTTCACCGATGCCGGTGCTGGTGAAGGGCGTGTTGCGCGCAGACGACGCCGTTCGCGCTGCAGAGCACGGCGCGCGCGCCGTTATCGTGTCGAACCACGGCGGCCGCCATCTCGACACCACAGTGACGACCGCAGCGGCGATCGGCGAAATCGCCGGCGCGCTTGCCGGCAAGGCTGAGGTTTACGTCGACGGCGGCATCCGCCGCGGCACCGACATCCTGAAAGCATTGGCGCTCGGTGCCCGCGCGGTGCTGATCGGCCGCCCGGTGATCTGGGGCCTGACCGTGAGCGGCGCTGAAGGCGTCGCTGCGGTGCTCAATCATTTCCGCGACGAGCTTATCCGCGCCATGCAACTGAGTGGCTGCGCCAGCCTCGCCGATATCACGCCCGATCTGGTTGCTCCGCGTTAGTTGCTGTCCTGGCGAAGGCTGAGCCATGCACCTGCTGCTCAATATCGACGTGCCTGACCTTTCCGTCGCGGAGTTGTTCTGCACGGCTGCGTTTGGGCTGAAGCCAGGATGCCGTTTCGGTGACGACATCCTCGAGCTTACCGGATGGCCTGTACCAATCTATCTGTTGAAGAAGGTGGCGGGCTCCGATGGCGCTGGCGGAGATCGAAGACGCTATGCTCGTCATTGGACGCCCATCCACGCCGATGTCGTGGTCGATGATCTGGATGTTGCAGTCGACCGCGCCGTCTCGGCAGGTGCGCAAGTTGAGCGTGCACCGCAGGAGGAACGGTATGGGCGTATTTGTGTCCTCGCCGATCCGTTCGGCCACGGCTTCTGCCTGATCGAGTTCAACAAGCGTGGCTACGATGCGCTCGTCTAGTTCGATGGCCGGGGCAAGCCCGGCCATGACCTAGATGTAAATCCCCCGCGTTGATTTTCCCCGCCCAATCGGTTGAACTGCCGGCGAAATCGGGCGGCAGCTGAGGGGTGTTCGGAGGGTAGCCATGTTGAAAACAATCGCGGCGTTCGACCGGATCGGCGAGGAAAATGCCTTCGCCGTGCTCGCGCGCGCCAACGCGCTCGCCGCGCAAGGCCGTGACATCATCAGCCTCGGCATCGGCCAGCCAGACTTCCGCACGCCCGATTTCATCGTCGAGGCCGCGATCAAGGCGCTGCGGGACGGGCATCACGGCTACACGCCGGCGACCGGCATCCCGCAACTGCGCGAGGCGGTCGCCGCCGATCTGCACAAGCGCTACGGCGTCGAGGTCTCGCCCGACAGCGTGATGATCATGCCCGGCGGCAAGCCGACGATGTTCATGTCGATTTTAATGTTCGGCGAACCCGGCGCGGAGATCATGTATCCCGATCCCGGCTTTCCAATCTATCGCTCGATGATCGACTACACCGGCGCGACGGCGGTCGCCGTTCCGATCCGCGAGGAAAACGGCTTTGCGTTCTCGGCGGAGGAAACGCTCCGGCTCATCACGCCGAAAACGCGCCTCATCATCATCAACTCGCCCGCCAATCCGACCGGCGGCGTCACGCCGAAGAGCGAGATCGACAAACTCGTC
>DASSRW010000260.1:0-3276 GCA_035701545.1 Pseudolabrys sp.
TGGGATGAGCGCCAGCACGAAATTGAACGGCTGGCCAAATGTCGGCGTATGCGGGAAGCCGACCACCTGCCCGACGATGGCGCCCGCGATCGTCAAGGCCGCCATCAGAATGACCACGCCATAGACGGGCGCCGCGCCGAATATCAGCCGCACGCGTCCCCAGAAGCCGAACAGGGACAAAACCGCGGCGATCAGCGAGGCGATCACCATGCCGGTCCACGCCGCGGCAAGCCCGCTGGTCGCGACCACTGCCGGCACGACCGAAACAAACACAATCGCCGGCCCTTGCAGCACAGGCAGGCGCAGGATCCAGAGCGCCTGTGCGATCGTCACGAGGCCGGCCCCGGTCAAGGCCGCCTGCACAACGAACGTGCTCGCCTCCGGCGACAGCTTGAGCGCGCGCGCGAGAAGAACCGGGATGATGAGAATCGTCGTGTCGACGGTCAGCTGCTGAACGCCGTAGACGATGTTCTGCCACCACTTCAGCCTGTCTTCGATGCCGACGATCAGATCGACGCGTTGAGGAGCTTCCATCGCTCGTTCCTCCCCCTTGAAGCTGTGACAGCCGAAAGGCGATGCGCCTGTCGCGGCCGTAAAACAGCCATTCCGCCTGCCTCGCGACCACCACGGTCGCAAGTTTCCCCCTCTGGCCTCCGCACGGCTCGCACCGGGCGTCGGGCCAGTCTTCCTATTTTTAGGATGATAATATCGCCGGCGGAACAAGTACAAGTCTTTCTCGGCCGCCGTGCGCGGCATGGACAAGGCTTGTGACCATCGGGCGTGACGAATTCAACGCCTGCACTTACTGCGAGCGCACGCGAATCGATCAACTCGACACCGGCAAGCGCAGGCTGGTACGATGAGGATCGAGGCGGAGATGGCGGCCGCCATGGCGCACATCGTCCTCATCAATCCACGATTCGAGACCTCGTTCTGGGGCCTTGAGCACGCGCTTCCCTTCATGGGCAAGCGCGCCAACATGCCTGTGGCGGCGCTGCCGTTGCTGGCCGCGCTGACGCCGGCGGAACACCGCGTCACCATCGTCGACGAAAACGTCGAGCCGATCGATTTTGCGCGCTGCGCGCAAGCCGACATCGTCGGGGTGACCGGCATGGTGGTTCAGCGCCGCCGCATGCGCGAAATTTTGAGCGAATTGCGCCGGCGTGGCGCGTTCACCGTCGTCGGCGGTCCCTGGATTACGATCAAGGAGGACTACCTCGACGGTCTGGCCGATGTCATTTTCATCGGCGAGGCTGAGGAGACCTGGCCGCAATTCCTCGCCGATTGGGGGCGCGGATGCCCGCAGGCGCGCTACGAGCAGGCTGAGAAAACCGATCTCACGCGGGTGCCGCCGCCGCGCCTCGATCTGCTCAAAACGCGGCGCTATGCGTTCGGCAATATCCAGTTTTCGCGCGGCTGCCCGTTCCTGTGCGAGTTCTGCGACATCATCGTCATCTTCGGCCGCAAGCCGCGCCTGAAATCGCCCGCACAGGTGATCGCCGAGCTGGAAAACCTGCGCGCGCATCAGCTGAGCACGGTCTTCATCGTCGACGACAATCTCATCGGCAACAAGAAGGCGATCAAGGAGCTGTTGCGCTATGTCATCGCCTGGCAAACCGCCAACGGCTTTCCGCTGAGCTTCGTGACCGAAGCCTCGCTCGACCTCGCCGAAGACGACGAGCTGATGCGGCTCATGGTCGAAGCCGGCATCGAGGCCGTGTTCGTCGGCATCGAAAGTCCGGACGCGGAATCGCTGCGTGAGGCGCGCAAGCTGCAAAACGTGCGCGGCAATGACAGCCTCGTGGACAAGGTGCGCCGCATTCAGAACGCCGGGATGGAAGTCTGGGCGGGCATGATTCTCGGCTTCGACAATGACAGCGAAGCGTCATTCGATTCCCATCGCCGCTTCCTGGGCGAGGCCCGCATCAGCACCGCCATGGTCGGCATGCTCTCGGCGCTGCCGAAGACACCGCTCTATGCACGGCTTTCCGCGGCCGGCCGTCTCGATTCCGCCGACGAGCCCGCGCAGGGAACGAACGTCATCCCGCTGAAAATGACGCGGGATGAATTGAGCGGCGGATACGTCCGCCTGATGTCAACGCTCTATGACTGGCCCGCCTATTTCGAGCGCCTCGACGATCTCTATATCGGCGGCGGATTGGAGTTCGATCGCGCCTGGCGGCACTATGCCAAAGCCCATCCCTGGCTCAGGCGCCGGCGGAATTTGCGATTTGTCGCCGAAGCCGTGGGTATCCTCTTCCGTCTCACGATGCGCGTCCCGGATCGCGCGCTGCGGGCCGTCTATCGGCGGCAATTCTGGCGTGCGCTGAAGGCGCGGCGAAATCCGGCCGTGCTGCGCGTCTACATGATCAAATGCGCGATCCATTTTCACATGCACCGGTTCATCGGCCGGCTGATGCGGGAGAACGGGCCGCTCATCAACAGCTACTGAAGGATGAATGGTGCCCAGGGGCGGAATCGAACCACCGACACCGTGATTTTCAGTCACGTGCTCTACCAACTGAGCTACCTGGGCGCCGGACCAGCGTTTTCAGCCGGCCTCGAGCAGAGCGCGGGCGTTATAAAGGCTCGATTCCGGGCTGTCCAGAACGCCGGGCCGGCGCGTTCTCTCAGCACTCGCTCGCGCCGACGGCGGCGCGGAAACGGTCCTTCAGCGCGACGCCGTCACGCAGGGGAAGCACGCGCGGCGGATCGTCCGCCACGATGCGAACGCGGGCAAAAAACAGCTCGGTGAAGCTCGCGAGCCTTCCCGCGAGCGCATGCAGACCTGTTTCGTCGCTCACGTCGAGCGCTGTCGCAAAGCCGCAGCCGCGCGCGACCGACACGAGATCGGCGCCGTTTTGCGTGTGGCTTGGCTGCATGCCGGTTTCGCCGTAGACGCCGTTATCGAAGACGATCACCGCGAGATTATCCGGCCTTTGCATGCCCATGGTGGCGAGGCTGCCGAGCCCCATCAGCATTTCGCCGTCGCCGGTGATCACCGCCACGCGCCGCTTCGGCTGCGCGAGCGCCAGGCCGAGGCCGATCATCGCCGCGCCGCCCATCGCGCCCCAGAGATAAAAATTGCGGTCATCGTCGCCGAGCGCGGCGAGGTCCCACGTGGTCGAGCCGAGACCGGGAACGACCAGCAGATCGTCCTTGCGGTCCTTGAGCAGCGTCGCCATGGCAGCGCGGCGTTGCAGCGTCATTTGACCCACACTTTCTTGCCGATCAATTCCTGCGACAGCAGCACGGCGACGATGCGACCCTCGCCGA
>DASSRW010000261.1:0-3775 GCA_035701545.1 Pseudolabrys sp.
TTGTTCGCGCGGGCGAAGAAGCTCGAGCCGATCTGGTATGACGCGGCGATGACGCTGAAGGGCAATCCGCGCGTGCTCGACGTGCGCTGCGTCGGATTGACGGCGGGTATCGACATGGCGTCACGCCCGGATGCGGTCGGCAAACGCGGTTACGAAGCATTGGAACGCGGTTTCCACGACGAGGGCATCATGTTCCGCATCGTCGGCGACTCGATTGCGGTGACGCCGCCGCTGATCGTGAGCGAAAACCAGATCGGCGAGATTTTCGAGAAGGTCGGCAAGGTCATTGGCCAGGTGGCGTAGGCGCGCTTTCCTCTCCTTGCGCTGAGTCAATATTCGGTGATCCGGCGCGGCTAGATTATTTCCCATGAGGTCGGGGAAAACTCTGATCGGCGTGGCTCTCGTGCTGGCGCTGGCGGCCACCGCGTGGTGGCGCTTTGGGCGCGGCCCCGAGGTCACAGCGGCGCCGGCCACGCGCGGCACGGCGGTGGAAATCGTCTATGCCACCGGCGGCGTGGAGCCGGTGACCTGGGCCAAGGTGGCAAGTCTGGTGCGCGGCCGCATCGTCTACATCTGTCATTGCGAGGGTGAAACCGTCAAAAAGCGTGCGGTGCTGGCGCAACTTGACGACAGCGAGGCCAAGGCCGCGCTCAACGAACTCAAGGCGCGCGAAGAATTCCTCAAGAATGAGATGACGCGGGTCAGCGCGCTCATCGCCAGGGGCGCCGCCACCACGCAGGCCTATGAGCGCGCCTCGATGGATCTCGGCCAGGTGCAGGGCCTGATCTCGGTGCAGAACGAGCGCATCAACGAATACACCATCGTCTCGCCGATGGACGGGCTGATCCTGCGCCGCGACGGCGAGACCGGCGAGATCGCCGAGGTCGGACAGGTCTTGTTCCGCATCGGCGTGCCGAAGCCCTTGCAGGTCGTCGCCGAGGTCAACGAAGAAGACATCCCGCGCGTCGCGGTCGGCCAGCCGGTGCTGTTCCGCACCGACGCCTTTCCCGGCCGCCGTCTCGATGGCAAGGTCTCGGAGATCACGCCGATGGGCGACGTCAACGCCAAGACCTTTCGCGTCAAGATGTCGCTGCCGGACGATACGCCGCTCAAGCCGGGTATGAGCGTCGAGGCCAACATCATTAGCCGCGAGAAGCCGAACGCTTTGCTGATCCCGGCTGACGCGCTGCAAGGCGACTCGGCTTTCGTGGTCCAGGACGGCCGTCTGCGCCGGCGCACTGTGGAGGTCGGCATCCGCGGCACCCGCAACGTCGAAGCGCTCGGCGGCCTTGTCGAAGGCGAGCGCGTTGCGACGCCGGCTTCGGCCAATCTGAAGGACGGCGCCCGCGTCCGCGTTGTGGCGCCTGCCTCATGAATCTCGTCCTCGACATTGCCTGGACGCATGTGTACGCGCATTTGAGGCAGACGAGCTTCGCGATTGCAGGTGTCGCCACGGGCGTCGGCTTCTCGGTCATGATGGCGGCGCTGATGGTCGGCTCGCAGGATGACTTTACCCGGCGTCTCGTCGACACGATGCCGAACGTCACGATTTCCGACGAGCGCCGGGCCCCGCCGCTACAACCGGCGACACAGATGTTCGACGCTGCCGAATTCCACGGCCTGACCCCCGAGGCGCGCCGCCGCGGGATCAAAAATCCGCTGGCTTTGATGGCGGCGATCGAGGCTTGGCTGCCCGGCCGGATCGCGCCATCGGTGAAGGTGCAAGCCATCGTCCGCTACGCCAACCACGACGTGTCGGCGACCATCACCGGTATTGATCCGCGCCGCGAGGCGCAGGTGTCGGACCTGCCCAAGCAGATGCGCGGCGCCACCCTCAATGCACTGTATCGCGCCACCAACGCCATCGTGCTCGGAGATCGGCTGGCGGAGAAGATCGGCGCCCGCATCGGCGCCAGCATCACACTGCAAAGCAGCGAAGGCGCCAGCATCAATGCCCAGGTGGTCGGCTTCTTCCATTCCGGCGTGCGGCAAATCGACGAAAGCTCAGCCTACGTACTGACCAAGACAGGTCAGATTCTGGCCAGGCAGACCGGTCTGATCAACGAATTGCGCGTGCGCCTCACCAATCCGCTCGATGCCCGCGCCATCGCCGCCCGCATCGAAAGCGAGACGGGGTACAAATCGGTATCATGGCAGGAGGCAAACGAGGATCTTCTGTCTACGTTCATCATTCGCAACATCATTATGTATGCGGTGGTCGGCGCGATCCTTCTGGTGGCGAGCTTCGGAACCTACAACATCATTTCGACCATCACCCGCGAGAAGGCGCGCGACATCGCCATCATGAAGTCGCTCGGCCTGCCGGAACACGTGGTGCGGGGCATCTTCGTCATCGAGGCGGTGATGATCGGGTTTGCCGGCGCGCTTGCTGGATTTGCGCTTGGATATCTGCTGTGCCTTGGTCTCGGCGCGATCCGCATCAACAATCCTTTCGTCGACAGCGACCGGCTGCCGCTGGTTTACGAGCCCTTGCAATACCTCGTGGCCGGCGCGGTGGCATTGGGTTCATCGATAGCCGCCGGCTATCAGCCGGCTCGAAGAGCGGCGCGGCAGCACCCGGTCGAGATCATCCGGGGAGCAACATGAGCACGCCTCAAGCCGGGCAGGCCGTGGCCGCCGCGATGCCCTTGATCGAGGCGCGGAACGTCACTCGTATTCTGCCCGGGGTGGTGCCGACCACGCTCGTGCGCGACGTGAGCCTGGCCATCGGCGCGCGCGAATTCATCGCCATCACCGGCCCGTCCGGCTCGGGCAAGTCGTCGCTTCTTTATCTCCTCGGCCTGCTCGATCTGCCGACCGAGGGCGAGGTCATGATCAACGGCCGCGCTACGACGCACATGGACGAGGAGGAGCGGGCGCTGACGCGGCTCACCTTCCTCGGCTTCGTGTTCCAGTTCCATTTCCTGCTGCCGGAATTCACGATCCTCGACAACGTCATGCTGCCGATGCGCGCGCTGGGGCAGTTGTCGGACCAGGCGATGCGCGGGCGCGCATACGACCTCTTGGCCGCCCTCGGTCTCGCCGATCACGTGCGCAAGCGGCCGGACCAGTTGTCCGGCGGCCAGCGGCAGCGCGTCGCCGTCGCACGCGCGCTCGCCAACGAGCCGCCGGTCATCCTCGCCGACGAACCGACCGGATCGCTTGATTCAAAAGCGAGCGAGCAGGTGTTCTTGATGCTGAACGATTTGGTGCGTAAGCGCGGAAAGACCGTTGTGGCGGTCACGCACGATCTCGATCTTGCGCAACGAATGGATCGTCACATCGAGCTGCTCGATGGCAAAATTGTTGCGAACGAGCTGCACCACAATGTGGTGGCCTCTAGCTGACACCGCCCGCGCGCGGAGGCTCACGTCTGCGGCTTCAATATTGCCCAGCCGATATCGGCCGCGCCGGCGCCGCGCCGGTAGGGTAAATGCAGCGGCGGCTGCACCTCGGCGCCTTTTGCGATCGCGTCGAATTCGGCCGGCATCCTGTGCAAATCGCCACCGACCCACACCACGACGGCGCCGCGCCTGCGCAGATCGTCGAGTGAAATCCATGGCGCGCGCTGCGGCTTGCCGTCGATCAGCACGCGCGGGTGCGATGCCGCATAGTGCTCGATATTGCCGCCGACATACATCTGGCTGATGACATAGGCGATCGGCGCGCCTGTGGCGGCGCGATAGCGCTCGCTGATCTCGCCGGCGAGCGCGCTGCCGGGAAAAAACTCGGCGCGATAGCGGTGGTCGATGCGTTGCATCACCGTGTAGTTCAC
>DASSRW010000262.1:0-3431 GCA_035701545.1 Pseudolabrys sp.
CACAGGGCGTTCATGCGCCGCTCGCTTTCTTTACCTCTCCCCGTCGGGGAGAGGTCGCGAGCACCCTAGGTGCGAGCGGGTGAGGGGGATCACGACTATCGGAAGTCCTTTTCTCCCTCACCCGGTGGGGAGAGGTAAAGAATAACTTCTCCCGCACGTTCGTCATGTTGCGTGCCGCCCGCCCTGTGCCTTGAGCGCCTCGACCTTCACCAGATGCCAGATTTCATCGACCTTTTCGATGAACGCCTTGTTCTTGAAGATATCGGGGTCGTTCTTGTCGAACCGGGTTTCCACGATCGTCTTGATGCGGCCGGGCCGCGCCGACATCACCGCCACCCGGTCGGCGAGATAGACGGCCTCCTGCACGTCATGCGTCACGAAGATCACGGTCTTCGGCGTGCGCTGCCAGATGGCGAGCAACTCGCTTTGCATGAGCCCGCGCGTCTGCGCGTCGAGCGCGCCGAACGGCTCGTCCATCAGCAGGATTTTCGGATCGAAGGCGAGCGTACGCGCGATCGCCGTGCGCTGCTTCATGCCGCCCGAGAGCTGCGAGGGAAAGCTGTCCTCGAATCCGGCAAGACCGACGAGTTCGATGAAATGCTGCGCGCGCTTCTCGCGCTCGGCCTTTGGCATGCCCTGCCGCTCGAGGCCGTAGAGAATATTGCCGCGCACGGTTTTCCACGGAAACAGCGCGAAGTGCTGGAAGACGATGCCGCGGTCGGGTCCGGGCGCCCCGACCGGCTTGCCATCGACCAGGATGGCGCCGGTTTCGGTCGGCAGGAAGCCGCCGATGAGATAGAGGAGCGTGGACTTGCCGCAGCCGGACGGGCCGAGCAGGGCCACGAATTCGCGGTTCTTGACCTCCAGCGATACGTCCTCCAGCGCCAGCACGGGGCGGCCGCGCGGCGGACGATAGAGATGGCTGACGCCCTCGACGGCGATTTGCGCTGATCCGGCCATATGAGCAGCCTCCCCACTGGCCCAATTCTGTCAAGCGCCGTGCGCGCTGGCGGGAAACCGATGCCTCTTATAATTTCAACGATGTCCTATAATGCAGGACGCCAATTCACATTCCCGAAGAGGAAACGCCCGTGCCCACTGCTCTGAACGACGCCCGCCGCGAGCTTGCGCTTGCCAACCGTATCGTCGCCAACGAAGGCGTGATCGACGCCTTCGGCCACGTCAGCATGCGGCATCCGGAAAACCCGAACCGCTATCTGCTGTCGCGCTCGCGCGCGCCGGAGCTGGTCACGCCGGACGACCTGATCGAGTACGATCTCGATTCACAACCCGTGCGCAAGCACAACCACACGCAATATTCCGAGCGCGTGATTCATGGCGAAATCTACAAGGCGCGGCCGGATGTGATGGCGGTTTGCCATCACCACGCGCCGGCGTTCATGCCGCTGCTGGCGACCGGCACGGATTACGTGCCGGTATTTCATCTCGGCGCGGTCGGCGGCATCAGGCCGCCGTTCTGGGATCAGCAGGACGAGTTCGGTGACACCAACATGCTGGTGGTGAAGCCGGAAGAGGGGGCTTCGCTCGCCCGCGCACTCGGCCGGCACTGGATGGTGCTGATGAAACGCCACGGTGTAACGGTTGCCGGCACCAGCGTGCGCGACTGCGTCTTTCGTTCGGTGTTCTCCTGCCGCAATGCGGACTTTCAGGTGCGCGCCATGGCGCTCGGAACGGTCGGTCCGCTTTCGCCGGGTGAAACCGAGCTTGCCAGCGGCATCAGCTCGAAAACCACAGGCCTGACCCGGTCATGGGAATACTGGTCGATGCGTATCGCCAAGTCCGGCGGCCTGCCGGCGCCGGGCGGCGGCAAGCCGGTCCGCCGGCTCGCCAAAGTTAAGCGTCGTGCAAAGAAAGCCAAACGGCGTTGAGAATCTGCCTTCCCCGCCGGGACACTCCGGTGTTGAATGGCGCAGACCAAGCGCAATCGAAATAAAAAACGGACAAAGGGAGGAACATGGCATGAGAAAGCTCAAGACCGTCATCTGCGCGCTCGGGCTCATCGCTCCGCTCGCGCTCGCGGCGAGCTCTGCTTCAGCCGAAGACCATCTCAAAATGGCGATCGGGCAGATCAACAACTGGGAAAACCAGGCGCCGACGCTCGGACAGGACGCCGGCATCTTCAAGAAGCACGGCCTCGCGATGGAAAACGTCGGCACGCAGGGCGCAGGTGAAACGATCCAGGCCGTGATCTCAGGCTCGGCTGATCTCGGTGGTGGCGTCGGTGCGGCCGGCGTGATGCGCGCGTTCTCCAAGGGCGCGCCGATCCGCATCCTGCTGCCGGCGTTCACCGGCACCGGCGATCTCTATTGGTACGTGAAGGCCGATTCCAAGATCAAAAGCCTGAAGGATGCGACGCCGAGCAACACGATCGCCTATTCGACCAATGGTTCGAGCTCGAACAACATCGTCGTTGCGTTCGTCAACGAGCTTGGCTGCAAGGCGAAGCCGACCGCGACCGGCGGCCCGGCGGGCACGCTCACGGCGGTAATGTCCGGGCAGGTCGATATCGGCTGGGCGGCGCCGCCGTTCGGCCTGAAGGAGCTGAAGGAAGGCAAGATCCGCATCGTCGCGCACGGCAGCGACGTGCCGTCGCTGCGCGGCCAGACGGTCCGCACGATCGTCGTCAATGCCAATTCGCTCAAGACCAAGCACGACGCCATCATGCGCTTCGTGCAGGCTTATCGTGAATCGGTCGACTGGATGTATTCCGATCCGAAAGCGGTCGACATGTACTCGAAGAAGATGCACCTGCCGGTCGAGATGCTGAAGGAATCGATGGAGAAATTCCATCCCAAGAAGACTTTGCAGACCGATCACTTCGCCGATCTCGACGGTGCGGTGCGCGACGCGGTGAAGCTGAAATTCCTCCAGCAGCCGCTCACCAAGGAGCAACTCGCGGAGCTCATCCAGATTCCGCCGCGCAAGAAATAGATCGGGCTTACGTGCGAGATGAAAACGGGCCGCTGCATCGCAGCGGCCCGGTTCGTTTTGAAGCCTCCGAAAGCGGCTGGTGCCTGCTATTTCTTCTTTTTCTTTGCAACGCTCGCGGTCTTCGTGCCCTTGCAGGCGCCCGAAGCGCCGATCTTGGCGCCGTCTTTGGCGGCATAGCAGGAGTTGGCATAGGTGAACTTCATGCCACCTTTGCTCGCGCAGACCGGGCCGCCAGCATTGAAGCAAACGATTTCCTGGACGGGGGCGGCGGCCGGTTTTGCCGCGGCCTTTTTCTTGGCGGCTTCACTGGTGCCTGCAGCCGCCAGCATAAACGCCGCGGAAACAGCGGCTACGGCGAGCGCGTAACCGGTCTTCCTGAGTTGAGTTTTCATGGACGGTTCCTCCCGAAAAACAAGGCCCGTCCAGTAGACGGGCCGGAACAACGAATTACAAGAACTTTACGCTGAACGAACGTTCAG
>DASSRW010000263.1:0-21323 GCA_035701545.1 Pseudolabrys sp.
TCGAAGACCTCACGCGCCGCCACCTGCGCCGAACGCTGGCCGAAAGCTGGCGCGAGGATGGCATCTGGGTCGAGCGCGGCGGGCGCAAGCTGCTGTCTTTTTCCTGTAACGACTACCTCAATTTGTCACATCATCCCGAGGTCAAGGCGGCGGCAGCGGCCGCGGTGCAGCTTTACGGCGCCGGTGCGGGCGCCTCGCGTCTTGTTACCGGCAATCATCCGCTTTATGCGGCGCTTGAAGCCAGGCTCGCGCACATCAAGGAGACGGAGCGAGCTGTCGTTTTTGGCTCCGGTTATCTCGCAAACGCCGGGATCATTCCCGCGCTGATCGGCCGTGAGGGCCTTGTGCTTCTCGACGAGCTAGCCCACGCCTGCATGTTTGCCGGCGCGCAACTGTCACGTGGAAAGGTTCTCAAATTTCGTCACAACGATGTTGCGCACGCGGAAGAGCTGCTCGCCGCCTTCCGTCGGGAACACGATCACGCTCTGATCGTGACCGAGGGTGTTTTTTCGATGGACGGCGACCTCGCGCCGCTCCGCGAATTGTACGAAGTGGCGCAAAAATACGACGCGTGGCTCATGTCGGACGACGCGCATGGCCTCGGCGTTGTCGGCCGCGGCCGTGGCTCAAGCTTTGCTAACGGCAAGCATGTCGCCTTGCCACTGCAAATGGGCACGCTGTCGAAGGCAATCGGCGCTTATGGCGGTTACCTGTGCGCGTCAACGAAAGTCATCGAGCTGATGCGCACGCGCGCGCGAACGCTGATCTATTCGACCGGCTTGCCGCCCGCGATCGTCGCGGCGGCGATTGCGGCGATCGACATCATCGAACGCGAGCCGGACTATGCGGCGCTCCCGCTCGAGAAGGCGAAGAGCTTCACGCGGCTGACCAATCTTCCGGACGCGCAAAGCCCGATCGTGCCGGTCGTTGTCGGGGATGAGGAATCGGCGATGAACGCAGCCGAGCTTCTCGCCGATGAAGGATTTCTCGCGGTCCCCATCCGTCCGCCAACCGTGCCGGAAGGCACGGCGCGCCTGCGCCTGACGTTCACCGCGCATCATCCCGAGGCCGAGATCAAGCGGCTTGCCGGTCTTGTGCGCGAGTGCATATTGGCGCGCTGAGCCATGCCTGCGATCTTCGTCACCTCCACCGGCACCGACATCGGCAAGACGTTTGTCACTGCGGGCCTGATCCGGCATCTGCGCCGCCATGGCCACACAGTTGATGCGCTCAAGCCCGTCGTCAGCGGCTACGATTCATCCGTGGTCGAAACCAGCGATCCGGCTATCCTGCTCGAAGCGCTTGGCCGTCCGGTGAAGGCGGAGGAAATCGCGCGCATTTCACCATGGCGTTTCCGCGCGCCGATCTCACCCGACCAGGCGGCGGCGCGCGAAGGCCGGGCGATCGACTTTCAGGAATTGACCGATTTCAGCCGCCGCGCCGCGGAGAGTGCGGCCGGCGCACTGTTCATCGAAGGCGTCGGCGGCATCATGGTGCCGCTCGACGATCGGCATACGGTTCTCGACTGGCTGACGGTCTTGCGCATTCCGCTGCTGCTTGTCGTCGGCGGCTATCTCGGCACCATCAGCCACACACTCACGGCGCTGCACGTACTCGTTCAGCGCAAGCTTGATGTTGCTGCCGTCGTGGTCAGCGAAAGCGAGCGCAATCCGGTTGCGCTCGATGAAACGGTCTCGACTATCGGACGATTTTCCGGCGGCGTCGCGGTCGTTGGTGTGCCCCGCCTTCCTGTCGGAATCGTGGAGCATCCGGCCTTTTCGCAAATGGCCGCGCTGATTGGCTAAACCTTGAATCGCTCGATAAAGCGGATGAGCGCCGCAACCGCGCTGCCCATGTCCTCCGGGCTCGTATATTCCGCCGGATTGTGGCTGATGCCGTCACGGCAGCGCACGAACATCATCGCGGCCGGGCAAAGCTTTGCCATCATCTGGCCGTCATGACCGGCGCCTGACGGCATGCGAATAGGCTCATGGCCAAGGTCGGTAATCGCAGCGCCAAGCGTGTCCTGCAAACCGGCATCGCATGAAGTCGCCGCCACATCGTGGAAATGCTCGAACGTCACGTCGAGCTTGCGCGCGGCCGCAATCCTGCGCGCTTCATTCTCGACTTCCGCGACCGCAGCCTTCCGCGTTCCATCGTCCATGCAACGCAGATCGACCGTGAACATCACCCGGCCCGGAATGATATTTCCGGCGCCCGGTTTGGCATCGACAATGCCGACGGTCGCGACCATGCCCTCGTGCGCGCGGCCGACACGCTCGGCCGCGAGCATCATCTCGGCACTGCCGGCGAGCGCGTCACGCCGAAAATGCATCGGCACGGTGCCAGCGTGGCCAGCGGTGCCAGTGACGACTACGCGCCAGCGGCTTTGCCCGACGATGCCGGTGACGACGCCGAGCGGCTCATTGGCCGCTTCAAGACGAGGCCCCTGCTCGATGTGCAGTTCGACGTAGGCCGCCGCCTCGCCCCGCCTGTAAGCGGCCTTCGGAATGTCGCCGGGATCCTTGCCGTATTTTCTCAGCGCCTCCGCATAGGTGACGCCATTGCGGTCGGTCAGTCCCAGCGTCTCGTCCTCGAATACACCGGCGGCCGCGGCCGACGTCGACAACGTCGAGGGAAACCGCGATCCCTCTTCATCGCCGAACGCGAGCACATCAACCGGCACCGGCGGCCTTCCCTCGAAATGGTCGACCGCCAGAATCCCGGCGATCACGCCCAAAGGGCCGTCGTAATTGCCGGCGTCGATCACGCTGTCGAGGTGCGAGCCGATCAAGAGCCGCCGTCCCTCGCCGGCCCGGCCGCGCAATGTGCCGAGCGCGTCCTCGGCAACAGTCATGCCGGCATCGCGCATCCATTGCGCCGTGATGTCGGCGGCCCGGCGATGCTCGGGCGAGAGAAAGAGCCGCACGAGCCGGTCGGGCTCCGACGAAATGGGCGCGAGCGCCGAGACCATTGCCTCAGCGCGCGCGCCCAACGTCGTGACGTCGATTGCGGCCACCTCGACCGTCGTTCCGCTATGGGATCAGGATCGAGGAGCCCGTGGTGCCGCGGCTTTCGAGATCCCGATGCGCCTTGCCTGCTTCGTTCAGCGCATATTTCTGGTTGATCGGAATCTTCACCGCACCAGAGCCGACCACCTTGAACAGGTCGTTCGCGGTCATCAGCAAATCCTCGCGCGAGGCCGTGTAGTTGTTGAGCGTCGGCCGCGTCGCGAACAGCGAGCCCTTCTGTTGCAGGATGTTGATGTTGAAGGCGTCGATCTGGCCGGACGCGCTGCCGAAGCTGACGAAATAGCCGAGCGGCCGCAGGCAATCGAGCGAGGCCGGGAACGTGGTTTTGCCAATGCCGTCGTAGACGACGTTGCAGAGCTTGCCGCTGGTGATCTCCTTCACCTTGGCGACGAAATCTTCCTCGCGATAGTTGATGACGTGGTGTGCGCCGTTCTTCCTCGCGATCTCGGCTTTCTCCTTCGAGCCCACGGTGCCGATGACGGTCGCGCCGAGATGGTTCGCCCACTGGCAAGCGATCAGGCCCACGCCGCCCGCCGCGGCGTGAATAAGGCAAATCGTGCCTTTCTCGACCTTGAACGTGCGGTTGAGCAGGTATTGCACCGTCATGCCCTTGAGCATCATGCCCGCGGCCTGCTCATAGGAGATATTGTCGGGCAGCTTCACGGCGCGGTTCACCGGCAGCAAGCGCTCGGCCGCGTAGCCGCCGAGCCCAACGACGTAAGCAACGCGGTCGCCGACCTTGAAATCGGTCACGCCGGGGCCAACGGCCGTCACCTGTCCGGCGCCCTCGTTGCCGGCGACGAACGGCAGGCCGACGGGGGACGGGTACATGCCCATGCGGAAGTAGCAATCGATGAAATTCACGCCGCAGGCGGATTGCTTGATCTTGATCTGCCCCTGTCCAGGCGCCGGCACCTCAACATCGTCGAGCTGGAGCACCTCGGGACCGCCGTGCTTATGAACGCGTACTGCCGCAACCATGATGTAACCCCTTATTCGAACGTGTAGCGAAAGCGATTGATGGATGGGCCGCGATCATAGGCAGCCGCCGCGCGAACACAAGGCACATGCCTTTGGCATGTGCCTTGGGGCAACTCGGTCAGCGGCCGCCGGACACGTTGAGCACGGCGCCGGAGATGTAGGAGGCGGCGTCAGATAGCAAAAACAGAATGGCTTCGGCGACTTCCTCCGCCGTGCCGACACGGCCCATGGGCAGATTGGGCAGGATGCGCGCGATGCGGCCCGGCTCGTGGATTTCGGTGTCGATCGCGCCGGGCGAGACCGCATTGATGCGGACGCCTTCCTTGGCGACCTCGCGCGCGACACCGAGGGTCATCGTGTTGACCGCGCCTTTCGCCGCGGCGTACCAGGTGTACTCGGTCGCGCCGCCGATTTCCGCGGCCATCGACGAGAGCATCACGATCGAGCCGCCTTTGCCGCCGTTCTTGGTCGACATGCGACGCACGGCGGCGCGCAGAAACAGCAATGCCCCGTAGGTATTCACGTCCAGCACATCGCGCACCGTCGCCGCCTCAACGCCATCGAGACGCGAGCTCTTGCCGGTGATCCCCGCGCTGTGCACGAGATGCGTCAAGGGCCCGAGCTTCTCGGCCTCCTTGAACACGCGCTCGATCTCCTTCTCGTGACCCATATCGCCCTGAATGGCGAGCGCATTCCCGCCGGCCGCCTTGACCGCCGCCACGACCTTCGCCGCGGCTTCCGCATTGCTCTTGTAGTTCACGGCGACATCATACCCGCGTCCGCCGGCAAGCCGCGCGGTCGCGGCGCCGATACCCCTGCTGCCGCCGGCGATGAGAAGGACAGGACGAGCCATTATTGAATCTCCCTAGTGAATAAATTATCGGCGGCCCGCTTTCTTCCGCCGGTTGCGGCGCGCCAGCACATTAAACGCTTCCACGATCGCAGCAAAAGCCATCGCGGAATAGATGTAGCCGCGCGGGATGTGAAAGTGGAATCCGTCCGCCAGCAACGCTGCGCCGATCAGCACCAGGAACGACAGCGCCAGCATCTTGGTGGTCGGATGCGCCCTGATGAAATCGCCGACCGGACCGGAGGCAAAATACATCACGATCATGGCGATCGAGATCGCCGCGACCATGATTTCGAGCTGGTCGACCAGGCCGATCGCGGTGATGATCGAGTCGATGGAAAAGACCAGATCGATCACCGCGAGCTGAACGATGACGGCCGTCAGCGCCTTGTCCGGCGCGGCTTCCCGCGGCTCGGCTTCCTCTTCCGCTTCGACCTCTCCGTGAATCTCGCGCGTCGCCTTGGCGATCAGGAACAGGCCGCCGGCGATCAGGATGATGTCGCGCCAGGAGAACGCAAGTCCGCGCACCTCGAATACCGGCTGGGTCAGCCCGATGAGCCAGCTCAGGGAGGCGAGCAGCAGAATCCGGAAGATGAACGCCAGCGACAGGCCGATCGCGCGCGCCTGCTTCGACCGCTTCGCGTCGAGCCGCGTCGTCAGAATCGAGATAAAAACCAGGTTGTCGATGCCGAGCACGACCTCGAGCGCGGTCAGCGTGACCAGCGCGGCCCAGGCATTGGCGTCGAGCAGAAGATCGAGCATTATTTTTCACGCAGCGGCAAAAAGCCGAACCCGCAGAAATAGACCGCGAGCGCGCCAAGCGCCACTTTGACCCAGATGCCCGGCTCCAGGTTCGCAATGACGGCATCGAGGGCCAGCAGCGCCCATACGATCAGCAGCGCGACGTTGAGCGTGCGCAGGCGCGCAACGCGCAGCGGATGCACGAAGCGGATCGGCACGAACGTCAGAATCGCCAGCATCACCACGACCGCCGCCGCAAGCCAGTCCGGCGGCTGCATCAGGTACAGATAGAAGGCGGCGAGATTCCACAGAGCCGGAAAGCCGCGGAAGTAGTTGTCCTCCGTCTTCATCTCGCGGTCGGCGAAATAAAGCGCGCCTACAATCGCGATCAGCACGCCGCTGGCAACCGCCAGCTCCTGCGGCAAAAGCCCGCTCGCCGCGATGGCATAGGCCGGCACGAACACGTAGGTCGTGAAATCGACCACATAATCCAGCGTTTCGCCCGACCAGCGCGGCAAAACGCCGGCGACGTCGAACTCACGCGCCAGCAGCCCGTCGACGCCGTCGACAACGAGCGCCAGGCCAAGGCACAGGAACATTGCCGACCAGTGGCCGCCGGTCGCCAGGACAAGCGCGAGCAGCGCCAGGGCCGCGCCGCAGGCGGTGAAGACATGCACGGCAAAGGCGCGAATGCGGGTAATCGCCAGACCTCTAACGGTTGCCCCAATCGAGTGCGACGATCTCCGCCGACCGCCCCGCCAGATTCCAGTTTCGGCCGAAGCCGCGGAAGCGCGACTTGTCGGCGCGCGACACGATGACGTCCGGCCCGATCCAGTATTCGCTGTTGCGGATCACGACGTTCTGCTCCGCTTCCTTGCCGCGCACCGGCGTGATCGCGCCGTCGACATAGTCTTCGATGCGGACGATGCGGGTTTCGCCCTGCGTCTCATAGGTGATCGGCACCTGGCGAACGCCGAGGAACTGGCCGACGAGGATCGACAGCAGGTGCGTCGTACCGCCGACGCGGCCGGTGAAAATACGCGTGAGCCCTTTGACCGCCTGCGCCGAGGCGGCGTCATCGACGAAAAGCGCCGCCGTCCAGTTGCCGCGCGCCATGATGCCGGGAAGATCCATCATCAGGCCGACCTTGATGCCGGCGAGATCGATCGCATCGAAATGCCCCTCGTCGACCCGAATGCCGGCCCAGGTCTGGCAGCGGTCTTCGGTCGGCGGATGGTTGCCGAGCGACAGCACGCACGGGCAGAACACCGTGCAACTGCACGACAGCGCCATCTCCCCTTTCAGGCTCCACGATTCACGCATCGCGCGCTCCCGGGCTCATGCACATGCCTAGCTCAATTCAGCGTTGGTGACCAACCGCCGGCCGCCGCCGCCGTGGCAAGGCCGGCGACAATCAGGCCTGCGCCGACGGCGCGGCTGAAAGCTTCGCCGTCAGTCATTTTCTCGACGATCATGACGATGCCGAGAACGGCCATCCAGATCGCGTTCATCGCGCCGACCGCAAACATCACCAGCATGATCGCCCAGCAGCAGCCGAGGCAATAAAGCCCCTGTCTCAGGCCGAGGCCGAACACGCCTCCGCGCGTTGTTTGCCAGTTGGCAAAGAAAAAGGGAAAAGGGTGTTGGCACTTGCGCAGGCACGCGCGCTTGAGCGTTGAGAACTGATAGAGGCCCGCTGCCATGAAAACCGCGGCGGAGAGCCACGCGCTTGCGAGCGCCGCGCCGGCGCCCATGAAAGCGGAGCGCGTGAGCAGCATCTGGAGCCCCGCCGCCCCGGCGGCAAACGGCAGCCAGGCCGCGGCGTAGCCACAGATCAGCACAACCGGCGAAACAATCGCCTCGCCCTTGGCGGCGGCGGTATCGGCGATCTCCGCATAGGTGAAGATCATCGGCCCCGCGCCCGGCAGCATCATCGCGAATACCATGGCGCCCCACATCGACAGCGAGAGGGCAAAGCCGAGCGCCGCGCTTTCGTGGATCGAGAACGGACGGCAGAGCGCGGCAAGCCCCTGCGGCCAATCGAGGCCCGTTCTCGCAGCCATGAGGCCGAGATAAAGCCAGCCAAAGGCCGCAAGAAGGACCACGCACCCAGCCGCCATCGTCTTCGGCCGCGCAAACGCATGGCCGAGCCGCGTCGCCGCGAACGAAAGATGGGTAAGCCGCCGGTCCGCCGTGTCCGTCATGACTGCGATGGAACGAGTTGCATCTTACCTCCATAGCCGATCGTGCCGGACAGCGGTACGGCCATGGGCACGATGCTTTCGGGCCCGGCCGCGCCATGTTACCCGGGAGGGTCCATGAACGAGGCTCAAAACACCGTTGTTGTGGTCGGCGGAGGCCCGGCAGGGCTGACCGCGGCCATTGCGCTCGCCGAGGCCGGCGTTCCGACCACGCTCATCGGCAAGCGGTCGGCTCGGCCGGACAACCGCACGACAGCGCTGCTCGGCGGCTCGGTGACTGCGCTCACGGCGCTCGGCGTTTGGGAAACTTGCGCGCCGCATGCCGCGCCGCTGCGCGTGATGCGCATCGTGGACGACACCGGAAGGCTGTGGCGCGCACCCGAGGTGAAATTCGAGGCAAGCGAGATCGGCCTCGAGGCCTTCGGTTACAACATCGAAAATCGTCATCTGGTCGGCGCGCTCGAAGCAAAAGCAGCGACGCTGGCGTCGCTGCGCATGATCGAAGGAGAGGCAAACGCGATCGATCCTGATCGCGGCGGCGTTGCGGTCCGCCTGAAGGATGGCGCCGCCCTCAACGCGCCACTCGTGATAGGCGCAGACGGGCGCAAATCGCTCGCGCGCGCCGCGGCCCGGATTACCTTCAACGAACGCCGCTATCCGCAAACCGCGCTCACGCTCAACCTGAACCATAGCCGCCCGCATCGCGACACCTCGACCGAATTCCACACCGCGTCGGGCCCCTTTACATTGGTGCCGTTGCCGGGGCAGCGATCGAGTCTGGTCTTCGCTCTCGATCCTGCGGCCGCGGAGCAAATGTCGGCGCTCGACGATGCGGCCTTGTCGGATGAGATCGAACGCCGCTCGCATTCGATTGCCGGCAAGATCGCGGTCGAGCCGGGTCGCGGACTTTTCCCCATTGCCGGTGCGACGGCAGAAGCGTTTGCCGCCCGCCGCATCGCTCTGATCGGCGAAGCCGCGCACGTCATCCCGCCGATCGGCGCGCAGGGTCTCAATCTCGGCTTGCGGGACGCAGCGTCCATCGCCGAAATTGTTGTGGCGGCGCAGCGGGCGGGCGCGGACGTCGGAAGCGCCGAGGTCCTTGCCCGCTATGAGCGGCAAAGGCGGACCGATGTTGCCAGCCGCGCCTTGACGGTCGATCTGCTCAATCGCAGCCTGCTGTCGGATTTCCTGCCGGTGCAGGGCGCGCGCGGCCTTGGACTCTATTTCATGGACCGCATCGGCCCGCTGCGCCGCGCAGCGATGCGCGAAAGCATTGCGCCGGCCTCGAACCAGCCGCGCCTGATGCGAGGCGAAGCACTGTAAAGCGTAATCCACAGGGGAGAGGTGAACAGTGCTCCGGGCGATTCGATCCAAAGCAAACCCGCTTTAGCCCTCCAGTTTCGGCGCCTTCTTTGCGCCCGGCTTGTCGCGGAAGACCGGCGCAACCGGCACCGGCAGCGCCGGAATCCTGCTTCCGGAAACGCCCTCGACTTCATGCGCGAACAATCCACGCGCCACGAAATGCGGATCGCGCATCGCCTCCTCAAGCGAAAGGACGATTGTCGCGCAGCAATCCGCTTTCGCGAAAATCGGCTTCCATTCGTCCGCCGTGCGCGCCGCGATCAGTTTTGCGACCGCCGCGCGCGTTGCTTGCCTGTCGCGCTTGTCCTCCGCGTATTCCGGCGCAAGCCCGATCGCTTTGACAAACGCCGTCCAGAATTTCCGCTCGATCGCACCGCAGGCGACGAACTTGCCGTCGCTGGTCGGATAAAGCTGATAGCGCGGCGAGCCGCCGGCAAGACTCAGTTCGCCGGAATGCGGAAACTTGCCGCCCGCCACGCCGAGCGCCATCGCATACCAGCCGAAGGTGAACATCGCATCCGTCATCGCGATATCGATGTGGCACCCCTGCCCGCTTTGCTCGCGCGCGCGCAGCCCCAGGAGAATGTTGATCACCGCGGGAAAACTTCCGCCCGCGATGTCGGCCGCGAGCATCGGCGGCACCACCGGACGCTCGGATGGGCCCGGCTGCAAATGAAGCAGGCCCGTGTTGCCGATGTAGTTGATATCGTGTCCCGCCTCGTGCACGCGCGGCCCGCGCTGGCCGTAGCCCGAGATCGAGCAATAGACGATGCGCGGGTTCATCCGGCGGACGCTCTCATAGTCGAGGCCGAGGCGCGCCATCACGCCCGGACGGAACTGCTCGATCAGGATATCGGCGCGCTCGAGCAGCGGGAGCAATTCTGCGCGGCCCTCGGGCGTCTTGAGATCGGCCACGACGATCTTCTTGCCGCGGTTGAGCATCTGGAAGGCGGCGCCGTCCCCGTCGAACATCGGCGCAAAGCGCCGCATGTCCTCGCCGCCCGGGCGCTCGATCTTGACCACCTCGGCACCCGCTTCCGCGAGCATCAGGCCCGCAAGCGGCCCCGGCAGCAGCGTCGAGAAATCGAGAACGAGAAGATCGGAGAGCGGTTGCGGCATGGGCTGGTCCGGACAGGGCAAGTTTAAGCCGTCCGATCCGGCTTGGCGATTGCCGGTCCACGCTTTCGGGCGCCGGCTCGGCTGACCTCGATCCTACGGCGGCGGCGCCTTGGCGAGCGGCAGCTCAATTTGGAATGAGGTGCCGAGATGTCCGCTCTCTGCAAGGGTCAGATTGCCACCGTGCGCTTCAACAATTTGCCGACAGATTGAAAGCCCGAGCCCCATGCCGTTCTTTTTGGTCGTGAAGAACGGATCGAATATCCGGTCGCGCGCCTCGGCCGGAATCCCAAAGCCTGAATCGTCAATCTGCAACACAACCAGACTGTCGCGCCGATGCGTCGTCACCCGCAACTGCTTGATTGATGTCGCCTGCGTATCCATTGCATCGATTGCATTCTTGACCAGATTCAGAACCACCTCCTGGAGCTGCATAGGATCGGCGACGAGATTCAAGCGGGCAGATGCGTAGTTCTTTTGCACAGACACATGGTTCGTCTGCAAATCGTGCTGAAGAAGTCGTAACACCTGATCAACAATCTCCTCGACAGAAATCTGCGCCTGATTGGCGGTGCTTTGAAAAAGACTGCGGATACTTTTAAGAATCGCGTCGGCGCGGTCGACTTGTTCGACGACATCTTTGAAATCCTCCCGCACCCCGTCGATATTGGGTGGCTGTTTCGCGAGCCAGCTCAAGCCCGCCTGAGTAGACAGCGAAATCGCCGTCAACGGCTGCATGATCTCATGTACGATCGCACTCGTGGCAACGTCCAAGCTCATCGCCCGGTTGGCACGTTCTCGCCTTGCTAGAACGACGGAGGCGGCGAGGCGCTGATAAAGCACTGTCATTTCTATGAGCAGAAGCGACAGGACCGTCAGACTTGTGATCAGGGCATAGCCTCGAGCGACGTACCATGCGACCGAGAAGCGGGGTGCAGGCAGGATGGTCGGAAGCAAAAGGTCGGGCAGCGCCGCAAACAGCGCAACCGACAACCACAAATCCAGGGTCATGCGCGTCCGCCAAACCATGAATACGAGAGCGATGATGTTCAGCAATAAGATCGCGCCGGTAAGATAGCTGGTGAACGCGGTTTGGGTCCGCAAATCCTGCTCATACAAAGGCGGCAGCATTGACGCGTCGACAGATACAGCCCATGCGATTGCCGCGATAGCCGCAAGTGTCGAGGCTACGACGAGGCCGATCGTTCGGCGAGGCGATCGGTCATGGGCTTCGGTGCCCTTCCAATCTCTCAAGACCGCATAGGTGATGACGGATAGCGGAAATCCGATATGCCAGAAGCAATACAGCCATGCTCCGGTATCCGGTCCGCCAAACAGACCTGTCGGCGCATAGGCGCCTGGAAAGGTCAGCGAGTGCAGGAACGCAAACAATCCGCTCGTGATGTACCCGCTGGCGAGCGCAAGAAGCGCGTACTGGGGCTTTACGTAGTACTGTCCGAACAAGAGCAGCGCGGTAGTCAATTCGGCGCCACACAGGACCGTTTGCAGGGCTGGCACAAATGCATCGAGCCGGCCCAGGTGAACGCGTGCGATCGGCGCTACGGCCAATGCCACAGCGGACAGCAGTCCAACGATGCCCAGCGCAATTCGACGCTCGCCCGAAGTCGTTGGCGTGTTCGCGAACACAATCGGAAATTCACGCTCGGACGACGGCCGAATATCTATTTTGGCAGACGGGGCTGTCATGCCCCGACTCTACCGCGACGTGCAACCTCGCAATAGGGCCGGGTGACGTACCGGCCGAACAAACCGTCTGCGCTCCGGAGGCGAGCGGGGATGGCGTCCTTCAAATTTTATGAGTACACATCCCAACCCACCATGCCCATGAAGCCGCCGCGACAGTTCTATCAGCCGCTTGCCATCGGTGCGCCAGAGCCGTTGCGCGCGCTGCCGCTGCGGCTCGAGCGCATGATCCATTTCGTGCCGCCGCACATCGAGAAGCTGCGCGCGAAGGCGCCGGAGCTCGCGCGCCAGGTGGACGTCGTGCTCGGCAATCTCGAAGACGCCATTCCGATCGAAGCCAAGGAGGCGGCGCGGCAGGGATTCATTGCCATGGCTGCCGGGACCGATTTCGGCTCGACCGCCCTGTGGACGCGGATCAATGCGCTCAACTCACCGTGGGCACTCGACGACGTCACCGGGATCGTCGCGGCCGTCGGCAGCAAGCTCGACGTCATCATGCTGCCGAAGGTGGATGGCCCGTGGGACATTCACTACCTCGACCAGCTTCTGGCGCAGCTCGAGGCCCGGCACAAAATAAGGAAGCCGATATTGATCCACGCCATCCTCGAAACGGCGCAAGGCGTGAACAACGTCGAAGCGATTGCGACCGCCTCGCCGCGGATGCACGGGATGAGTCTCGGTCCGGCGGATCTTGCGGCCTCGCGCGCGATGAAAACGACGCGCGTGGGCGGCGGCCATCCCGAGTACAAGGTTCTCGCCGACGCGCGCGAAGGCGAGGTGCGGCCGTCGTTCCAGCAGGACCTCTGGCACTACACGATCGCGCGGATGGTGGACGCCTGTACTGCGGCCGCCATCAAGCCGTTCTACGGCCCGTTCGGCGACTTCGGCGACCCGGCCGCCTGCGAGGCGCAATTCCGCAATGCCTTCCTGATGGGATGCGTCGGCGGCTGGTCCCTGCACCCGTCGCAGATCGACATCGCCAAAAGGGTTTTCTCGCCCGACCCGAAAGAAGTCGCTTTTGCCAGGAAAATCGTCGACGCCATGCCGGACGGCGCCGGCGCCGTGATGGTCGACGGCAAGATGCAGGATGACGCCACCTGGAAACAGGCCAGGGTGCTGCTTGATCTTGCCCGCCTGGTCGCAGCCAAAGACCCGGCCATGGCCGCTCAATACGGGCTGTGAGCGCCGTTCTGGCGAAAGCGCGTGCGATCGACTATGTGACTGATCCCATGGACAAGGCCCGCATCGCGAAATTCAAGATCGGACAGGTGGTCAAGCACCGCCTGTTTTCGTTTCGCGGCGTCGTGTTCGACATCGATCCGGTATTCGCCAACACCGAGGAATGGTGGCAGGCGATCCCGGCCGAGATCAGGCCGCACAAGGATCAGCCGTTCTATCATCTGTTCGCGGAGAACGCGGAAACGGAATACGTCGCATACGTTTCCGAGCAGAATTTGCTGCCGGACACCTCGGATATGCCGGTCCGGCATCCGCAGGTCGCCGAGATGTTCGAGCGGGACGACAGCGGCGCCTACAGGCCGCGCAATTCGGTGATGAATTAAAAAAGGCGCGGCTTCAGGCCGCGCCTTTTTTCTGCGATCCGCTGGCCTTATTTCTTCTGCGGCGTCGCCGGAGCGGCCGCAGCCGGATGCTGGCTCTCCAGCTTTTTCTGCGCCTCGGCGGCCTTTTTCTGCAAGGCCTCCTGCAGCTTGCGCTGCTGTTCCTCGAAGGCCTTCGGATCGGTCGGCGGTCCGTCATAGGCCTTGGCGAAATCCGTGAGCGGCAGCGGCAGACTGATGGCGGCGCCGCGCATGTTGATCGCCTGCACGGTCAACGTATGGCCCTTCTTCATCTTGTTGACCATGTCGGCGTTCGCTTCGTAATCCGACAGGCAGCCTGCGGGGAAGCAGATCGAGTAAGGCGCATTCATTGGCTGGCCCTGGTCGATGATGACGCGGGTGCCGTGCTGCAACTGCATGCCGAGCGGCACTGTCACGCGCAGCAGCTTCTTGTCGCTGCCTTCCGGCTCGAACAGCTGCACGACCGCGACCGGCATTCCGTTCTCCAGCCGGCCGTCCTTGGTGATGACGCAGACGTTCTTTGAATTCGGATCGTTCGCGTTCGCCTTGCCGCACACTTTCATCCAGGGCGAATACATCAACTCCGGCTGCTCGGCATTGGGAGCCGCGGCCTGTTCTTTCGGTTGTGCGGCCGGTTTTTGCGCCGACTTCTGTGCCGCCGGCTTTGCCTTGGTTTTCGGCGCCTGCGCGTATGAAACCGGCGCGGCGACGAGAGCCGCCGTCACGGCGAGCACAAACGTGGCCGTCAGCGTCCGGCCCCACAGCCGGGCCGATGCAATCCGATGATCCATTGGAATTGTCCCTTTTTCCGCTTTGGCCCCGCGGCCGTCCGGAAGACCTACCCGATTGGCCGCTCTCTCCGCGCTAAATACGGCGACAGCGTGACACAGGGCCTTCGCGTGATAGCCGATCTTGGGGTGGCGATAAAGAGACGATCGACGCAAAAAATATCGGCGGATCGGCCACTTTCCCACCATCCGGCGGGCGGCGTCGGATGCGTATGATAGATTGCGGGCGCACTCCAATCGAATCGCCGATCAAGCCCAGTGCCTGCGCCCTCCGCTCCCGACCGCAGCTATCCTTCCCGCCGCTCCTTCATTGTCGGCGCGCTGGTCGCGGCCGGCGGTGCGCGAATGGGGCCGGCGCGCGCCTCGGCGGCGCGCTACGCCATCGCGATGCATGGCGAGCCGGCGTGGCCGGAAAACTTCACGCATCCGGCCTATGCAAATCCTGCGGCGCCGAAAGGCGGCCGGTTTGTGCAAGGCGTTCTCGGCACCTTCGACAGTCTCAATCCGTTCATCGTGAAGGGCGTGCCTGCGGTCAATTTGCGCGGCTATGTGACCGAAAGCCTGCTTGCGCGCGGCTATGACGAACCGTTCACGCTATACGCCCTGCTTGCACGTTCGGTCGAAACGGACGATGCGCGCAGCAGCGTGACCTTCGCCATCGATTCCGCTGCGCGCTTTGCCGACGGCAAGCCGGTGACACCGGAGGACGTGATCTTCTCATGGCGCTTGCTGCGCGACAAAGGCCGGCCGAATTACCGCATCTACTACAAGAAAGTGGCCAAGGCCGAGCGCGTCGGCGAGCGTGGCGTGCGCTTCGATCTGTCCGGGGCCAATGATCGCGAGCTGCCGCTGATCATCGGCCTCATGCCCGTGCTTGCGAAGCACGCGACCGATCCGGACAAGTTTGAAGACACGAGCTTCACGCCCCTGCTCGGCAGCGGGCCCTACACCGTCGATGCGGTGAAACCTGGTGCAAGCGTTGTATTCAGACGTGATCCGAACTACTGGGGGCACGATCTGCCGATCAACCGCGGCCTGTGGAACTTCGACGAAGTCCGCTTCGACTACTACCGCGACGGCAACACCTATTTCGAGGCGTTCAAGCGCGGCCTCTACGATGTGCGCGTCGAGACCGATCCAAGCCGCTGGCAGACGGCTTACAATTTTCCGGCGGTCCGCGAGCGGAGGGTGGTCAAGGAAGCCTTCCCCTACGGGCTGCCGAAAGGGATGTCCGGCCTGGTGTTCAACACGCGGCGGCCGCTCTTTGCGGATGTGCGCGTGCGCGAGGCGCTGCTGCTGCTGCTTGATTTTGAGTGGCTCAACCACAATTATTTTTTCGATCTCTATCGCCGCACCGCCAGCTATTTCGACGATTGTGAGCTTTCATCGCATGGCATTGCCGCAAGCGATGATGAACGCACGTTGCTCGCGCGCTTTCCCGGCGCCGTGCGCCCCGACATCATGGATGGCACATGGTCGCCGCCGGTCACCGATGGATCCGGCCGCGACCGCAAGACGTTGCACCGCGCTTTGGCGCTGCTCGCGGCCGCCGGCTACGCGGTCAACGGCACGCGGCTGGTGAACCGCGCGACCCGCCAGCCTTTTCGTTTCGAGATTCTTGCGAGCACGCGCGAACAGGAACGCCTGGCGCTTGCTTTCAGCCGCAACGTGCGGCGCGCCGGGATCGACGCGCCCGTGCGGGTGGTCGATGCGACGCAGTTCGAACGCCGCAAGATCACCTTCGACTTTGACATGCTGGAATACCGGTGGGAGCAGTCGCTCTCGCCCGGAAACGAGCAGAGTTTCTACTGGGGGAGCGCGGCGGCGACGCAGGACGGTAGCCGCAACTACATGGGCGTCAAATCACGCGCAGTCGATGCCATGATTGCGGCGCTGCTTGCAGCGCGCAGCCACGCCGGCTTCGTTTCCGCCGTCCGCGCGCTCGACCGCGTGCTGTTGTCAGGGTTTTACGTCATCCCGCTCTATCATCTGCCGGTGCAGTGGGTTGCCCGCTGGAAGCGGATCAGCCACCCGCGGCGAACGTCGCTGTTCGGCTACCTGCCGGAAACGTGGTGGTACGAGAAGACCGGGCCGTGAGCGCACCATGATCCTTGGCGACGAAAAGACGATCGAGAGCGCTCGCACGCGCACCACGCTGGACAACCTGTTCCGCCGCGCCGCCGTGCGCCGCCCGCGCGCGGTGGCACTGGCTGATCCTCCCGACCGCTCTCGGGCGACTGACGGCGACGCGCGCCGGCTGACCTACGCCGATGCCGACGATCTGATCTCGGCGGTGGCGGCGCGATTGCGCGGGCTCGGATTGAGCACAGATGTGGTGGTCGCGCTGCAACTGCCGAATACGATCGAAAGCGTGATCACGTTGCTCGGCGTCATGCGCGCCGGCATGATTGCGGCGCTGGTGCCGCTGCTTTGGCGCAAGGCTGACATCGTTCAGGCCTTGAATCGAATCCATGCCAAAGCGTTCATTACAACGTCCCGCATCGGCACCGTGGCGCATGGCGAACTGGCCATGCAAGCCGCCGCCGACCTCTTTTCGATCCGGCACGTTTGCGTGTTCGGCGAGGCGCCGGACGGGACCGTGCCGTTCGATGAAGTATTCAGAGCCGGCAGCCAAGAGAGGCCCCGCACCGATCGCGCGGGCAACCCTGCCGACCATGTTGCGGTGATAACATTTGATGTGACCGCGAATGGCATTGTGCCGGTCGCGCGCAACCATGCGCAATTGATCGCGGCGGGTCTCGCGCCCCTGCTCGAGGGGCGCATTGCACCGGATGCCACGATTTTGACCACGACCCTGATCGGCTCAATGGCCGGCACTGTGCTCAGTGTCATGCCATGGCTGCTGTCCGGCGGCACGCTCGCGCTGCATCATCCCTTCGATGGTGATTCATTTGCAGCGCAATGGCGCGCCTTGCGTTGCGAGGCCGTCGTCCTGCCTGCGCCGCTGCTGCCGGCGCTCGTCGAGGTGGGGCAACGACCGGAAAATATTAAAACGATTTTTGCGCTCTGGCGCGGACCTGAGCGGCTCGCAACCGCTGCGCGGTGGGATGGAGCGGCGTCCCTCGTCGATGTCGTAGCCTTCGGCGAGATTGGCTTGGTTGCGGCGCAGCGCAGAGAAGATGGCCTGCCGCGCGATATTCCCTTTGGCAAAATTGCAACACCGCTCGGGCGGCACGATGCGTTTCCCGTCCTGGAAGCCGGCCGCAGCAAGACGGGAACACTCCTTTTGCGCGGCCCGATAACGCCTCAATCGGCTTTCCCGCCCGGCGCGGAGCAACGCCATGAGCCTATCTTCAAGGTGAGCGCGGACGGCTTCATCGACACGGGCTATGGGTGCACGACAACGACCGATGGGCGATCGCTTGCGATTTCCAGTCCGCCGGCCGGATTCGTTGGCGTTGGCGGCTATCGTCTTGCCATGCAGGAAGTGGATGCGGTAGTCGCCCGCACGACACCGGGCGCAACCTTGATTGCGGTGCCGCACGCGATGGTGGGCCAGCGGCTGGCAGGCGCTGCGGCCGATCCTGCCACAGCCGCGACGGAGCTTCTCGAGCGGGGCGAGAATCCCCTTATAGCCGCAGCCTTTCGATCAACTCGCGCTCCCGCCGCGGCCTGACTCTGCGATTGCATTGACTTCGCGTTAACAGCGCCGCGGCTAAGGTCGCCCGTTTTCCAAACGGCGCGCGGCTCAGATGTCCCTGCAAGGCCCCATGATCGTGGTCGCCGAAAGCCCGGCCGGCGAGGTCGTTGATGCGCTGCGCGCGGCTGGCGCCTTCCCCATCATCGAAGCGAATTGGGCGGAAGCGCCGACCGGCTTCGTTGCGGTCAAGCCTGCCGCGGTCGTCATCGCCGAACCCGGTCCGCCTGCGGATGCAGACAACGCCCGGATGCTCTCCCGACAGATCGTCACCGCAGCGGGGCCCGTCGTTCCGGTGATCGCGCGCGTGCGCGGCAGCCAGGAGGCGGCGCTGCCGATTGCGCTGCCGAACGATGCCGCGCTGCCGATCGACCACCTGATCATACGCCTGCGCTCGGCGTTGCGGGTGCGCGCCCTGCATGAGACGGTATTGCGACGGATCGAAACATTCTCCTCGCGCGGCGGCATCATGCCCGAGTTGCCGACCGGCGATGCGCTCGACGATGCAACCGTCATGATCGCCGGGCGCGGTCCGCTTTATCCGGCGCTCAGCGTCGCGGTCGGCGAGCGCTTCGGGATGGTCGGCGCGCTCAGCGTCGAAAGCGCGGCGCGGCAACTCGGCATGCGCGATATCGACGGCATCGTTATCGGCGATGGTTTCAGCCAGCGGATGGTCGAAGCGTTTCTTACCGTGCTCGCACAGGAACCCCGGTATCGCGACATTCCAGCCGCTGTGCTCGGTGATGTGCCGCCGGACTTCACGCAATGGCTGCCCAATGTCGATCACGTCGAGCGCGATCCCGCGCGCGTGGTGGCGCGGATGGTGCCGCTGGTGCGCCTTCACGCCTTCGAAGCCCGGCTCAAGCGCATGCTCAAGACGCTGGATGCCGGCGGCATGTTCGACCCCGAGACTGGTCTGCTCACGCGCGACAGCTTCTTTCACGATCTGGCACAAGCCGTTTCGGATTCAAGCAAGCGGGGCGGCGCGCTTTCCGTCGCGCGTTTCCGTTTCGAAACGGCTGCGCATCGGCGTTACGAGATTGCGGGAGCACGCCTGCTGGCGCGCCTCATCCGCGACATCGATTTCGGCTGCCGCGACAACGACGGTTCTTTTCTCGTCGCCTTCACGCAAGCGAGATTGAGCGACGCTCACGCCGTCACCCGCCGGATTGCGGGCGCGATCAGGAACGCGCTCGGCGAGGCGACCGGCGTCCCCGCGGCTGCGGCGGATGTAACCCTTGCCACGCTGAAGGCCGCCGATTCCGTGGAAAGCCTGATAGCCCGCGTCAGCGCCAAACGCGCGGTTGCGGCCGAGTAGCCCAAAGCATAGGTTCGCTCCCGGACCGGAGTGAGCCATGCCTCGAAGCCGTGCAGTTCGCGTCGACGTCGTTTCCGACGTTGTTTGCCCTTGGTGTTTCATCGGCAAGCGCCGTCTGGAAAAAGCCCTTGCTCTGGTGCCCAATACGCCGGTTGAGCTGCACTGGCGCCCCTATTTCCTCAACGACTGGATTCCGCGCGAGGGCATTTCGCGGACCGAATACCTCACCACCAAGTTCGGCTCGCCCGAACGCTACAACGGCATCGCGCAGCGCGTGACGGCCGCCGCCGCAAGCGAAGGGCTGACTTATGCCTCCGACAAGATCAGTCGGCAGCCGAATACGCTCGACGCTCATCGGCTCATCCGCTGGGCCGCCGTGCAAGGTCTCGCGGCGCAGATGAAACAGAAGCTGATGGACCTCTATTTCACGGATGGCGGCGATCTCAGCGACCGCGAGGTGCTGGTGCAAGCCGCCGCCGATGTCGGCCTCAACAGCGACGAAATACGCGGCTGGCTCGCCGGCGACAAAGACATCGCCGAAGTCGAGCAGGAAGCGCTGGCGGCCAAGGAAGCCGGCATCGACGGCGTGCCGTTTTATATCCTCGACGGAAAGTTTGCGATCTCCGGCGCGCAAGCGCCGGAATATCTGGCGCAGGCGATCACCCGCGCCGCACACGATGGTGCTGCGCCAAGCTCCGACGCGGCGGAGTAATTTGTGATTTCCTCTGTCCGGGATTGCCGCGGCCATCTCGGTTGGCCAACCCTAATGATGCAGGCTGGGCGGTCACGCCGCCTTGCTGGCTTTGGCTGCGAGTGACGCCAACTGGCGCAGTATTGCTGTCGTGCCCTTCAGCCGCTCGGCCGGACTTTCCCATTCTTCGAAGAAAACGATCTTCTGATCCGGTCGCACGCGCGCCTCGCTGCCGCGCTCGCGGATGAAGCGGATGAGCGCTTCCGGATTCGCAAATGTATTGTCGCGCAACGCCAGCACGACTCCCTTCGGACCCGCCTCGACCTTCTCCACATTCGCACGCCGGCAAAGCGCCTTGATGGCGACCACCTGCAACAGATGCTCGACCTCCGGAGGCAGCGGTCCGAAGCGATCGACCATCTCGGCGGCGAATGAATCGATTTCGCTTTCGTCCTCGACCTCGGCCAGCCGCCGATAAAGCGCGAGCCGGACCGACAGATCGGCAACGTATTCGTCCGGAATGAGCACCGGTGTCCCGATTGTAATTTGCGGCGACCAGCGGTCCGCGGCCGGCGCGGTGATGCCTGCCTTCAGACTGATTACCGCCTCTTCCAGCATCTGCTGGTAGAGCTCGAAGCCGACTTCCTTGATATGGCCGGATTGCTCCTCACCCAGCAAATTGCCGGCGCCACGGATGTCGAGATCGTGCGAGGCGAGCTGGAAGCCGGCGCCAAGCGTGTCGAGCGACTGCAGGACTTTCAGCCGCCGCTCGGCCTGCGCCGTGATCTTCTGTTGCGCCGGCAGCGTGAACAGCGCGAAGGCGCGCAGTTTCGAGCGGCCGACACGGCCGCGCAGCTGATAGAGCTGCGCGAGCCCGAAGCGGTCGGCGCGATGCACGATCAGCGTATTGGCAGTCGGGATATCGAGGCCGGATTCGATAATCGTGGTCGACAGCAGCACGTCGTAACGGCCGTCGTAGAAGGCCGACATGATATCGTCGAGCACCGCCGGCGGCATCTGACCATGAGCGACCGCCACTCGCACCTCGGGCACGTTCTTGTCGAGAAAGTCCTTCGCGCCCGCCAGATCCTCGATGCGCGGGCACACGTAGAACGACTGCCCGCCCCGATACCGTTCGCGCAGCAGCGCCTCGCGCACGACCAGCGAATCGAACGGCGAAACGAAGGTCCGCACCGCGAGACGATCGACCGGCGGCGACGCGATGATCGACAGGTCGCGCACGCCGGTGAGCGCCAGTTGCAACGTGCGCGGGATCGGCGTCGCGGTCAGCGTGAGCACGT
>DASSRW010000264.1:0-6250 GCA_035701545.1 Pseudolabrys sp.
CTTGCGCGCGTCTTCACGGTCCGCCGGTTTGTGGAAGCGTTGGCGTCCGAGCGCCAGCGTCTGGTCGGCGCCGAGCACCAGCCGGCCGGGCTGTGAGCCCGAAACGGTCAGCGCCTTGGCGCGCGCCAGCAGCATCGCAGCCTCCGCTGCATTGAGCCGGCCAGCTTCTCTTTCGATCGCGCGCTCGTCGATTTGCGCGGGGCGAATTTCGATGCGCAGCGCAGCCGCGGCGAGAATTTTGCCGCGCGCCTCGCTTCTGGACGCCAGCACGAGAGGCAGCGATGAAAGCCACAGCGGCATGATTCTTCCTTATCCCGCCGGCTGCCGCCGCCGGTCGCTGAGCAGCCGCATCACTGCCGCGGCGGTCTCCTCGATCGACCGTCGCGTTACGTCAATCGAGGGCCAGTCGTGTTTCGCGCACAGCTTGCGCGAAAAGGCGATTTCCTCGGCGACCGCCGCCTTGTCGATGTATTGAGCGTCCTGGCGATGCGCGTTGAGGCCAAGCAGCCGGTTTTCGCGGATCTGAACGATGCGCTCGGGGCTGGCGTAGAGCCCGACGACCAGCGGCCGTGCAAGCTTCTCGATTTCCGGCGACAGCGGCACGTTTGGCACGAGCGGCACGTTTCCGGTCTTGATCCCCCGATTGGCGAGATAGATCGAGGTCGGGGTTTTGGACGTGCGCGATACGCCCACCAGCACGACATCCGCTTCGTGCAGGCCCTCCGCGTGCTGACCGTCGTCATGCAGCATGGTGTAGTTGAGCGCCTCGATGCGCTGGAAGTATTCGGCGTTGAGCACGTGCTGCGCGCCGGCGCGATGCATGGTTTCCGCGCCCAGGTACGATTGAAACACGCGCAGCACGGGGCCGAGAATAGACATGCAGGGCAGGCCGAGCTCGCGGCAGCGGCTCTCGAGAATTTCGATCAGGTCTTCTTCCAGCAGCGTGTACAGCACCAGGCCCGGCGCTTCGGTAATTTCGGCAAGCGCGTGATCGAGCTGCTTGCGGCTGCGCACCATCGGGTAAAGATGCTCGACCGGCGCCACGTTGGCGTATTGCGCGGCCGCCGCGCGCGCGACCGTGATCAGCGTTTCGCCCGTGGCATCGGACACCAGATGCAGATGGAAATAGCCTGTGTCGGGCATCTGTATAGGTCGAGGATGACGTGTGGAAAGCATGGGAGAAGGCCATGGCTTTCCGCTACGTGCAAGGCGGAAGAAAGGCGCGCCCAAAGGGCCATCCACATTCGTGCCTTCGGGACAGACCCGGCCCGCACGGCCCTTGCGGACGTCACGATGTGAATCCCGCTTGGGGAAACTTCCGGGAAAACGCCAGAAAAGCCCACAAATAGGGCGTTTTCAGGAGGGAAAACGCTACCTTGGGAAACGCTGCATTTCCAGGCAGGCCTCCAGCATCCGGTGGACACCATGTGAATCCAAAGGCATGAGTCCAATCAACGGCGTAACAGAATCTACAAAGAGTCTTATAAGGTTTAGATGAAGGAAGGCGTTCACGCGGACAGCCTTGTGGGCAAGCCGCCGCTGCTCGAAGTGCTGGAAGGCAAGCGGCAGGCCATGCCCCCGGTGTGGCTGATGCGGCAGGCGGGACGCTACCTGCCGGAATATCGCACGCTGCGCGCACAAGCCGGTAGCTTTCTCACTCTGTGCCTCAATCCGGAACTGGCGGCCGAGGTCACGTTGCAGCCGGTCAAGCGGTTCGGCTTCGATGCGGCGATCCTGTTTTCCGACATTTTGATTGTTCCCTTGGCGCTCGGCCGGAAGGTTGAGTTCATTGCGGGCGAAGGGCCGCGGCTGGAGCCGCTGCCCGATGTCGCGGCGCTGAAGACCTTGCGCGGGGAAATCGACGCAAGCGTACCAGCGCCCGTCTATGAGACGGTGCGCAGGGTGAAGTCGGCGCTCGACAGGAAAACAACGCTGCTCGGATTTTGCGGCGCGCCGTGGACTGTTGCGACGTATATGGTTGCAGGTGAAGCAACACCCGACCAGGCGCCGGCGCGATTGTTTGCCTACCGCGATCCGGATGGATTTTCCCGGCTGATCGATACGCTGGTCAGGGCCTCAATCGCGTATCTTGTCGGTCAGCTGAAAGCCGGCGTCGATGCCGTGCAGATTTTCGACACCTGGGCCGGCGTGCTGCCCGAGGATCAATTTGCGCGCTGGTGCATCGCGCCGACGCAGCGGATCGTCGACGGCGTTCGGGCGCAGATTCCGGGCGTGAAAATCATCGGTTTCCCGCGCGGCGCAGGGCTGTTTTTGCCGCGTTATGTCGTGGAAACCGGCGTCGACGCCGTGAGCCTCGACTGGACAATCGACCGGCGTTTTGCGCGTGACGTGATCCAGCGCAGGATTCCGGTGCAAGGCAATCTCGATCCGATGGTGCTGCGCGCGGGAGGCGCGCCGCTTGATGCCGCAGTCGACGATGTGCTCGCGGCTTTCAGCGAGCGGCCCTTCATCTTCAATCTCGGCCACGGCATTTTGCCCGATACGCCCGTCGCGCATGTCGAGCGGATGTTGAAGCGGGTGAGAGGGTGATGTTCGTTGATCTGCCGCCAGGAGGTGAAAAAGCGTAATTCATCGCCAACCTTATTGCGGTGATCCTATCGCGAAAGGGCACGCGGTTCCCACACAGTCATTGCCGGGCTTGACCCGGCAATCCATCCCCTACGCAACTATCTCGTCGTACAGATCCGCCCAGGTAGATTTTTGGAAACGATCAGGTCAATCTTCCATTCCCGTGACCAATGCTTAATGTTCTTTTCACGTTGGATGGCGAGGGCAGGCGTTTCATGTTGCTCGAAGTAGACGAGACGTCGTACCCCGTATTTTTTCGTAAACCCTGGAATATTTCCTTCACGGTGCTCGAAAATGCGGCGCACCAGATCGCTTGTTACTCCGACGTACAGCGTTCCACCAGGCGCACTTGCCAATATGTAGACCCAAAAGGATTTCATGTTCAAACGATGGATTGCCGGGTCAAGCCCGGCAATGACAATCCCCCGACCTAGAACCAGACTTGAGCAATGATCTACCTCTACCTCAAAGCCTTCCACATCATCTCGGTCATCGCGTGGATGGCCGGGATGCTCTATCTGCCGCGGCTGTTCGTCTACCACTGCGAGGCGGAGCCGGGCTCGAAGCAATCCGAGACGTTCAAGGTCATGGAGCGTCGCCTGCTCAAGGCGATCATCAACCCGGCGATGATCGCAACCTTCGTATTCGGCCTCGCGATGATCTGGCTGATGGGGTGGGACGCGTTTCGGGCGGCGCACTGGCTGCATGTGAAGCTAGCCCTGGTGCTGGTGATGTCGGCCCTGCACGGCTTTTTTGCGCGGCTGGTTAAGCAATTCGCCGCCGACAAGAACCGCCACAGCCAGAAATTCTATCGTGTCCTCAATGAGATACCGACTCTGCTCCTGATCGCCATCGTGCTTCTCGCCGTCGTCAAGCCGTTTTGACCGCCGCAGTGCGGTGCAGAACGGCACGCGCCTCTTGCTAAAAAGCGCATTTTTTCCTACATTTGATTATCCCACCGAACGCAGACGGATGCAGTTGCGTTAGCATCTGATCGTCGGACCGGTCGCAGCATCGGGTTCCAGGGCACTTTTTCCCAAAACTGCCGCGTTACCCGAACTGCAATCCCCCTCTCCCATTCTCCCCCGCGCGTTTCTGTGCTGTTGGCAGGCGCCGGGGTTCTCTCCACAGGACTCCCACCCCCCATGCGGGAAATGAAACTCCAGGACTTGAAGTCCAAGACTCCGGCAGAGCTCGTCGCTTTCGCCGAACAAAACGGCGTCGAGAACGCCAGCACCATGCGCAAGCAGGAGCTGATGTTCGCGATCCTGAAGCAGCTCGCCAGCCAGGAGATCGACATCGTCGGCGAAGGCGTCGTCGAGGTTCTCTCCGACGGCTTCGGCTTTCTCCGCTCCCCGGAATCGAACTATCTCTCCGGACCCGACGACATCTACGTCTCGCCCAGCCAGATCCGCCGCTTCGGCCTGCGCACCGGCGACACCGTCGAAGGCCACATCCGCAGCCCGAAAGAAGGCGAGCGCTACTTTGCGCTGCTCAAGGTCAACACGCTCAATTTCGAGGACCCTGAGAAATCCAGGCACAAGGTCAACTTCGACAACCTGACGCCGCTTTATCCGGACGAACGGCTGAAGATGGAGCACGAGGATCCGACCAAGAAGGATCTCTCGCCGCGCGTCATCGACATCGTCGCACCGATCGGCAAGGGCCAGCGCGCGCTGATCGTTTCGCCGCCGCGCACCGGCAAAACCGTGCTGCTGCAGAACATCGCGCACGCGATCACCTCCAATCATCCCGAGTGCTACCTGATCGTGCTTTTGATCGACGAGCGCCCGGAGGAAGTCACCGACATGCAGCGCTCGGTGAAGGGTGAGGTCGTCTCCTCGACCTTCGACGAACCGGCGTCGCGCCACGTGCAGGTCGCCGAGATGGTGATCGAGAAGGCCAAGCGCCTGGTCGAGCACCAGCGCGACGTCGTGATCCTGCTCGATTCGATCACCCGCCTCGGCCGCGCCTACAACACCGTCGTTCCTTCTTCCGGCAAGGTGCTGACCGGCGGCGTCGACGCCAACGCGCTGCAGCGGCCGAAGCGCTTCTTCGGCGCCGCGCGCAACATCGAGGAAGGCGGCTCGCTCACCATCATCGCCACGGCGCTCATCGACACCGGCAGCCGCATGGACGAGGTGATCTTCGAAGAGTTCAAGGGCACCGGCAACTCGGAGCTCATTCTCGACCGCAAGGTCGCCGACAAGCGCACCTTCCCGGCAATGGACATCACGCGTTCCGGCACGCGCAAGGAAGAGCTGCTCACCGACCCGGCGATCCTCAAGAAGATGTACGTGCTCCGGCGTATCCTCAACCCGATGGGCACGATGGACGCGATCGACTTTCTGCTCGACAAGCTGCGCAACACGAAGACGAATGCGGAGTTCTTCGAAAGCATGAACACGTAGTGCCTGGCGTGCCGGGCGGCACACGCCAATCCTGCGTTGCGTTAGCCGCGCTGCGGCGATCCCTGTGCCGGGCGCTGTTTGTTGCTCGCAAACGAAGGACTCGGCATGCACACGATGTCCCTGTCCTTTTTGCTCCTGTCGTTCTTCTTTTCCGCGTCGCCGAGCAGTTGCTTGCATTCCTGCAGGCTGGAATAGCCGCAGCGCACCACGGCGCCGGCCTTCTCGTGGAAGCCGCACCATTCCGCGGCGCTGGCGGACGTGGAGGCAAAGCAAAGCGCGAGCAAGGCTGCAAGCGGAATGATGAGGCGCATTCGTTTCTCCGATTCTGCCGCCCCCGGGCGGTGAGTCTGCAAATTTATAGCGCGCCATTGCAATTTGTGCATCCTCGCAACCGCTGTGGTAATGCTCACCGGCCAAGATCGGGGGATGACATGTGGTCCAAAGCTGTGAACGTTGTTGTCGGCTTGTGGGCGGTCGCGATTCTGATCCTCCTTACGATACGGCCATTCCTCGGCCGGCCTGCGCGCTCGTATGCCGAAGAAGCAGCCTACATAGTATTTTTTGGCGGCATTATTGCTGCGGCGGTCGCGGTCAAGATTTGGATTGCGCCATACATGCCAGATAGATCGAAAAAACAAAAAAGGAGCCAGAGGTACGACATGCGGGCAGCGACCGAAGTGCTCGAATGACTGCGGCGCTAACGTTGATCGCCATTTTTTTGCGTTTGCGTTGCCATCGCATTTCTCGTCCAGCGCCTTGGCTGGATCAACGACCGGCGGGTGCTGTACGCGGTCCTGCTCGGGGTGCCATTACCGCTCATTCTGGGACACCGGGCATATCTGTATTTTCGGCGACGGCGTCGCTAATCTAATCGCATCGCGGCGACCGCGGCCGCAATGTCATTCGCACTGCCGACCGGCAGCGAGCACCTCTCCCCCACGCAGACGAAGGCCGCCGTTTCCGTTGTCGCGGCAAGCTTCGCCTGCGCCGGATGGCTGGGCGGCAGTGCTTCGGCTGAGGCCGCGCGCAGCACGATGCGGTCGAGGTAAGGCAGCTTCAGCGCCGCCGCGGCAAAGCGGTCGGCGTCGCTGCCGGTGACCACGATCTCGGCCGCGCGCAGGCGCAGGTCGAGCGCATTGAGCAGCCCGACATGCGTGAACAGATTGTCGGCGGCCGCCGACAGCACGCCCTCGATCAGGCGGTCGGCTTTGGCGCGCCATTCGTCCTCTCCCGTGAACACGGCCAGCCGC
>DASSRW010000265.1:0-9880 GCA_035701545.1 Pseudolabrys sp.
ATGTTGTCGATCAGACGCGTCTTGCCGATTTTCGCAGCGACAAGCAGCCGGATCGGCACGTCACCGCGGGAAATAACCGGCGCCAACGTGAGCGCGTGACGCGCTTCGAAGTAATCGAGCGCAAAACCCGCGCGTGTGATGTCGTTGCGGCCGTTGTCGAGCATGCGCTCGATCGAGTCTCTTTGCTTAATCCGCGCGGCACTTGCCTTGAGCACGCGATAAAGTACCGGTGCAATTGCACGCTCTTCTGCCGAGAGATACGCGTTGCGCGACGACAGCGCGAGGCCGTCTTTCTCGCGTACCGTCGGCACGCCGACGATCGTCACCGGCAGATCGAGGTCCCTGGCCATCTGCGTGACGACGCGAAGCTGCTGATAGTCCTTCTGCCCGAACAGTGCGAAATCCGGCGCGACCTGGGTGAACAGCTTGCAAACGACCGTCGTGACGCCGCCGAAAAAATGCGGGCGGAATTTGTCCTCGAGGCCCGCTTGCGCGGCGCCGGCCGGCTCGATGCGGGTTGCGAAGCCCTCCGGGTACATCACCGTTGCCGGTGGCGCCCACACCACATCGACCTTCTCCGCCTTCAGCGCGGCGAGGTCGGCGGCAAAGCGGCGCGGATAGCTGGCGAAATCCTCGTTGGGCGCAAATTGCGCGGGGTTGACGAAAATCGAAACCACGACGCGCCGCGCGCGCCGGCGCGCCGCTTCGATCAGCGCGAGATGGCCGCGATGCAGCGCGCCCATGGTCGGAACCAGCGCGACCGTGTCGCGCCGCTTGCGGTAGGCCTCCACCGCGCGGCGGAGCGCCGGAACCGTTCTTGTCACGTGCGGCGCTTTCATTCCCAACCCTCGTCGCCGATGCTCAAGTCCGGCGCACTAGGTAGCAAAGCCGCGCGCATTCGTCTTGCGTCCGCAAGCTGACGTCGCCACCTGACGTCGGACAGGCGCCTCCGCGCGTCGATGGCCTGTTTGGTGTAGAGTATGCCGATGAGCAAGGATCGAGCCGATCAAGCGCCGGCGCCGGCCTCATCCCGGCCGGAAGTCGCCGCCTTTCTCAAGCGCGTGCGCGCCCTCGGGCCGGCCGCCACCGCGGGCAAACGCGGGCGGCTGGTGTTTGCGCTCGATGCCACCATGAGCCGGCAGCCGACCTGGGACTCCGCCTGCACGCTGCAAGCCGAGATGTTTCGCGAGGCGGCGAAAACGGGCGGGCTCGACATCCAGCTCGTGTATTTCCGCGGCCTGGGCGAGTGCCGCGCGTCAGGCTGGGTGAAACACAGCGACAGGCTCGCCGAATTGATGTCGCGCATCGATTGTCGCGGCGGCCATACCCAGATCGGCAAGGTGCTGAGCCACGCGCGGCAGGAAAACGGCAAGGAAAAAGTGCAGGCGCTCGTCTTCGTGGGCGACGCCATGGAGGAGCCGATCGACGGCCTCTGCAAGGCCGCAGGCGAACTTGGCCTGCTCGGCGTTCCGGTCTTCATGTTTCAGGAGGGCGGCGACCCGATCGCCGAAAACGCCTATCGCGAGATCGCGCGGCTGTCGCATGGCGCCTATTGCCGCTTCGACCTCGCCGCCGCGCACGAGCTCGGCGAATTGCTGCGCGCGGTCGCCGCCTACGCCGCCGGCGGCATGAAGGCGCTGGCGGCGCTTTCGGCGCGTTCCGGCAGAGGCGCGCAAAAGCTGCTCCAGCAACTGCGCTAGCCATGCCTGAACTCGTTCTCGGCGCCCTCGTGCTGGTGATCGTCCTTTGGGGACTTAATGTCTTCTCCAAAATCGATCCGCGCATCATGGCGCGCTCGCTGAAGGGCGGCGGCGGCATCGTCGCGCTCGCGGTCGCGATCTTTCTCGGCGCCCGCGGCGAGCTTGCTGTCGCGGTGCCGCTCGGCGCGTTCGGGCTCGGGCTGCTCGGCTGGATGCCGTTCGGGCCGGCCGGTTTCGGCGCACGCACGAAGAAGAGCGCGGGGCAAACCTCGCGCGTGCGCTCGGCCTATATCGAGATGGAACTCGATCACGACAGCGGCGAGATGCGCGGCCGCTTCGTCGCCGGACGCCATCAGGGCGCCGAGTTGGAGCGGCTCGACACGCGCACGCTGGCTGCCGCGCTCGGCGAACTCGACGAGGAGAGCCGCGCGCTACTTGTGGCGTATCTTGACCGCCGGGATCCCCGCTGGAGTGAACACGCGCAGGGTGATGCGGCAGCGGGGCGCGCCCCGCCGTCGAGCGGAAAAATGACCGAGCAGGAGGCCTATCAAATCCTTGGCCTGCAGCCGGGCGCGAGCGCCGACGACATCGGCGTCGCCCATCGCACGCTGATGAAGAAACTGCATCCCGACCAGGGGGGGTCGACGTATCTGGCCGCTCGCGTCAACGAGGCCAAAGAGGTTCTTCTTCGCCGACATCGCTGAGGTACTCCACGCAACACCAACAGCGGCTCCCGGTTTGACGTCGCCCCATCACGCTTCAGGTCCTCAGTTCTTCAGCAACATGCAAGGGATATCGCTGCGTCTGAGGCGTTTGCAGGCGCTTTCCGCCTGATGCTTGTCGAGCCCGGCAAAGCGGGCGCGGAAGAGTGTCTTGTGGCCCTTCTCGACGCGCTCGGTGAACGATTCCGCGTGCGCCAGAAGCCCTTCGACTTTGATTTTCACCGCGCCAAGCCGCTCCTTCGCGTCGCTCTCCTCGTCGAAGGCGCCGACCTGAATCATCCAGCCGCCGTGCGATTTGGCGGCAACCGTGGTCGAGCCCGGCTCATCCTCGTTGGCGGGGGAGACGACTTTGACATGCAAGGTGCCGAGCATGCCGGGCCGCGCACTGGGAAGCGGCGGCGGATCCTGCTTGACCGTCGCGACCGTCGTGATCGACGCGGTGTTGTCGGCGGCGGGTGAAGCTTCCTCGCTCTTCGGCGGCAGCGCCGACGCGGTCTGCATCGCATGCCCGCGCACGGCGAAGGTCTGCACCGGAATGGGCTTGATCGGCGCCGTGGAGCCCGGCTTGGGCTCGGGCGCTGCGGCCGCCGGCGACGGCCTGCCTTCCTTCGGCTCGTGGGTGTCGTTGCGCGCAACCAGCGGCGCAGCGGCCGGCTTGGTGGAGGCTTCCTGGATGTAATCGTCGATCAGGCCGCGCATGCGCGCGTCGCGCGCGTGCGCCGTGCGCCCGCCGAAGACGGCGGCGACGAGGTGGCGTCCGCCGCGGCGGACCGAGATGACGATGTTGAAGCCGGACTCGTGAATGTACCCGGTCTTGATGCCGTCGACGCCGGCAACCGTGCCGAGCAGATGGTTGTGGTTGCGGATCGCGTGCCCGCGATACTCGAAAATGCGCGTCGAGAAATACTTGTAGTAGTCCGGAAAGCGCTGCTGGATGGCGCGGCCGAGAAGCGCGACGTCGCGCGCGGTCGTGATCTGCCGCTCGTCCGGCAAGCCCGACGCGTTGACGTAGGTCGTATGCGCCATGCCGAGCGCGTGCGCCTTGGCCGTCATCATTTTCGCGAATTCTTCTTCCGTGCCGCCGAGCGCCTCGGCGACGACGACCGCGACGTCGTTCGCCGACTTGGTGACGATCGCCTTGATGGCGGTGTCGACCCGGATCGTGTCGCCGGGCTTGAGGTCGAGCTTGGACGGCGCCATCGAGGCGGCGTGCGCGGAAACCGGAAGTTCGGTCGAGAGCTTGATCTTGCCTGCGTCGAGCCGCTCGAACAGCAGGTAGAGCGTCATGATCTTGGTCAGCGAGGCGGGGTGGCGCGGGCTGTCGGCGTTGCTCTGCTCCAGCACCGCGCCAGTGTTGGCGTCCACGACGATCGAGGCCTGCGACGGCTGGTAGGCTTCTTCCTTGGTGGCGTGATGATGATGGCGGTGGTGGCGGCGCGAACGCGCGCTGGCGCTGTCGGCGAACGCAGCCAGGGCCAGAAGCCCTGCCAGTCCCAGAACGCTTCCTCGCAGCGCAATACGGCTTGCGCCTCCCGAACGCGGCATTTCCGTCCCCGAACTCCCGCCTAATGTAAAATCGCCGTGACCCTGCTTGTCACCGTGTCGTCCCGCAATGAGCAAGTTATGACCGTAGGATAGCACGGTTTACAAGCTGTTAAGCCAATCCCGCGGAATTCTGGCGATTTTTTGCAACGCAACCGGGGTCTTGACTTTATTGTGCGGTGCAATATAAATGAAATCCAGAGCCGGGGCCGAAGCCTGGCTCGAAAGATTGCAGCGGGCCCGTTGAGTACGGGCCGGAAAAGGGATGAGCAATGGTCAAGAATTTTGAGGACTTCCAGCAGGCCAGCAAGGAAAACGTCGACGTCGCGCTGAAATCGTGGGGTGCCTTGTCGAAGGGCACGCAGGCGATCGCGGTCGAAGTGGCCGACTATTCCAAGAAGGCGTTCGAGGACGGCACCGCCGCGCTCGAGAAGCTTTTCGGCGTCAAGTCGCTGGAAAAAGCGATCGAGGTGCAGACCAACTACGCCAAGACCGCCTACGAAGGCTTCGTTGCCGAGGCGACCAAGCTCGGTGAGCTTTACACCGACCTTGCCAAGGAAACCTACAAGCCGTTCGAAAGCCTGCTGGCGAAGACGCGATAAACGGCTGCCGCGTCTCCAGAGCCGCTCGAACTTCCATCAACCTTCGTCATGGCCGGGCTTGTCCCGGCCATGACGCTTGGGTAGGCACAGTGCGTCACCAAGCGGGATGCGCGGGACAAGCCCGCGCATGACAGTGGGTTTGCTGTCGACTGAAATCGATTGATGCTCTGCATCGCAGAATAAAAAAAGCCCGGCCGATGAGGCCGGGCTTTTGTCGTTGTCGCTGACAGCGCCTTACTGCGAGAGGTGCAGCTTGGTGATGTCGGTGCCGATCTGCTGGAACGTCGTCACGATCTCGTCAGCCGAAGTCAGCTTGAAGAACTTGTCCTGCGAGCTCGCGCAGTTCTGCAGCAGCGTCGAGGTCGGATCGCCGCCGGTGTCGACCTGGATCGTGTAGATCGTGACGCCGGTATCCTTGATGTTCTTGCAGGTGCCGGTGCCGTCAGTCGTGTTGTACATCCGGCTGTCGATCCCGCTCTCGCTCGTCGTCCAGCGGTTCTGCGTGTTCAGACCGTCCGACAGCAGAATGATGATCTGGGCGTACTGCTTGCCAGCGTCCATCGCCGGGACGGTGAACGGTCCGCCGCCGTCCGGCTGTGCCAGCGACAGCCAGCCCCAGACGAGGCCAATCGGCTGGTTGGTGTTGCCGTTCGGACTCATGTTGCTGACCAGAGTCTTCATCGTGTCCCAGTTGGTGTTCAGCCCCATCACTGACGCGGGCGGACAGCCGCTGCTGCTCTGGTCGGGCGTATAGCCGGAATCAGCCGACACCGGACTGGTTGGCGCATCGATCTTCTGGTCATAACTGGCGCTCGTGCCCGGATTGCTGTAGCCGCCGCGATCCGTGATGCAGCCGCTCGTCCAGGTGCTGTGGTCTTTCGGAGTCCAAACGGCGGGCAGCCATACGCCTTGGGTCCAGACAGCCCATTGGCCGAAGTCCCACGTTCCGCCGTTGTTTTTGCAGGAGTTTCTCGATGTATACGCTGGATTGTCGCAAGCCTTTTGGCTCGTGCAGTTGCTCTGGGTCAACTGACCCGGATTCGTGCAGCGCGGTACGGTCTCGCAGGTCGCCTGCGTGGTTCGGCTCGAAATCGAGCAAAAGCCCGCGGTCGTGCAACTGCCCTGGTCGGCGTAGCTTGCCCCCAGTGAGCAGCTCGGCTGGTTGAGGCAGCTGGAGCGTTTCGACGCGCTGCCCTTGTTGCACGTTCCGTGTGTTGCATCCCATGAGCTGTTGTCCGTGTGAGCCGCGTCGTCCCAATAGAGCCAAGTATCCCAGGCTGACTGGTATGTCCCGACATTCACTTCACGGCTGAACGGAATAATCGAGACATAGACGTCGCCGGGATCTGTCGCGGCTGCCTTGAGCTGATCGAGAAGATTGGATGTCGCCGTTTTCAGCGCGTCGATCTTGCCGTCATCAGCCATCGATCCGGTGTTGTCGAGCACCAGCGCGACGCGCAGCAGCGCCGAGCCCCACTTGGCCGTGCCCGAGCTCTCGATGTGGATCGTGTTGTACCCCATGATGCCCATGAAGTTCGTCGGCACGTCGGCGGACGCCGTGATCACCACGTGCGATCCGTTGTCCTCCGAGTAGGCGGCGGTGACGACCACGTTCTGGGCCTCGGGCCGCGTAAACATCGCGGTGAAATATTTCGAGGCGTTGCTTTCCAACTGGTCCGGCGTGTCGGTGGCGGACTCCTTCTGCATCATCAACGCCGTCGAATCGAGCGCCGACTGCAGCGCCGCCTTCACCGACACGGCGTGCGTGTAGTCTATGGCCGCGCCGACCGCGCACACGATCGGAATCGTCGCAAGGCCGAATGTGAGGGCGACGTTGCCTTTTCGCGCGAGGCAGAATTCGCGCAGCGTTCGTTTGAACCGCGAGAAGTGACTGTTCGTGCTCATCGACTTGCCCGCAAAAAAGAGTGGTTGAATGTGCCAGACCCTAAGCGGGGGGTGTGAAAGCGCGGTAAAAGCGATTGGATAAATCCGGTTACACTTCGATTAACCATGGGCGCCGCCGAACATGCCTAACGGGAGGCAAACGGCGGCGCCCGTGCTCGCGGCAGCCGGCGGCGCGACCTACATCGCGAGCCGCAGATTGGTGAGCGCCGTGCCGATCTGGCCGAACGTGGTGACGATCTCGTCGGCCGAGGTGAGCAGGAAGAACTTGCTCTTGCTGCTGGCGCAGTCCTCGAGCAGCTGGGATTTCGGATCGCCGCCCGTGTTGACCTGCACCGTGTAGATCGTGATCCCGGCGTTCTTGATGTTCGCGCAGGTCTTGCTCTCGCGCGTGTCGATCGAGGAGGCGGTCGAATACCAGCGGTCTTCGGTGTTGAGGCCGTCGGTCAGCAGGATGATCACCTGCTGATACCGGTATTTCGTGTCGATGCTCGGGACCGTGAACGGCGCCCCGGTGAGGGATTGCCAGCCCACCTGCAGACCGATCGCCTGGTTGGTATTGCCGGTCGGCTTCATCGCGCCGATCTTGGCCGCCAGGGCATCCCAGTCGTTGCTCAAGCCCAGGGCCGAAACGGAGCACGATCCGTATTGCTCGGCCGGGTAGAGCGTGCCGCCGGCGACCGGCAGGTCGTTGGTGGTATCGAAATTCTGGTCGCGGTCGGTCACACATCCGTTCCACGTGCTGTGATCGGCCGGCGTCCAGATCTTGCCGTGACTTAGGCAGCTCGTTTGCGAATGGCGCGAGCTATCGCTGCAGGTTCCGTTCGCGGCGTTCCACGAATCCCAGCTGATCCACGGCTGCTGATAGTTCACCGGATCGAGATTGACGTCCTTGCTGAACGGGATGATGGAGACATAGACGTCCACCGCATTGACGGCCGCGCTGTGCAGCTGCGCCAGCAGGTTTTGCGACGCGGTGACGAGAGCATCCATCTTGCCGTCCTGCGCCATCGATCCGGTATTGTCGAGCACGAGCGCGACGCGCAGGCGCGTGTTGCCCCATTTGGCGGTGGAAGAGGCCGTGATGTCGATCTGTTCATAGCCGAGAAGGCGCATGAACGTGGTGTTCATCGACGTTTCGCCCGTGAGCAGCACTTGCGAGCCGCCCTCGGAGGAATAGGTGGCGGTCACGGTCAACCCGTTCGTGTCCGGACGGGTGAAGAGGCTGGTGATGTAGGCGGTTGCGTCCGCCTGCAGCTGCGCCGCGCTCGTCGTCGGCGCCTCTTTCGAAAGCATCAGTGCCGCGGCGTCGAGTGAGTTCTGGAGCGCCGTGCGCGTTGAGCTTGCGCGCGTGTAGTCGATCGCCGCGCCCACTCCGGTGATGAGCGGAACTATTGACAGCGCCACCAGCGGGGCGACGCCGCCTTTGCAATTTTTGACGAAACGCGAGAACAGCATGGGTGTTGTTCCTGGTTCGTGGAATTCCCTGTTTGAAAGCCCCCTAAAATTGCCGGGATGTTTTGAGTATTCGTGAGAAAGGCGCGCGGTATTTGGGGAAAATTCGCCGCCGTTTGTCCGCGAGCCGGTTGTGTTCCGTAAACCAATGGCTATCTGACCGATGCTGATAAACCGGGGAAAAAGCGGCAGGTGTCCCGGAACGGGGCATATTCCCGGCTTGGAATGGCCTCCATCCGGTCTCTATGATGGTCGCGGCATCCGCCGGTACGGCGCGGTGAGCACAGCCAAGACTACGTCCGCGATGCAGATGATTGGAATGATCCGAACTTCCGTGGCCCTTGCGGCGTTTTCAGGTGTGCCGGCGGCTGAGGCGTCGGTTGGGATGGCCGATGACGACCGTAAGCGGAAAGGGGAGCCGGGCGGGCCGGGAACCGCCGTTATCACCAAAACCAAGCCGCAGACGAAGCGGCCGAGCATGTATCGCGTGCTCATCCTGAATGACGACTACACGCCGATGGAGTTCGTGGTGCACGTTCTGGAACGGTTCTTCGGCAAGGATCACGAAGCTGCCACGCGGATCATGTTGCATGTGCACCATCACGGAATCGGGGAGTGCGGCGTTTACACCTACGAAGTGGCGGAGACCAAAGTGACGCAGGTCATGGACTTCGCGCGCAAGCACCAGCATCCTCTCCAGTGCGTTATGGAAAAGAAGTGAAAACCGGAAGCGCCTGATACAAATGAAAGCAACAGCCTGATGCCAACATTCTCGCGCGGTCTTGAGCAGTCGTTACACCGGGCGCTTGCGCTCGCCAACGAACGCCACCACGAATACGCGACGCTCGAGCACCTGCTGCTGGCGCTGATCGACGATCAGGACGCCTCCGCGGTGATGCGGGCGTGCAACGTCGATCTCGACAAGCTGCGGCGCAGCCTGACCGCCTATCTCGAATCCGAACTCGAGAATCTGATCACCGACGGCGCGGAGGATTCAAAGCCGACGGCCGGCTTTCAGCGCGTCATTCAGCGCGCGGTGATCCACGTGCAGTCCTCCGGGCGCGAGGAGGTGACCGGCGCCAATGTGCTGGTCGCGATCTTCGCCGAGCGCGAGAGCCATGCGGCCTATTTCCTGCAAGAACAGGACATGACGCGCTACGACGCGGTCAACTACATCAGCCACGGCATCGCCAAGCGGCCGGGCCTGACCGAATCGCGGCCGGTGCGCGGCGCCTCGGAAGAGGAAAGCGACACCAAGAGCGGCGACGAGCCCAAGAAGAAGGGCGACGCGCTCGAGGCCTACTGCGTCAATCTCAACAAGAAGGCGAAAGACGGCAAGATCGATCCGCTGATCGGCCGCGAGGCCGAGATCAACCGCACCATCCAGGTACTGTGCCGCCGGCAGAAGAACAATCCGCTGTTCGTCGGCGACGCCGGCGTGGGCAAGACCGCGATCGCGGAAGGGCTCGCCCGCCGCATTGTGCACGGCGAGGTTCCGGACGTACTCAAGGGCGCGACCGTGTTCGCGCTCGACATGGGCACGCTGCTCGCCGGCACGCGCTACCGCGGTGACTTCGAGGAGCGGCTGAAGCAGGTGATCAAGGAGATCGAGGCCTATCCCGGCGCGATCATGTTCATCGACGAGATCCACACGGTGATCGGTGCCGGCGCGACCTCCGGCGGCGCGATGGATGCCTCGAACCTGCTCAAGCCGGCGCTCGCCTCGGGCACGATTCGCTGCATCGGCTCGACCACGTACAAAGAGTACCGTCAGTACTTCGAGAAAGACCGCGCGCTGGTGCGGCGCTTCCAGAAGATCGACGTGAACGAGCCGAGCGTGCTCGACGCGATCGAAATCCTGCGCGGGCTCAAGCCCTATTTCGAGGAATACCACAAGCTGAAATACACCAACGACGCCATCAAGGCGGCGGTGGAATTGTCATCGCGCTACATCCAC
>DASSRW010000266.1:0-2726 GCA_035701545.1 Pseudolabrys sp.
AAATCCGAACTGCTCGCGCAGAATCCGTTCGTCCAGATTGTGTCCCGGATCGAACAGCATGTTGATGGCGATGCCGTGATCCATGCTGACCTCGACGGATTGCACGGAGCGCACCTCGTCGTGATCGGCGACCGCGGCGACCGGCCGCTTGCCGCTGTCCAGTATTTCGATCGTCACGCGCGCCTTGTCCGGCAGCAGCGCGCCGCGCCAGCGCCGCGGCCGGAATGGGCTGATCGGCGTCAGCGCCATCAGCGGCGCATTGATCGGAATGATCGGGCCCTGCACCGACAGATTGTAGGCGGTCGACCCGGCGGGGCTCGACACCAGCACGCCGTCGGCGATCAGCTCGGCCAGCCGCTCCTTGCCGTCGATCAGGATGCGCAGATGCGCCGCCTGCGCGCTCTGCCGGAATAGCGAAACCTCGTTGATCGCGTGATGCTCCTGCGTGCGCCCGTGCGCGTCACGTGCGCACATCAGCAGCGGGTGGATGACGGTGATGTGCGCCGCGGTCAGCCGCTCGACCAGGCCGTTCTCGGCAAAGTCGTTCATCAGGAAGCCGACCGTGCCGCGGTGCATGCCGTAGATCGGCTTGCCCGATTTCATGAACTTGTGCAGGGTTTGCAGCATCAGACCGTCGCCGCCGAGCGCGACGATGACGTCGGCGGACTTCGGATCGGCGTTGCCGTAGCGCCGCGCAAGCCGCTCGCAGGCGTCGCGCGCCTCGGCCGTCCCGCCGGCGACGAAGGCGATGGTCTTGAAACGCGGTGAGGGGCCTTTCATCGGCGGCTCAAAGGACAACGCAATGGAACGCGCGGTGCTGCTCTATACGACCTACCCCTCGATTGTCGAGGCGGAGCAGGCGGGACGCTTAATCGTCGAGAAACGGCTTGCGGCCTGCGTGAACATCCTGCCGGGCATGGTCTCGCACTACTGGTGGGAGGGTAAAATCGAGCGCGGCGAGGAGGTCGTCATGCTCATCAAGACGCGCGCCTCGCTTGCCGAGGCCGTGCGGGCGGCGGTGAAGGAGAAGCACTCCTACACGACGCCGGCCGTTCTCGTACTCCCGGTCGAGAGCGTCGATCCGGCCTATCACAAGTGGATCGTGGAGGAGACGGGCGGTTGAACGACTTGTCCCGGGCGCAGCGCACCGCGAAGTGGTGCGCTGCAGACCCGGGACCGTTCCATAGTCGGAGCTTGAAAGGGTCCCGAATCAGCGGTGCACCGCTAGTGCGCTGCACCGCATCCGGGACACGCGCTAATAACTCGCCCTGCCGTCGATGACGTCTTTCAGCTCGCGGTATTCCTTGCACGACGTGTTGCCGCACAGGAGCTTCACCTTCTGCAGGTCATCGAGCGCTTTCAGCCGGTTGCCTTGCTCCATCTGCCACATGCCGTAGTACGACCAGGTGCGCACGTGGTCGGGATCGCTGGCGAGCGCCTTCTCGTACCAGACTTTCGAATCGGCGTAGTCGCCGAGCTTGCGATAGGCGTAGCCGATGTAGTTCGCGACATCGGCGTTGTCGTCGCGACCGATCGCGTGCATCGCGGTGATGCCTTCCTTGTAGTGGCCGCTGACGATCAGCTTGCGGGCGGCGCGGTAGTCGCGCAGAAACTGCTCGTACGCGACTTTCTGCTGCTGCTGCGTTTCAAGTTCGCTGCCACGCTCCTTCTTCTTTTTCTTGCTGCCGCCGTCGTCGGGCGGGTTCTCGGTGCCCATGGCCATAACGGTGGCTGGCCTGACGCTGAACGCAACCGCAAGCAAAGCAGCGGCGGCAAGAATGCCCGCGCGGCGGAAGGCGGTGGAATCGGTCATAAGATACCTCGCTCGGTTCGTGTCGGCGCCGCCAAGGACAGGCGAGCGCCCGTGGCGCTGACTTCAAAAACACGCGAACGGCGTGGTTAGTCCGCAGGGCTGTCGCTTTATCGGTCACCACCATCTTGCCACGGTTCGGACATGGCGCCGCCCGTACCTTGAACGGCAAATAACATCGGGCTTCAGAGCGGGTTCAGCGGCGGGCGAACAGATTTGCGGCTGCCGGCACAAGGCCGGCCCGCCGATTCGAACTCGGGTTTGCGGCAACCCATTTCACGAGGATCAAACCGATGTTGAAAGCGATCTCAGCGGCGCTGCTTGCCACGGCTCTCGTCGCCGGCCCGGCGCTGGCCCAGAGCAATTCCATGCAGAACGGCTCCGTGCCGGCGGCCAGCCAGAGCAAGGCGAAGGCGGCCACGCACAAGACTCACAAGAGCAAGAAGCACATGGCGAAGCATGCCGCGAAGAAGCACGCGGCCAAGAAGACGACGAAGCAGCCGGAATAACAGCGTCGCGCGCCGAGCTTGACTCCCGGCGCAACGCGTTGGAACATTTGATCGTGCTGGTTCCCCGGGTCGCGCCGGGGACGAAAGAGGGAACACGGACACTGCGTGCTTGCAGGTATCCGTGGCTGCCCCCGCAACTGTGAGCGGCTAGCTTCGCGTCATTCGCGGCCACTGGGCAACTGGGAAGGCCGACGCGAAAAGCAACGATCCGCGAGCCAGGAGACCTGCCAGCGCGGTCACCCAACCGGTGGACGAGGGGTCCATACGGAGCGGTCTTTCGCAGCGGTGACGTCGATACCGACGCGGGGGCCGTGCGAGTTTTCCTCACATGACCTTCCAGGCGCGAACGGTGTGGACCGCTTGCGGATCGCCGTTGTGGCGGTGCGTAGCGGTGTTGCGTCTTCGTG
>DASSRW010000267.1:0-7399 GCA_035701545.1 Pseudolabrys sp.
GCGGGGCGCGAAAAAAGGAGACGTGTCATCTCAAGCCAAGGTGAGAAGGCCGGCCGCAGCGGAGTGACAGTGGGTCCCGTTTATATCGTCGACGGCAGCCGCACGCCCTTCATCAAGGCGCGTGGCAGGCCGGGACCGTTCACGCCGGTCGATCTCGCCGTTCAGTGCGGCCGCCCTCTCCTGCTGCGGCAGCCGTTCGCGCCGGACGCTTTCGATCAGGTCATCCTCGGCTGTGTCAACGTGATCGCCGACGAAATGAATCCGGCGCGCGTTGCGGCGCTGCGGCTCGGCATGGGCGAGACAATGACCGCCTTCACCATGCAGATCAATTGCGGCTCAGGCATGCAGTCGATCGATACCGCCTATCGCTATATCCAGAACGGCCAAGCCGATCTGATCCTCGCCGGCGGCACCGAAGCCTTGAGCCACGCGCCGCTCGTGTTCAACCGCCGCGCGGTCGCCTGGTTTGCACGTTTCATGAGCGCGCGCGATGCGTGGACCAAGTTTCTCGCGGCGCTCGGCTTTCGCCCGGCGATGCTTGCGCCGATCATCGGCCTTGAGCGCGGCCTGACTGACCCGATCACCGATCTGAACATGGGGCAGACGGCTGAGCTTGTCGGACATCTTTTTCATATCACGCGGCGGCAGGCGGACGAATATGCCGCCGACAGCCAGCAACGCCTGGCGCATGCGCAAAAGGAAGGATACTTCGCGGATGAACTGGAGCCCGCCTTCGCGCGCGACGGCACCGTCTATGACCACGACGACGGCGTGCGGCCGGACAGCACGGCTGACTCGCTCGCGAAGCTAAAGCCTGCCTTCGAGCGGCCCTGGGGCAAGGTCACGCCGGGCAACTCGTCGCAAATAACGGACGGCGCCTCATGGGTGATCCTTGCCTCGGAAGATGCCGTTAAGCGGCACAATCTCACGCCGAAGGCAGTAATCGTCGACAGCGAATGGGCCGCGCTCGATCCGAGCGTGATGGGACTGGGACCAGTGTTCTGCTCGACGCCGCTGCTCAAGCGGCACAATCTCGGGCTGAGCGACGTCGATCTCTGGGAGCTGAACGAAGCCTTCGCCGCGCAGGTGCTCGGCTGCCTCGCGGCGTGGGAGGACGAGGAATTCTGCCGCAAAGCGCTCGGACTTCCAGGCTCGGCCGGGCGCATTCCGCGCGACAAGCTGAATGTCGACGGCGGCGCCATCGGCACTGGGCACCCGGTCGGCGCGAGCGGCAATCGCATCGTGCTGCACCTCGTCAACGCCATGAAGCGTCTCGGCCTCAAGCGCGGCATCGCCACCGAGTGCATCGGCGGCGGCCAGGGCGGCGCGATGCTGATCGAAGCAGTTTGAGGGCGGCAATGAAAGAAACACACACGCCCGCGCTCGACGTTCTCGGCAAGCGCAATCTTGAGCTTGGCCCTTTTGCTGCCGCGGAGGCCGATCAGGCCGGGCCGTGGACGCATTGGAAAATGCGGACGGACGAGGACGGGATCGCATGGCTCCTGTTCGACAAGAAGGACGCGAGCGCCAACACGCTTTCGGAGGAGACGCTTTCCGAATTGAATGCGGCGCTGGAAAAGATCGAGAAGGAACGGCCGCGGGGGCTGGTGATCCGGTCGGCAAAGCAAAGCGGCTTCATTGCCGGCGCCGATATCAACGATTTCGTCGGCAGCAAGGACGCCAGCAAGATCGCCGACGACATCGCGCGCGGTCATGCCGTGCTTGACCGGCTCGACCGCCTGGCGCTGCCGACGGTCGCCGTCGTCCACGGTTACTGTCTCGGCGGTGGACTCGAGGTCGCCCTTGCCTGCGACCACCGCATCGCCATCGACAACGCGAGCTTCGGCTTTCCGGAAGTCCTGCTCGGCCTGCATCCCGGCCTCGGCGGCACGGTGCGCTCGACGCGCCTCGTCAATCCGGTGCAGGCGATGACGATGATGCTCACCGGCAAGACCGAGCGCGCCCGGCGTGCGAAATCGCTCGGCTTGGTAGACGCCGTCACGCAGGAGCGCCACGTGCGCGGCGCCGTGAAGGCCGCCGTCGATGGCTCATTGAAATCGCACAAGCCGGGGGCGCTGGTCGGCTTGCTCAATTCGAGCCCGGCCCGCAGTTTCCTCGCCTCGCGCATGCGCCGCGAAGCGGCAAAGCGCGCACCGCGGAAATTCTATCCTGCGCCTTACGCACTTGTTGACGTTTGGGAGAAGCATGGCGGCGATGCCGGGGCCATGCAGAAGGCGGAGATTTCCTCATTCGCCAACCTCCTGGTCGGCGACACCGCGCAAAACCTGGTGCGCGTGTTTTTCCTGCGCAACAAGCTCAAGGGTCTTGCCGGCGGCAAATGGGAAGGCCGCCACGTACACGTGATCGGCGCCGGCGCCATGGGCGGCGATATCGCGGCGTGGTGCGCCTGGCACGGCTTTACCGTCAGCCTCGCCGACATGAAGGCCGAGCCGCTTGCCGGCGCGATCAAGCGCGCCGCCGATCTCTACGGCAAGATCGGGCGCCGCGACCGCGCCAAGGTGCGCGACGCGCTCGACCGGCTCATTCCAGACCTCAAGGGCGAAGGCGTTTCCAGCGCCGACCTGATCATCGAAGCGGTGCCGGAGCGGCTCGACCTCAAGCAAAAGGTTTATGCCGGCCTCGAGCCGAAGATGAAGCCGGACGCCATTCTCGCCACCAACACTTCGAGCATCCCGCTCGAGCAGTTGCGCGAAGGCCTGAAACGGCCGGAGCGGCTCGTCGGCATCCACTTCTTTAATCCGGTCTCGCGCATGCAGCTGGTCGAGATCGTCAGCCATGACAAAGTGGCCGACGAGGTGCTGGCCGATGCGCGCGCGTTCCTTGGCCGCATCGACCGCCTGCCCGCGCCGGTGAAAAGCGAGCCCGGCTTCCTCGTCAACCGCGCACTGACGCCCTACCTGCTGGAAGCGATGGTGATGCTCGACCAGGGTGTCAGAAAAGAAACGATCGACAAGGCGGCGGAAGATTTCGGCATGCCGATGGGGCCGATCGAATTGGCCGATCAGGTTGGGCTCGACATCTGCCTGCATGTCGCCGAGATGCTGCGCGCCAACCTGAAGCGTGAAATGCCGGACGCGCCGCAATGGCTGAAGGACAAGGTCGCGAGGGGCGAGCTCGGCAAGAAGACCGGCAAGGGCTTTTACGACTGGAAGGACGGACACGCGGTCAAGAGCGGCGAAGCCGCCACGCCGGCGGCGGACGCGACCGACCGCCTCATCCTGCCCATGCTCGATGTCTGCGTGACCTGCCTGCGCGAGGGCGTTGTGGCAGATGAGGAGATCGTCGACGGCGCGATGATTTTCGCCACCGGTTTCGCCCCCTTCCGCGGCGGGCCGATGCACTATGCGCGGATGCGCGGATTGCGCGACGTGCGCGACACGCTAAGCCGGCTTGCTGCCAAGTACGGCGCGCGCTTCCAGCCCGATCCGGGCTGGAACGATCTCAAATGACGCGACCCGCCGGCGGCCCGCAAATTCACGACGATGCCGCGCAAGTCGCCGCTGCCATTGTCGAGCGCGTCGGCAGGAGCATCGTGCTGGCGCTGCCGCTCGGACTGGGCAAGGCGAACCATATTGCCAACGCGCTCTATGCGATGGCGGCTGCCGACCGCTCGATCAAGCTGACCATCTTCACCGCGCTGACGCTGGAAGTGCCGCGCGCGAAGCAAGAGCTGGAGCGCCGCTTTCTTGATCCGCTGATCAAGCGCGTGTTCGGCGGCTATCCGGCGCTCGATTACGCGGCGGCCGCGCACGACGGCACGGTGCCGCCGAACGTCGAGATCAACGAGTTCTTCTTCCTCGCCGGACAATGGCTGCATTCACCCTACGCGCAGCAGCATTACATCTCGGCGAACTACACACACGCGCTGCGTTACGTGCTCGACCGCGGCGTCAATGTCATCGGCCAGCTTGTGGCGCATCGCGCCGACGAGCCGCGCCCCTACAGCCTGAGCTGCAATCCGGACCTGACGCTCGACCTGCTGAAGCTGCGCCGCGAAGGCCGCGCGGATTTTGTCTTTGCGGGGCAGGTCAATTCCGAACTGCCGTTCATGGGCGGCGAGGCCGCCGTTGCGGAGAACGAAATCGACCTGCTGCTCGACAGCCGGCAGACGGACTTCCCGCTGTTTGCGCCGCCGCGCGAGTCGATCGCGCTCGCCGACTATGCCGCCGGCCTGCACGCCGCGAGCCTCGTGCCGGACGGCGGCACGCTGCAAATCGGCATCGGCTCGCTCGGCGGCGCCGTGACGCAAAGCCTCATCCTGCGCCACCGCGACAACGCGGGCTTCGGCAAGCTGCTTGCGGCGCTGCGGGCGCGCCCGACCCAAAACGATGGCATTCACATCGCGCCGTTCGAGCAAGGCCTTTACGGCTGCTCGGAAATGTTCGTCGAAGGCTTTCTCGACCTGTTCCGCGCCGGCGTGCTGAAGCGCGAGGTCGACGGCGCGGTGCTCGACGGCGGATTTTTTCTCGGCTCGCGCGCGTTCTACAAGGCCTTGTGCGAGATGCCGCGCGACACGCTTGAAAAATTCCGCATGCGACCGATCGATTTCGTCAACCAGCTTTACGGCGGCGAAGACGCAAAGCGCCGCGCGCGCGTCGGCGCCCGCTTCATCAACGATGCCATGATGGCAACCGCACTGGGCGATGTCGTTTCAGACGGCCTGGAGGACGGCCGTATCGTCAGCGGCGTCGGCGGGCAATACAACTTCGTGGCGCAGGCGTTCGCGCTCGAGGATGCTCGCTCCATCATCATGCTGCGCTCTTATCGCACCGCAAAAGGCAAAGCGGAGTCGAACATCCGTTGGCGCTACGGCCACGTCACCATCCCGCGCCACCTGCGCGACATTATCATCACCGAATACGGCATCGCCGACATCCGCGGCAAAAGCGACCGCGACGTGATCGCGGCGATGCTGGCCATCACCGATTCACGCTTCCAGAACGAGCTGCTGGCGCAAGCCAAAGAAGCCGGCAAGATCGAGCGCACCTACGAAATCCCGAAAGCTGGCCGCAACAACACGCCGGACGCGATCGCGCACGCGTTGCAGCCCGCGCGCGATGCCGGTCTGCTTGCCCCCTTCCCGTTCGGCACGGACTTCACCGAAGCCGAACAGCGGTTGCTGCCCGCCTTGCAGCAGCTCAAGGCGTCCTCGCCAATGCAACTGGCCGCACTCGCCCTTCGCGGCGTGTTCGCCTCAGGCAAGGACGAATGCCTTGAGCGGCTTGGCCTCGGGCGACCGAAATCGCCGGCCGAGCGGCTCTACGCCGCCCTGGTCCGCGGTGCGCTCGCCGATCAGGCGCGACGTCTCACAAGACTTGCTTGAAGCGCCGCCGCTGAGAACAGAGGCTCCGGTGCGCCGTGACGCGTCCCCTTGTGCATCCGCTCTGGAAATCTGGTGGGCCAACCGAGGTCAAACTGGGCACTGGCTTTTGACCCTTTCCATCAGCGCTTCAAGGTGAAGCGATCGAGGCGTGACGGAAAAACGACGCGCTGATTTTCCGTATCTCACCCAGCAAGTCCCTCTGCCAGACCGATCTGCACCGCACCAATGTCGATATGATACCCTGCCTACGACCGGGTACGGCGAGCGCCGTGCCATTGGAAGGCGAATGCAGTATAGGGAACAGAAGGATCAAGCGAAGCACGAGGACTGGGTTCCTCGATCCATTCGCGACTCTGGCATTAATCGCACCCTCAAAGCCGGCGAATATCTGTTCCGCACGGACTCGCGTACGGTCGGACTGTTTGAGGTCATCAGCGGGCGGATCAAGCTGGTGCGACCGGAGCCCTCGGGCCGCGAGACGATTCTCTACGCGGCCGCCGCCGGTGAGATCGTCGCCGAAGCCTCGCTGTTCTCAGCCAATTATCACTGCGACGCCGTCGCCGCCACGGAAAGCGTCGTGCGCCTTTACCCTAAATCCGCACTGCTCGCGGCCTTTGATGCAAACCCGCCGGCGGGGCGCGCGTTCATGGGCAAGCTGGCGCGCGAGATTATGAATCTTCGTACGCGGCTGGAACAGCGCAACATCCATACCGCTCGCGACCGCCTGCGCCATTACTTGCGGCTCCATGCCGGGCCGGACGGAAGCACCGTAACACTCAGCGGAACGCTCAAGGATATGGCCGGGGAACTCGGGCTGGCGCACGAGGCGCTTTACCGGACGCTGGCCGAGATGGACGAAGATGGCGAGATCGAGCGCCTTAAGGGCGCGATCCGGCTCAATCTTGCGTATGATCCGGATCATACAGAAGCGAAGACGGAGAGCGTAAAATATAAGAACGAGAGAGGTCGCTGATGTCTTCACGTTCCTGGAAAATCGCCGCCGCCGGTATTCTGATCGCCGCATCCGCCGGTCTGGCCGCCGCACACGTCGAATCCAATCCCATGGAGCATCGCGGCCCCGGCATGATGCGCGAGATGGGTCCGGGCATGATGGGCACGCACGGCATGAGCATGGCGCATGACGATGCGACGAATGCGCAGCTCGCCCACATCCACGAGCTGTTCATCAATCACGACAAGATCAAGCGCACGGTCGAGAACCTGCCGGACGGCATCCGCACCATGACCGAATCCGACGACCCGCATATTGCGCAGCTCATTAAGGATCATGTCGCCAGCATGGGCAAGCGCGTCGAGACCGGCAATGACCCTGGATTGCCGATCGAAAGCGACGCCCTGCATTCAATCTTCAAGGACTGCGGCAAGATCGCAACGAAGGTCGAGACGGCGGACAAGGGCGTCATCGTCGTCCAGACATCGGCTGACAAAGATACCGTCGCCTCTCTCCAGCAACATGCGTCGGAGGTGAGCGATTTCGTGACGCAGGGCATGCAGGCGATGCGCAACGCGATGATGAAGAAAATGGGCGGCATGATGCCCGCTGCCATGCACGTCATGCCGGGTCATAGGGGGTCGATGCCCCCCGCAAGAGAACCAGAAAAGAAATGAGACACAGTATGTCAGTAAGACTCTTGAAAGGCGCTCTCGCGGGCGCGTTGCTGTTCGCCGCCACCGGTTACGCGCTGGCGCAGAACGCACCGCACGACATGCACGGCAGCATGTCGGGCGACATGGCGGCCATGCACGCGCAGATGATGCAGCAGGCTGGGAACACGGGACAGCCAACCCTTCCCGGTCAGGACGCCTTCGGCGCGATTCAGGAAATCGTACGAATCCTGGAAGCCGATCCCAAGACCGACTGGAGCAAGGTCAATTTGGAGGTGCTGCGCCAGCACCTGATCGACATGAATGAAGTGACGCTCAAGGCCAACGAGGCGGCAAAAGACATCGACGGCGGCCTTGCGATCGCCGTCACCGGCACAGGCCGCACGGTCGACGCCATCCAGCGCATGATCCCGGCGCATGCTCAGGAGG
>DASSRW010000268.1:0-5304 GCA_035701545.1 Pseudolabrys sp.
AAGAGGATGGATTGCCGGGGCGAGCCCGGCAATGACAGGTAAGAAATCATGCCCACCGCTGTCGCCGGTCCCGAAATCGAACGCCTCATTCAATTACTGGCGCGCCTGCCCGGCCTGGGCCCGCGCTCGGCCAGACGCGCCGCGCTGCATCTCATCAAGAAACGCGAATTGCTGATGGCGCCGCTCACCGCCGCGCTAGAAACGGCGATGGAGAAAATCCAGGTCTGCAAGACCTGCGGCAACATCGACACACAGAATCCGTGCACCGTTTGCACCGACGCGAAGCGCGACCAGTCGATTATCGTGGCGGTCGCCGATGTCGCCGATCTGTGGGCGCTCGAACGCGCGCAGGCCGTCAATGGCTGCTATCACGTACTGGGCGGAACGCTGTCGCCGCTGGATGGCGTTGGCCCGCAGGACCTCGCAATCGATTCACTGGTCTCGCGTGCGCACGATACTGCGGTGAAGGAAGTGATCCTCGCGCTGAATGCGACGGTCGACGGGCAGACCACTGCGCACTACATCACCGAGCTGCTGCACGATGCGAATGTGAAGGTGACGCGGCTCGCGCACGGCGTTCCGGTCGGGGGCGAACTCGACTATCTGGACGAGGGAACGCTGTCAGCCGCCATCAAGCAGCGGACAACGTTCTAAGTTCCGTTTTTCACTGCGTGCTCAGTACGGAGGCACTGCGCCATAAACTGGCGCCGCGTAAGCAGGCGTGACGATCCGCATTGCCGTACCGTTCGGTCCGATGCTGACGGCCGAGCAATCGCCGTAGCGATTGACGTGTGTGTCCTGGTCGTAGGCATTGTGCGAGTAATAGTAGTGACACGTGCCGTCGTTGTACTCGACGTTTGTCCAGCTGCCGTTGGTTTCACGATGGAAGTACGGATTGTTCCAGTCAGCGCACGATGCCGCCGAACTGATCGTTACGGCGGCAGCGATGCAACCTGCCGCAACAGACAGATGTGAAAGACGCATTGCAAGCCTCCATTGTAATTTGGCAGGCCAACGCAGCTTTCAGGTCATCGTTCCGTGCGACGCAGCGCAACGGAACTGGGGCATTCTCATGTCGTCTTCGCCACAAGCTTTTCGAAATGGCCGCGCGCCTGCAGCCACCACAGCAACAGCAAACTTGGTAAACCCGCCAGCGCGCAGATCACGAAAAACCAGACCCAGCCGGTCGCCTCCGCGATAAAACCGGCGCCCGATGACAGATAGGTGCGGCCGACCGCGGCGAGCGCCGTGAGCAGCGCGTATTGCGTCGCCGTGTGCAGCGGGTTGCGGCAGAGCGCCGAGAGGTAGGCGACGAACATCACCGTGCCGATGGCGCTGGTGAAGTTTTCCACGCTGATCGCGACGGCGAGCACCGTCGGATTCGGCCCGAGGATGGCAAGCCAGCAGAACGACAGATTGGCTGCGGCCTGAATGATCGCGCCGAACCAGAGGCTCGCGGCAAGCGGCAGCGCGCGCGCCACGAATCCGCCGGCAAAGCCGCCGAGCAGCAGCGCCGCAAGCCCCACGCCCTTGACGATCGCCGCATATTCGTTGCGCGTGAAGCCGAGGTCGATCACGAAAGGGGCGGTCATGGCGCCGGACAGCGCGTCGGTGAACTTGAACAGCACGACGAAGGCGAGCATCACGAACGCCATCTCGTAGCTGAGGAAATCCTTGAACGCGCCGACGGCTGCCTCGACGATGCGCGTCAATTGCGTTTGGTGGCTGTGGACGGCGTCGGCCTGGCGGGAGCGTTCGGGCTCCGTCGCAATCAACGCCGTAATCGTGCCGATCAGCACCAGGCTTGCCATGCACAGATAGCCCCAGTGCCAGGCCGCCTGCTTGCTCAGGCCGTGCGCCTCAAATCCGCTCACCAGGAAAAGCGCTCCGGCGGTCGAGGCCAGCATGCCGACGCGATAGGCGGCAACATACGAAGCCATGCCGGCGGCCTGCTCGTTCTCCGGCAGGCTTTCGACGCGGAAGGCGTCCACGACGATGTCCTGCGTCGCCGAGGCGGTCGCCACCAGCAATGCGCCAAGCGCGACCAGCGCAGGCGAAACGGCGGGATCGCACAGGCCGAGAAAAACGATCGCTGCGATGAGCAGGATTTGACTGAACACCAGCCAGCCGCGGCGGCGTCCAAGCACCCGTGAGAGCAGGGGAATATCGAGCGCGTCGGTGAGCGGCGCCCAGAGGAATTTCACCGTGTAAGGCGTGCCCACCAGCGCGAACAGGCCAATCGTGCCGAGATCGACGCCCGACTCGGTCATCCACACCAGCAGCGTCGTGCCGGAGAGCGCCAGCGGCAGGCCCGACGAGAAGCCGAGAAAGAGGACGATCAGCACGCGCGGCTTCAGGTACACCGCTGCGGCTTCAAGGAACGAAGGGCGCGACGGTGCGTTTGGTGCGTCTCGCATGCTTTCAGCTTGTCATGGCCGGGCTCGTCCCGGCCATCCCGCTTAGAGTCGGATTGCCGTACCCGCCTAAGCGGGATGCCCGGCACAAGGCTTGTGCTCGGGCCGACCGAAGGTCGGACCCGAGTGCCGGGCATGATAGCTTGGTGATCACTCCCCCGCCTCGAGCCTGCGCGTTCCGGGGCCCGGAAGGATTTCCGCGCTCTGCGCATCGCCTTCGAAATCGAGTTCCTCGATCTTGTTGGCGCGTTTCTCGATCTTGCCGGATGAGATCAGGATGTCCTCAATGTCCTTGTTCGCCTGCCCGAAGTGCGATTGCAGCTTGCGCACCCGGTCGCTGAGCAGGCCAACATCCTTCATCATGTGGCCGACTTCATGGCGGATTTGATCGGCCGCTTCCCGCATCTGTGCATCCTTGCGCACCTGCTTGATGACCTGGATCGCCATCACCATCAGCGTCGGCGACACGATCATCACGCGGGCGCGTTGTGCGCGCTGCACCAGATCGTCGAAGCGCTCGTGCAGGTCCGCATAGATCGACTCCGACGGGATGAACATCAACGCGATGTCCTGCGTCTCGCCGGGAATAAGGTACTTTTCCGCGATATCCGAAATATGCTTGCCGATGTCCTGCCGGACGCGGGCTACGGCTTGTTTGCGCGCTTCGTCTGTTGCGGCATCCCGGAACGCTGTCATCGCCTCCAGCGGAAACTTGGCGTCAATGATGAGCGGGCCTGCTTCCGGCATGAAGATCGCGCAATCGGGCCGTGATTTGTTTTTCAGGGTGTACTGGAATTCGTACGCGCCTTTGGGCAGCACGTCGGCAACGATCGCCTCCAGTTGCCCCTGGCCGAACGCGCCACGCGACTGCTTGTTGGCGAGAATGCTGGTGAGCGAGCCGACTTGCGACGTCACCTGCGTTGCCAGTTCGCTGATGTTCTTTTGCGCGCCGTCGATCACGGCCAGACGCTCGTTGAGCTTTTGAAGGTTCTCGACCGTATGCTTGGTCGTGGTTTGCAGCGACAGGCCGAGGTTCTGGCTGACCGCATCGAGCCGCTCATTGACCGTTTGCTGCAGCTGCCCGTGCGCGGTTTGCAGCCAGGTGCCCATATTGTCGATGCGCGCGTTGATCTGCGCGAGGCCGAGCTCGGCTGCGCGGTCAGGCTCCGCTGCGCGCGGCCGCGTAAGGAAGACAATGAGCGCGCCGGCGGCGATCCCGCCGATGAGGCAAAGGACGATGAGGAGGGTTTCGGACATGCGGCGCTTCTACCCCGATTCGCGCAACGGCGCGAACGAACGGCGAACGGTAGGGCGAATATGCCTGTATCTCAAGGGGAAGCGTTGACCCTCTTTCGCCTTCGCCTTACATCGCGCACATGGCAACGCGCGACATCCTCGTCATTCCCGACAAGCGGCTGCGGCTCGTCTCCGAGCCGGTGAAAGCGATCGACAAGGACATTCGCGCGCTCATCGACGACATGTTCGAGACCATGTACGCGGCGCCCGGCATCGGCCTTGCTGCGATCCAGATCGGCGTGCCCAAGCGCGTCGTCACCATGGATCTCGCCAAGAAGGACGAGCCGAAACAGCCGCGCGTCTTCATCAATCCGGAAGTCCTGTCCGCGTCGGAGGAGAAATCGGCTTACGAGGAAGGCTGCCTCTCGATTCCCGAATACTACGAGGAGGTCGAACGGTCTTCGTCGGTGAAGGTCAAATACCTGGATCTCGACGGCAAGGAGCACGTCATCGAGGCGGCCGGCTTGCTGGCGACGTGCCTTCAGCACGAGATCGATCACACCAACGGCGTGCTGTTCATCGACTACATTTCCAAGCTCAAGCGCGACATGGTGATGAAGAAATTCAAGAAGGCGGCAAAGCGCGGCGAGCCGGTGAAGCCGCTTTCCGAGGACGAGAAGCCTTCGCATCATATCGGGTAACGTTTGTACTTGCCTCTTTCCGTCATCCTGAGGTGCGAGCGCCCTTCGCGCGAGCCTCGAAGGATGACGGGCACAATGTTCGCGGCTGTGGCCCTTCGAGGCTCGGCCTGCGGCCGGGCACCTCAGGGTGACGGATCGGGATCGGTGACGGCATGCGCCTGATCTTCATGGGTACGCCCGACTTTGCGGTGCCGACATTGGTCGAGCTCGCCGCGCGCGGGCACGACATTGCGGCGGTCTATACGCGCGCGCCGAAGGCCGCGGGCCGTGGCATGGAGATGCAGGAAACGCCGGTCGCACGCGAGGCGAAGAAACTCGGCATCCCGGTGCTCACGCCCGCGACGCTGAGGAGCGCGGAGGCTGCGGCGCAATTCCGCGCGCACAAAGCGGATGCGGCTGTCGTCGCCGCCTATGGCCTCATCCTGCCGAAAGAAATTCTCGATGCGGCCAAGCTCGGCTGCTTCAACGTGCATGCATCGCTGCTGCCGCGCTGGCGCGGCGCGGCGCCGATCAATCGCGCGATCATGGCGGGCGATGAGGAAAGCGGCGTCACCATCATGAAGATGGACGAGGGCCTTGATACCGGTGTCATGGCGATGGCCGAGCGGGTGCCTATCGCCGCGGACATGACTGCCGGCGATCTGCATGATGCATTGGCGCGTGTCGGCGCCGATCTGATGTTGCGCGCGCTGGCCGCGGCCGAGCGCGGCTCGCTGGCGCTGACGCCGCAAGGCGAGAGCGGCGTTACATACGCGGCGAAAATATCCAAGGACGAGGCCCACATCGATTGGCGCAAGTCCTGGCGCGACGTTCACAACCACATCCGCGGCTTGTCGCCGTTTCCCGGCGCGTGGTTCGAGATCGGCGGCGTGCGCGTGAAGGCGCTGCGCTCAACCAAGGGCGCGGGAAGGGGCGTACCTGGCACGGTTCTCGATAAGACTCTAACGATCGCA
>DASSRW010000269.1:0-5038 GCA_035701545.1 Pseudolabrys sp.
ACGACCAGCTCCGGCGCCAGCGCCAGGCCGTTCCGCAAGCGGTCGGCGCGGCGCCTGGCGCGGTGGTCGCCCGGCAGGCGCACGCTCTCGCCCGGCAGCGGCCTGGTGTCGCGCAGCGAGCGGATGTGGCGGTCGACTTCCTCCTTGAAGTGCTCAAGCGGCTGGAAGCGCGCGGGATCGAGCGCCATCACGAACTGACCGGTGTTGGTGACGCGGTCGGGCTCGGCGTTGAAATCGACGCAGTCGCGGCCGAACAGCGCGCCGTTGAGGGTGCCGGCGAGCATACCGAACATCAACGCAAGGCCTGCGCCCTTGTAACCGCCCATCGGCAACAGCAGCGCTTCCGCGCTCTTGTGCGGATCGGTGACCATCGCGCCGGTTTTCGGATCGATCATCCAGCCGGCCTGCAACATGCGATTTTGCAGGCGGTGGTTCTTGATCGTGCCGTAGGAGACAATCGAGGTGGCGATGTCGAGCACCAAAGGATGCTCCTCGCCCGCAGGAATCGCAATCGCCAGCGGATTGGTGCCGAGCAGCGGCTCCGCGCCGCCCGCGAGCGGCATGTGGTTGGCGTTGGCGACCGCCGAATACATGCCGATCATGTCGGCTTTCAGCGGCAGCGCCGCGTAGACGCCCGCAGCCCCCGCGTGACCCGACATATGGCAACCGGCCCAGCCGATGCCGTTCGCGCGCGCCATCTCGATCGCGACCTCCGCCGTGCGCGCGACGACCAGATGGCCCATCCCGTTGTCGCCGTCGATCAGCGCGGTCGCCGGCGCCGTGCGCTTGACCGTGATGTTCGGCCGCGGATTGGTCGAGCCGAGCTTCAGACGCTGCACGTATTGCGGGAGACGGAATACGCCGTGCGCATCGGCGCCGATCAGATCGGCCTCCAGCATCAGCTCGGCAATTTTCGCCGCGTCGGGGGCCGGAACGCCGCTCTTTTCCATCGCTTCGGCAATGAAGACTCCGACCGCCTTCGCCGGAATTCGCTTGGATGTCGTAGCCTCGACGTTCACGATCCCTACCCCTTTGCAGAGAGCAGAAGCTCTGCGCGTGCACCGAGAATGGAATTCTTGTCCGAATCGGAAATCGACAGCGAGCGCACGTGCTGCACGCAATCGAGCATCGCCATGTCATAAGGATAGTCGCTGCCCAGCATCACGCGCTCGACGCCGACGAGGCCGATCATCGCCTCCAGCGTTTTATCGGAGTGCAGGATGGTATCGTACATGAACCGCCTGGCGATGTTTTTCGGCTGCGCCGGCACGTTCTTCTTGGGCTCGGGCCGCACCTTCCAGCCATGCTCCCAGCGCGCGGCCTGATACGGCGTGAAGCCGCCACCGTGCGCCAGCATGATTTTCAGCTTCGGATGACGATCCATCACGCCGCCAAAGATGAGACAGGCGGCGGCAATGGTCGTGTCGAGCGGATTGCCGATGAGATTTCTCAGATAATAGGACTGCAATCGGTCGGCGCCGGCGACATTGTTCGGATGGATGAACATGAAGGCGCCGAGCTCTTCCGCGGTTGCCCACAGCGGTTCGAAACCCGGATCGTCGAGATTCCTGCCCATGATGTTGGAGGCAAACATAGCGCCTTTCATGCCGAGCCTAGTCATTGCGCGGCGCAATTCCTTCGCCGCCTCGTCCGGCGCCTGCATGGGCAATGTGCCGATGGCCATAAAGCGGTCCGGCTGCTGCTTCACGAGCTTCGCCATCTGATCGTTCTGGATGGCCGAGGTCACGACGCCGAGCGCGGGCTCCAGCCCATAGAGATAGGTCTGTGGCGTCGCGGACAGCACGTGCACGTCGACGCCGGTTGCATCCATGTCCTTCAGCCGCCGCTCGACGTCATAGCCGCCATGCGGAAAGGGACGATACATCGTGCCCGCGACATCGAGCGTGACCGACTCGCTATCGAGCGGTCCAATGCTCACCGCGGCCTTGGGCGATTCCTTGCGCAGCAGCGCCATCGTTTCTTCGGTGAGAATATGCGTGTGGGTATCGATGGTACGCTGGTTCATTTCGTCCTCTGAAAGCGGGGCGGGATCGCGGCGGGAAGAAGCGTTTGAGTGCCGCACCGGCGGAGCGGACGCAAGCCCCTGTTGCAGCCTTCGCTTTCGGCTATAAACGAAGCCCCGTCTACATTCCGGAAATCCGATGGATTCGACCACAACTCAACATGGAACGCGCGAGGTCCGCCTCGAGGACGACGCGCTGGTGCGTGGGCAAGGCCGCTTCGTCGATGACGCGCGGTTCCCAAATCAGGCCTTTGCCGTCTTCGTGCGCTCGCCGCATGCCTTCGCCCGCATCGTGTCGATCGATACGGCCGCGGCCAAGGCGGCGAAAGGCGTGCTCGCCGTACTGACTGCTGCCGACATGAACGAGGCGGGGCTGAAAACCTGTGGCCGCCATCCGCCGCTGAAGGGACGCGAAGGCAAGGAGCTGATCCAGCCGTTCCGTCCGACGCTCGCGGGCGAGCGGGTGCTCTATGTCGGCGAAGCGGTTGCGATGGTGGTCGCGGAGACGGTGGGGCAGGCGCAGGACGCCGCCGATCTGGTCGCGGTCGAATATGAGGAGCAGCCCGCGGTGGTCGATCCGCGCGAGGCGATCAAGCCGGGCACGCCGCAGCTGCATCCCGAAGCGCCGGGTAACCTCGCGCTCGACTGGCCGGGTATGGTCGACAGCCGCGAGAACGAGCGCGAGGTCGACGAAATCATCAAGAGCGCGGCGCATGTCGCGCGCGTGACCGTGGTCAACCAGCGGCTGATGGTCGCCTCGATGGAAACGCGCGGCGCCAACGCCTCCTACGATCCGGCAACCGGCCTCTATTCACTGCGCGCGTGCTCGCAGAGCGCCGGCACCGTGCGCAACCAGACTGCGCCGGTGCTCGGCGTGCCGAACGACAAATTGCGTGTCACCACCGAGGATGTGGGCGGCGCCTTCGGCATGAAGACGCCGGTCTATCCGGAATATCCGGCGCTGTGTGTCGCCGCACAGAAGGTCGGCCGGCCCGTGGCGTGGCAGGCGACGCGCTCCGAGGCATTCATGACAGATACGCCCGGCCGCGACACGGTGACGGACGCCGAGCTCGCGCTCGATGCGGACGGCAAGTTTCTCGCACTGCGCATGAGGCATCTCTGCTCGCAGGGCGCCTACATCTCGCCCGCCGGCGTCGGCATCAACACCAACAATCCGGCGCGCTGTCTGCCGGGCATGTATCGCATTCCGAAGATCGATTTTTCCTCGCGCTGCGTGTTCACCAATACCGCCCCGATGGGCCCCTATCGCGGCGCGGGTCGCCCGGAAGCCAACTACGTCCTCGACCGCGCGGTGGAGGAAGCCGCCCGCATTACCGGCATGGACACGGCGCGCCTGCGCAAGAAGAATCTCATTCCGAAATCGGCCATGCCGTACAAGACCGCGGTCACCACCACGTATGACAGCGGCGATTTTCCCGGCGCGTTTGCAAAGGCGATGGAGCTTTCGGAATACGACAGCTTCAGCAAACGCAAGCGCGAGTCGGCCAAACGCAAAAAGTGGCGCGGCATCGGCATTTCCTGCATGCTCGAACATGCGGGCGCGCTGCCAACCGAAGGCGCGATGCTGCAGTTTCCGGGCGGCGACACGCTTGTTCTGGCGCTGAACGTGCAGTCGACCGGCCAGGCGCACGCGACCGTATTCGGGCGCGTGCTTGCAGAAAAGCTCGGCATCGAACGCAAGCACATCGTGCACAAGCACGGCGACTCGGCGTTCGAGATTCCGGGCTTTGCCTCCGTCGGTTCGCGCTCGGCCATGGCGGCGAGCCACGCCATCGTGCGCACCATCGACGCGATGCTCGCCAAGGGCAAGAAGGTCGCGGCGGCGCTGCTCGAAGCTTCCGAAGGCGACATTCAGTACGGCGCTGGGCATTTTTCGGTGGTCGGCACCGACCGCCGGGTGTCTCTGTTCGAGACTGCTGCGCGCGCCAGGGACATGGGTGAGACGCTCGACTCCAAGGAGAAAGCCGATACGCCGCTGACATTCCCGAACGGCGTGCACATCGCCGAAGTCGAGATCGACCCGGAAACCGGGCATGTCGACCTCGTGCGCTACACGGCGGTGGACGATTGCGGCACCATGCTCAATCCGATGGTGGTCGAAGGGCAGGTGCAGGGCAGCCTTGCCAATGGCATTGGCCAGGCGCTGACCGAGCGCGCGGTTTACGATCAGGGCGGCCAGCTCGTCACCGGCTCGTTCATGGATTACGCGATGCCGCGCGCACGCGCGATGCCGGTCGAGATGCGCGAGGCGATCCATTCGGTGCCGGCGACCACCAATCCGCTCGGCGTCAAGGGCACCGGCGAAGCCGGCACCACCGCAGCGATCGCTGCCGTGATGAACGCGGTCGCGCACGCGATTCCGAACGGCGCCGCCGATCACATGGACATGCCGGCAACGCCGGCGAAGATCTGGGAAGCGTGCCAGAAGGCGATGGGAAAGTAGCTTCTCACTTGTCCCGGATGCGGCGCAGCACGTAGCGAAGCGGAGTGGTGCGCCGCTGATCCCGGACCGTTCCAATTCTGAACTTGTAAAGGTCCCGGGTCTGCGGTGCACCGCTCGCGCGCTGCACCGCGCCCGGGACACGCGCTGATCACGCCTGCGAGATGAACTTGACGTTCGTGTACGCCTGCAGGCCCTCGATGCCGCCTTCGGAGCCGTAGCCCGATTCCTTGATGCCGCCGAACGGCGTTTCCGGCGTGGAAACGGCGACGCTGTTGACGCCGACCATGCCTGATTGAATGGCGTCGCCGATCGCCGCTGCTGTTTTCTCCGACGATGTAAAGGCGTAGGCGGCAAGCCCGAACTGAAGCGAATTTGCGCGCTCGACCACTTCGTCGAAGGTCTTGAACGGCACGATGGGCGCCACCGGTCCGAACGGCTCCTCGGTCATGATCCTGGAATCGTCCGGCACGTCGGTGATCACGGTCGGCTCGTAAAAGAAGCCCTGGTTGCCGTGGCGGCTGCCGCCGGTCGCGACTTTGCCGCCGCGATCC
>DASSRW010000270.1:0-10155 GCA_035701545.1 Pseudolabrys sp.
ATGGTGCGCGATGAAGTGATGTTCGGCACGGCGCAGTTGCCGAAGTTTGCAACTGATCAGTTTCTTACTGTGTCGCCTAATCTCACCCCGGAACAACGAGCTGCCCTTCTGACTGATCAGAAGCGAATAGAAGCATGGACCAAGGCTGCTATCGAGGCTCATCGGGCTTCTGCAAACATGGTCGAACTAATAAAGGAAACTTTGAGGCAGTCATCGATTCCGATCGACAGGCGAGAGGTAATTGGAAAGTTTTTGGATGATTTTGGTACTGAGTATCTGCGGGCTGAAGTTGAATTATCGAAATATAAAGCTGGGGAATCTTCTCTGGCTGCGATGTTCGAAGATCAGCGTTGGCTCATCCCGACTGCCGAAGTCCCGCTCACGAACCTCGTCCGTGAGTCGATTATTGATGAGGACAAGTTACCCCTACGGGTAACCGCCTGCACGCCGTGCTTCCGCGCGGAGGCGGGCGCGGCGGGCAAAGACACGCGCGGCATGATCCGCCAGCACCAGTTCACGAAAGTCGAACTGGTGTCGATCACCGCGCCCGAGCAATCGATGGCCGAACATGAGCGTATGCTGTCGTGCGCCGAGGAAGTGCTCAAACGGCTCGATCTGCATTACCGCGTCGTCACGCTGTGCACCGGCGACATGGGCTTTGCTTCGCAAAAAACCTACGACATCGAGGTCTGGCTGCCGGGGCAGAACATGTATCGCGAGATTTCATCCTGCTCGGTCTGCGGCGAATTCCAGGCGCGGCGCATGAACGCGCGCTACAAGGGCAGGGACGGCAAGGTCAAAGGCCACCTCCACACGCTCAACGGCTCCGGCGTCGCCGTCGGCCGCGCGCTCATCGCGGTGATGGAAACCTATCAGCAGGCCGACGGTTCGATCGAGGTGCCGGCGGCGTTGCAGCCGTATATGGGCGGCATGAAGAAGATTGAGCGGGTTGGATGAAGACCAAGTTGCGGCAGCGCGCTTCCAATCCCTCCCCTGAAAGGGGAGGGTGGCTCCGCGCGAAGCGCGGAGACGGGTGGGGTCGGTCTGCTCACGAGGGCCCCCACCCCGGCTCGCTTTCGCTCGCCGACCCTCCCCCGCAAGCGGGGGAGGGATAAGAAAACAATGCGCATCCTGATCACCAACGACGACGGCATTCATGCGCCGGGGCTCGACGCCTGCGAGAGGATCGCGCGCATCCTGTCGGACGACGTGTGGATCATCGCGCCGGAAAACGATCAGTCCGGCGTGTCGCATTCGCTCTCGCTCAACGACCCGCTGCGCTTGCGCGAAGTCGGCGAGCGGCGCTTCGCGGTCAAGGGCACGCCGACCGACTGCGTCATCATGGGCGCGCGGCACCTGATGGAGGAGCTGCCCGATCTGGTGCTTTCCGGCGTCAATCGCGGGCGCAACGCGGCGGAGGACGTGAGCTATTCCGGCACGGTTGCCGGCGCGATCGAAGGAACCGTGCTCGGCATTCCGTCGTTTTCGCTGTCACAGGCCTATGCGTCGGCGAACAAGCACATGCCCTTTTGGGACACGGCCGTAAAATTCGCGCCCGATCTGATCCGCCGCGTGCTCGAGGCCGGCATGCCGCGCGACGTGCTGGTGAACGTGAATTTTCCCGATTGTCCGCCCGAGCAGGTGGCCGGCATCGCGGTCACCCAGCAGGGCAAGCGCGATCAGGAACTGCTGCACATCGAGCCGCGGCGCGACGGCCGCGGCAATCCGTATTACTGGATCGCATTCGGCCGCGGCGGCATTGCGGGCGCCGCGCAAGGCAGCGATTTGCACGCGCTCAATCAAAAGCGCATCGCGGTGACGCCGCTCAGGCTCGACATGACGGACGAGCCCTTCATGACGAGACTTGCCGGCGTCTTTGGATAAGAGGCGACAGGTGGCCCAATCCGCGCGGGACCAGGACGGCGTCGGCCGCATGGAGTTCCTGCTCACGCTGCGCCGGCGCGGCATCGCCGACAAGGACGTGCTGCGCGCCATGGAGGAAGTGCCGCGCAGCGCGTTCGTCGAGGCGGACCATTCGGAGCGCGCCTACGCCGATCAGGCGCTGCCGATCTCCTGCGGGCAGACCATCAGCCAGCCTTACGTCGTCGCCTACATGACCGAGCAGTTGGGCTTGCGGCCGCATCACCGCGTGCTGGAGATCGGCACCGGCTCCGGCTACCAGGCGGCGGTGCTCGCGCTGCTCGCGCGCGAGGTGGTCACCGTCGAGCGCTACCGGACGCTCGCGGATGCCGCGCGCCGGCGCCTGCAGAAGCTTGGTTACAAGAATGTGGAGGTGATCGTCGGCGACGGCCTTGCCGGCGCGCCGGAGCGCGCGCCCTTCGACCGCATCATCGTCACCGCGGCGGCCGAGACGCTGCCGGACGCATTGATCGAGCAGTTGAAGGAGGGCGGCATCATGATACTGCCGCTTGGGCCGCACGGGGGAGCGCAACACATTGTCAAGCTTACCAAGTCGCAAACGGGTCTTGAGCAGGAGCAGCTGATTGCGGTGCGCTTCGTGCCCTTGCTCCCCGGCCGCGCCCGCGAATTGTGACTTTTTTGCCGGCCTTCATTCCCGCCCGTAAACCTTAAAGCCTTGTTTACTCAGGCCATGTTTATTTCAAAGCCTCAGTTTGTTGCGTACGAACGAGTAACCACATGTCGCGCTCCGTCGTGTCGTTTTTTCCGCGCGTCAGCCCGCGCGTCATTGCCCTCACATTGATTGCCCTTGGCGCGGCAGGTTGCTCGGACTCGCAGCGTTTCGACAGTCCATTTTCGAATCCATTTTCCTCGCGCGGCAGCGGGCCGGAAGCGACCGGATCGATTTCATCGCGCCCGATGCCGCCGTCGCATGTGGCCTCACAGCCGTTGCCGCCGCCAGGTCACCCGACGAACATCGCCTCGACCGGCGTTGCCGGGGGAGGCCGCGGCGCCTATCGGCCGGCCGCCGCCCCGGAGGTCACCGGCTCGGTGAGCGAGCGTCATGCCGCATCTGCCGGGCACTGGACGTGGGATGGCGGCAAGGCGATCACCGTCGGGCAAGGCGAGACGATCGAGACGCTTGCGCGCAAATACGGCGTTCCGGCTTCCGCATTGATGCGGGCCAACGGAATGACGCATGCCGCATGGCTGCGCCCGGGCCAGCGGCTGGTCATCCCGCGCTATGTGGCGGGCAACACCGAAACACGTCCTGAGCCCTCGCGTCGCGCCAAAGCCGCCGAAGGCAATGTGCACGTCGTCGCGCCCGGCGAAACGCTGATCGGCATCGCGCGCAAGCACGGTATGTCTCTCGCCGCGCTCGCCAGGGCGAACAAAATCAGCGCCTACACAAAGCTCAGCGTCGGCGATCACATCACGATCCCCGGCGGCCACCACGTCGTGGCGGAGCGTCCGGCGCCTGCTCCGGCCGTGCATGCAGTTGCGCACGCCAAGGCCGAGCACCATGCGGCGGCGGTCGAAACGGTCGCCAGCGTGCCGACGCAGAGCGTGCGGCTGGCGACGCCGGAGCCCGCGGAAACGCAGAGCGCGGTCAAGACGGCGGAAGCCGCCGGCGCGATGCCCTCGTTCCGCTGGCCCGTGCACGGGCGCATCATTTCAGCCTTCGGCGCCAAGCCGAACGGCCAGCAAAACGACGGGATCAACCTCGCGGTGCCCGAAGGTACGCCGATCAAGGCGGCCGATGACGGCGTCGTCGCCTACGCCGGCAACGAGCTCAAGGGCTACGGCAATCTCGTCCTGATCCGGCACTCGAACGGCTACGTCTCGGCCTACGCCAACGCCAGCCAGTTGCTGGTCAAGCGCGGCGACAAGGTTCGCCGCGGGCAGGTGATCGCGCACGCAGGCCAGACCGGCAACGTCACCTCGCCGCAATTGCACTTTGAAATCCGCAAGGGCTCGGTGCCGGTCGATCCGGCCAAGTTCCTGAGCGGGGCGTAAACCAAGTTCCTCAGCGGCCTCCGGGGCGCACGCGCAAGCGTGCAAACCCGGAATCCAGAAATACGGCAAGAACTTTGCGGGGCGCTGGATTCCGGATTCGCGCACTCCGTGCGCGCCCCGGAATGACTTGGAAAAATTAATCCTTCAGCGCCACGCCGAGGCGGCCGGCGAGATCCTGGATGAATTGCCAGGCCACGCGCCCGGAGCGCGAGCCGCGCGTGGTCGCCCATTCCAGCGCTTCGCGATGCAAGTCTTCGCCCTTGCTCGGAATCCTGTAGTGGGCGACATAGCCGTCGACCATGGCCAGGAACTCGTCCTGGCTGCAACGATGGAAGCCCAGCCAAAGGCCGAAGCGGTCGGAGAGCGAGACCTTTTCCTCGACGGTTTCGCCGGGATTGATGGCGGTCGAGCGCTCGTTTTCCATCATGTCGCGCGACATCAGATGACGGCGGTTCGACGTCGCATAAAAGATGACGTTCGCCGGCCGGCCCTCGATGCCGCCTTCGAGCACGGCCTTGAGCGACTTGTAGGACGTATCGTCGGCGTCAAACGAAAGATCGTCGCAGAATACGATGAAGCGATAGGTCGAGGCGCGCGTGATCGCCATCAGATCGGGCAGGCTTTCGATGTCCTCGCGATGGATTTCGATGAGCTTGAGCGGCCCTTCGGCGCTGTTGCGCGCGAAGGCGGCGTTCACGGCGGCGTGCGCGGCTTTCACCAGCGACGATTTTCCCATGCCGCGCGCGCCCCACAGCAGCGCGTTGTTGGCCGGCAATCCGCGCGCGAAACGCTCGGTATTCTCGACCAGCGTGTCGCGCACGCGGTCGATGCCCTTGAGCAGCGACATCTCGACGCGGTTCACGTGCGGCACCGGCGCGAGCCGGCGTCCTTCCGGATACCAGACGAAGGCATCGGCGGCGGTCAGGTCGGGCCGGGCGGCGCGATCGGGCGCAAGCCGCTCGAGCGCTGCGGCAACCCGCGCGAGAGCATCGTCTGCTCCGGGCCCGGAGCGCAGGCCGATGGCCTCGGCGCGCACTTTCGCGGCCGGCTTCGATTTCGACTTTGATTTTGGCTTGGCCATCGGCGTTTCGATGTGCTTTGGATTGCGCTGCTCTTAGCGGGGCGGCGTCACCCCCGCAAGTCGTAACGGCCTGAAATCACGGCAAAAGGCGCAATTCCGGCGCTCACGCGCGTTGCAATTGGGGCCGCGGCCGCTATAGTCCGCGCGAAATTCGAGCGCGGCAGTCGGCCGGGACAGCCTTCCGCCGGGTCCCCAAACACGCGAGGACAAATTCAATGCTGGTGACGCCTGCCTTCGCGCAAGGCTCCTTGGGTTCCTTGCTTGGCGGCGGAGGCGCTGGCGGCGAGGGCGGCATGCTGATGTCGCTGCTGCCGTTTGTGCTGATTTTCATCATTATGTATTTCCTGATGATCCGCCCGCAGCAAAAACGCGTGAAGGCGCATCAGGAAATGGTCAAAAACGTGCGGCGGGGCGATACCGTCATCACGAACGGCGGCCTGATCGGCAAGGTTACCAAAGTGGTCGACGACGAGCAGATCGAGATCGAGATCGCGGACGACGTGCGCATTCGCCAGGTGCGCTCGATGGTGACCGACGTCCGCGCCAAAGGTGAGCCGGTGAAGGACGAGGCCGCGACGGGCTGAGCGCCGGCGGCTCGTTTCGCGCAAGTCAGGACAGCATGCTTTATTTCACGCGGTGGAAGGCGGCGGCGATATTGCTCACGGCATTTATCGTCTGCCTGTGCGCCGTTCCGAACTTCATTCCTGCCAAGGTGGTCGATAGCTGGCCGAAATGGGCGCAGCGCCACATCGTGCTCGGTCTCGATTTGCAGGGCGGCTCGCACATCCTGCTCGAGGTCGATACCAAGGCGGTGCGCAAGGAAAAGCTCGAGGCGCTGCGTGACGATGTGCGCCGCGTGCTGCGTGAGGCGCGCATCGGCTACACCGGCCTGGTGGTGCGCGGAAACAGCGTCGAGGTGCGCATTCGCGAAGGCGCCAATGCAGGCCAGGCCGAATCGAAGCTTGACAGCCTGTCGCAGCCGCTCGGCGGCATCCTGGCCAGCACGGGGCAGCGAAGCCTGGACATCACAAAAGAGCCCGGCAACCTCTATCGCCTGACCGTCACCGATCCGGCGATCCTGGAGCGCGTGCGCCAGTCGGTCGACCAGTCGATCCAGATCATCGAACGGCGCGTCAACGAGCTCGGCACGGTCGAGCCGCTGATCCAGCGAGAGGGGAGCGACCGCATCCTGGTGCAGGTGCCAGGTCTGCAGGATCCGACACGTTTGAAGGAGCTGCTGGGCAAGACGGCCAAGCTCGACTTCCGTATGGTCGATACGTCGATGACGCCGGAACAGGCGCGGCAGACGGGAATTCCGCCGGACGACGAAATCCTGATGAGCTCCAGCGAGCCGAAGATTCCCTACCTGGTCGAGAAGCGGGTGCTGGTATCCGGCGCCGATTTGACCGACGCGCAGCCGGGATTCGATCAGCGCACCAACGAACCCGTCGTCAACTTCCGCTTCAATACAAGCGGTGCGCGCAAGTTTGCCCAGGTGACGCAGGAGAATGTCGGCAAGCCGTTCGCGATCATACTCGACAATGAAGTGATCTCGGCGCCGGTGATCCGCGAGCCCATTCTCGGCGGCTCGGGGCAGATCTCCGGCAATTTCACCGTGCAGAGCGCGAACGACCTCGCCATCCTCTTGCGCGCGGGCGCGCTGCCGGCGCCGCTGACCATTATCGAGGAGCGGACGGTCGGCCCCGGCCTCGGGCAGGACTCGATCGCAAAGGGAAAGCTCTCGTCCTATGTCGGCGCAGCGATGGTCGTCATCTTCATGCTGGTGACCTACGGCCTGTTCGGCATTTTCGCGAACATCGCGGTCGCCATCAATGTCGCCATGATTTTCGGCGCGCTGTCGATGCTCAACGCGACGCTGACGCTGCCCGGCATCGCTGGCATCGTGCTGACCGTCGGCATCGCCGTCGATTCGAACGTGCTGATCTATGAGCGCATCCGTGAGGAGGTGCGCCACGGGCGAACGCCGATCAACGCGATCGACGCCGGGTTTACGCGCGCGCTTGCGACCATTCTCGATTCCAACATCACCACCTTCATCGCAGCGGCCGTGCTGTTCTACATCGGCACCGGCGCGGTGCGCGGCTTTGCCGTGACGCTCGGCATCGGCATCATCACCACGGTGTTCACCGCGTTCACGTTGACGCGCCTGATCGTCGCTTACTGGGTGCGATGGTGGCGTCCGCAACGCGTGCCGATCTGACGGGAATTTGCGCCGTGCGCCTGCTCCGCATCGTACCTGACGACACCAAATTCGATTTCATGCGCTTCAGGCGCATCAGCTTTCCTATATCGGCGATGCTGTCGATCATCGCGATCTCGCTTTACTTCTTTCACGGACTCAATTTCGGCATCGACTTCAAAGGCGGCACCTTGATGGAGGTGCAGACCAAGGCCGGTCCGGCCGATCTTGCCAAGATGCGCGCCACTCTCGGCGGCCTCGGTCTCGGCGAAGTGCAATTGCAGCAGTTCGGCGCGCCCAATGACGTGCTGATCCGTATCGCCGAGCAGCCGGGCGGCGATGCCGCGCAGCAGGTCGTCGTCACCAAGGTGCGCGGCGCGTTGGGGAACGACGTGGACTATCGCCGTGTCGAAGTGGTGGGGCCGCGGGTTTCCAGCGAGCTTTTGTCCTACGGCACCATCGGTCTCATCTTCGCCATCGCAGGCATCCTGATCTATCTCTGGTTCCGTTTCGAGTGGCAATTTGCGCTCGGCGCCATGATCGCCAACGTGCACGACCTGGTGCTCACCATCGGCTTCATGTCGCTGACGCGCATCGATTTCGACCTGACGAGCATCGCCGCGTTGCTCACGATCCTGGGCTATTCGCTCAACGATACGGTCGTCATCTACGACCGTATCCGCGAAATGCTGCGGCGATACAAAAAAATGCCGATGCCGGATTTGCTCAACGCGTCGGTGAACCAGACGCTGTCGCGCTCCGTCATCACGCACGTCACCGTCAGCCTTGCGCTGCTCGCGCTCCTGCTGTTCGGCGGCGAGGCGATCCACAGCTTCACGGCGACCATGATGTTCGGCGTGGTGCTGGTCGGCACCTATACATCGGTCTTTATTGCCTCGCCGATCCTGATCTATCTCGGCGTCGGCACCGGCCGCGACTCGCTGACATCGTCCGATCGCGACAAGAAGCCCTGAGGTGGCGAACAACCGGCCTGGCGCGGACCTGCCGCACCTGCCGAGCGCGGCGCCCATCGATGCTTACGGCAACGGCGGCTTTCGTTTCGCCGGCATGTCGCACCGAGGCTCGCTTCTCTGTCTGCCCGATGGCATTTGGCCATTGCCGGTCGGGAAATTTGACGAGCTGACCGAGGAGCGGCTCGCCCTTGCCTTCGCGCGGGGGACCGAACTGGACATGTTCTTGATCGGCTGCGGCCCCGATATGCGGCTGCTGCCGGATGGCTTGCGGGCGCGCTTCCACGATTTGCATATTTCCGTCGACGCCATGCCGACAGGAGCCGCGGTGCGAACCTATAATATACTGCTTGCGGAACGCCGGCGGGTGGGCGCTGCACTGATCGCCGTCGACTGATGCAAGCCGCTTTCACGGATGGACAATTTCGAGCATTGCGCCGCGCTGGTGCGCGAGGCCGACCCCGATCGGTTTCTTGCCTCGCTGTTTGCGCCTGACGTCCGACGGGGCGCGTTGTATGCGCTTTATGCCTTCAATGCCGAGATCGTGCGCATACGCGATGCGGCGCGCGAGCCGATGGCCGGCGAAATCAGATTGCAGTGGTGGCGCGACGTGCTCGCGGGCGAGCGGGCCGGAGAAGCGCGTGCTCATCCCGTTGCCGCGGCGCTGTGCGCGATCATCGAACGATACGCAATCGATCGTCAGCCGCTTTCCGATTTGATCGACGCGCACGGCTTCGATTTGTACAGTGAGCCGATGGCCGAATTGAGCGACCTTGAAATCTATGCCGAACGGACGGAGGCGACCGTGTTCGCCCTCGCGGCCGATATTCTTGCGGACCGGTCCGTGGCAGCGAGCGCTGTCATTCGTCATGCGGGGATTGCTTATGCCATAACCGCGCTATTGCGCGATTTTGCGCGGGATGCGTCGCGCCGGCGGATTTACGTGCCGCTCGATCTGCTGACCCGCCGCGGAGTGGTCACGCAGACGGCGTTTGTGGGACAGACGACGGACGGGCTGTCGGCCGCGCTCGCCGAATTGCGCTTGAACGCGCAGCATCATTTGGACCTTGCGCGAGAAAATATGTCCGCTTTGCCGGAGGCGATTCTGCCCGCGCTGCTGCCGGTCGCCCTGGTGCGGCCGGCACTCGCGCGCATGGAACGGAACGGGGATAATCCGTTTACGTCCACGGCGATCCCGCGCTGGCGCCGCCAATGGCGGCTGTGGCGCGCGGCGCACAACCCGAATCGCATTTTCGACTAGCTGGAATGGTTGAAATTCATTCGGCGGCGGCCGGCCGCGTCTCGTCGCCACGCAGCCATCGTTCGAGATCGGCCAGCGCGCGCCGGCTGAGCGCGGCCTTGCGCGCGAGGTTTTTGGCCGAGCCGCGGCCGAACCGGCGGCCTTCCGGATCGAATTCGGGTGCCGAAGACAGCGGCGGAAACAATCCGAAATTGACGTTCATCGGCTGGAATGAAGACGGACCCGCGTCAATCGTCTCGACGTGGCCGCCGGTGATGTGGGCGAGCATGGCGCCATGGGCCGTGGTAACCGGTGGCGGCCGCACCGGCTCGCTCAGACGTTCCGCCGCGGCAAAGCGCCCGGCCAAAAGTCCCATCGCTGCGGATTCGACATAACCCTCGCAGCCGGTGATCTGCCCGGCAAAGCGCAGGCGCGGCTCGGCGTTGAGCCGCAGCGTGCCATCGAGCAGCTTCGGCGAATTGAGGAACGTGTTGCGGTGCAGGCCGCCAAGGCGGGCAAACTCCGCGCGTTCGAGGCCGGGAATGCTTCTGAAAATGCGGACCTGCTCGCCGTGCTTCAGTTTGGTCTGGAATCCGACCATGTTGAACAGTGTGCCGAGCTTGTTGTCCTGCCGAAGCTGCACAACGGCATAGGGCTTCGCGTCGGGCCGATGCGGATTGGTGAGCCCGAACGGCTTCATCGGTCCGTGCCGCAAGGTTTCGGGCCC
>DASSRW010000271.1:0-2378 GCA_035701545.1 Pseudolabrys sp.
GTGACCTTGCCCCAGGGCCGCTCGAAGGCAGGCTTTAGCTTCGCGAGCGAGTCAGCCGTGCTGTCCGGCCGCACGCCGTCGTCGTGGTCATAGACGGTGCCATCGCGCGCGAAGGCGGGCTCCAGTTCGTCCGCGAAGTATCCTTCCTTTTGCGCATGCGCCAGGCGCTGCTGGCTCTCGGCGGCATATTCGTCCGCCTGCCGCCGCGTGATGTGGAAGAGGTGGCCGACAAGCTCGGCCGTCTGCCCCATGTTGAGATCGGTGATTGGATCGGTGAGCCCACGCTCAAGGCCGATGATCGGTGCGAGCATCGCGGGACGGAAGCCGAGCGCCGCGAGAAATTTGGTCCACGCATCGCGGGCGGACATGAATCGTGCAAACCACGCGACCGCGCGGCGGTTGAACACGAGCGGCGCGTGGCTCAAGGCTTCGGCGCCGCCGGCGAGGATCAGATCGGCCTGGCCATTCAGGATATAGCGATAAGCGGTATCGATCGACTGCATGCCGGAGCCGCAATTGATCTGCATGGTGAAAGCCGTCATCGCCTCGCCCATGCCGAGCCGCAGCGCTGCAACGCGCGCCGGATTCATTTCGTCGGCGATCACGTTGACGCAGCCGAGGATGACCTGATCGAAAGCATCCGGCGAAAACGGCTGCCGGAGCAGGAGAGGGCGGCCGCACTGAACGGCAAGATCGACCGGCGTGAACGGTCCCGGCTTGCCACGCGCCTTGATGAAGGGCGTGCGGCTGCCGTCGACGATATAAACGGGACCCACTGTCACTCCGCTGCGGCCGGCCTTCTCACCTTGGCTTGAGATGACACGTCTCCTTTTTTCGCGCCCCGCGAGGTCAATTCTTCCGCCGCGAAATCGTTGACGGCGACCGCTGCCGAAACCGCCGCGGCAGCCGTCTTGAGCTGCTCGGCTTCCACCGCCGTGACCGTTTTCTGCTTCACCGCGCGATCGATGTCGCGCACGCGAGCGGCATGCATGCGGTCGCGGATCGGCTGCGCGGCGACGACAAGCTCGAAGGCGCGCTTGAGCAGGCCGACGCCATTGGCGTCCTCGCCTTCCGTCTTTACCGGCACGAAAAGATCCGTGGTGAGCCGGTCGCGCGTCGCTGACGGCTCGGTCAGGATGGCGGCGCAGGCTTGCGTGACGCGGTCGGACGGGCCGCGCCGGCGCGGGCCGAAGGGCTGAGTGAAAAAGCGCATCAGCCACGCCACCGGCCTGACCGGGAAATTCAAAATCAGCTCATCAAAGCGTTGCTCGATCGTCGCGAGGCTTGCTTCGAGGCAGAATTCGAGCAGCGGCAGATCGTCTTTCTGCCGGCCCTCGTCATTCCAGCGCTTGAGCGCTGCGCACGAGAGGTAAAGCTCGGAAAGGATATCGCCGAACCGGGCCGAGATCATTTCCTGCCGCTTCAGTCCGCCGCCAAGACTAAGCAGCGAAAGATCGACCGCGAACGCAAACGCTGCGCTGTAACGGCTGAGTTGCCGATAGAAGCGCGTCGCCGCGCCGGCGCTCGGCGCGGGCGCAAAGGCCCCGCCGGTCCAGGCGCGGCCCCAGGCGCGGAACGTGTTGGCGATGCTGTGACCGACGTGGCCCCAGAAGGCTTTGTCGAAGGCGTCGAGCCCGCGCGCCTTGTCCTCATCCTGCAGCGCCATCATTTCCTTCAGCAGATAGGGGTGGCAGCGGATCGCGCCCTGGCCGAACTGGATGAGGCTGCGCGTGACGATGTTCGCGCCCTCAACCGTGATGCCGATCGGCACGCCGCGATAAAGGCTGCCGAGATAGTTGAGCGGACCCTCGATGATGCCTTTGCCGCCGTGCACGTCCATCGCGTCGTTGACCGAGACGCGCATGCGGTCGGTGGCTTGCGACTTCATGATTGCGGTGACGACGGCCGGCTTGTGGCCATCATCGAGCGCAGCGCAGGTCATGCGGCGCGCGCCATCGAGCAGATAGGCGGCTGCGGCCATGCGGCCGAGCCGCTCCTGGATCGCCTCGAACTTGGAAATCGAGACGTGGAATTGCTCGCGGATGCGAGCATAGGCGCCGGTGACATTCGCCGTGAATGCAGCACCTGCGGCGGAAAGCGATGGCAGCGAAATGCCGCGGCCGGCGGCCAGCGCGCTCATCAGCATCTTCCAGCCTTTGCCGCATTGCTCGACGCCGCCGATGACGTGATCGATCGGCAGGAAAACGTCGTGTCCCCAGTTCGGGCCGTTCTGGAAAACGTGCATCGCCGGCAGGTGACGCCGCCCGATGCTGATGCCGGGCAAGTGAGTCGGCACCAGCGCGAGCGTGATGCCGACGTCGTCTTTGTTGCCGATGAGGTGATCGGGATCGCGTAGCTTGAAGGCAAGCCCGAGCACC
>DASSRW010000272.1:0-2795 GCA_035701545.1 Pseudolabrys sp.
TTGTACTTGCCCGGCTCGCGCTTGATGAGCGCAACCAGGTCGGCGACCGAATTGACGTTGAGCGAGGGATTGACCGCGAGAATGCTTGCTTGCGTGATCAGTTGTGTGATCGGCGCGATGTCCGTTTTCGGATTGTAAGGCAGTTTTGAGAACAAGAGCGTGTTGATCGCGAGCGGCCCGCCGATGCTGATGCCGATGGTCGAGCCGTCCGGCTTGGACTTCGCAACGGCGTCTGTGCCGAGATTGCCGCTTGCGCCGGGCTTGTTCTCCACCACGAAGGTCGCATTCGGGTGGCGCGTCTTGAGCTCTTCGGAGATCAGCCGCGCGACGGTGTCGGGTGTTGAGCCGGGGCCGAACGGCACGATGATCTTGACCGCGCCGGTTGGCCAGTCTTGCGCTTGGGCTGGAATCGCGGCTGCGGCGGCCAGCATCAATGCCAGTGCGAAACGCAACTTCATGAGACACTTCCTTTTCGTTCACACGTCGCGCCCAAGATACGCGCCGTTCTTTTCCAGTGTTTCTTGCAATTTATCGACCGCAATATCAACGCACGCGGCATTGTCCGCAATGCCAAGATGCGCGGCGGTTCCGACGGCCTGTCCCATGACGAAGCAGCCGCCGGAAACGCGCGCGGCGGACTGGCCCTCGTGCGTCATCGATGCGCAGCGGCCGGCCACCAGCAGGTTGCGAAATTCGGGCGGCGTCAGCATGCGATAGGGCAGGTGATTGAAGCCGCGCGAGCCCGGAATGTCCGGCCAGCGCCATTCCACATCGCCCGCCGTGTGGTTTTCGATCGGCCAGCCATTGACGCCGACGGTGTCCGGAAAACTCGCGCACGACAGCACGTCGTCCGCCGTGAGCTGGTAGCGACCCGTGATGCGCCGCGTTTCGCGGATGCCGAGCTGCGGTGGAATGTCGACGATGTAGGAATCGGCAAACCCGGGCACGTCGCGGCGCAGGAATTCGAAGAAGGCGAGTGCCTGCCTGCGGCCCTCGATTTCGCCGAAGCTCAGTTCGAGCGCGTCGGTGCCGTCGATGGCGCGGCCGTTCGCCGTCTTTACCTGAGTGACGTTGACGCGCCATTCGACCGAATGCTTCTGCGGCCGCACGATCGCGCCCTTGCGCGGGAAGCGCATGCCGCGCCGCTCGGCGGCTTCCATCAGTGCCGGAACGGATTTCCACACCTCGCCGGCCGCGCTTGGATCGACGCCGTTCACGCGAAACATCATGGTCGGATAGAGCGTATTGCCGTGCTCGTCGCCCTGCTCGAAGGCGGCGCCGGCGAACGCGGCGAGGTCGCCGTCGCCCGAGCAATCGATGAACACGCGGCCGAGGATCGCGCTGCGGCCGGACTTGCTTTCGACGAGCAGCGCGTTGATCGTGCCTTCGTTCTCCATCAGCACGCCGGCCGCGAGCGCGTGAAAGCGCACGTCGACGCCGCACGACAGCAGCAGGTCGTCGGCGGCGCATTTATAAGCCGCCGTGTCGTAAGCCTGCGCGTAAGTCTTGCCAAGGACGAGGTGCGGCTCGTTCAGGCCGCCGAGACGGTCGATGCGCGCGAGCAGGTTGTCGGCGACGCCATGCACGACCTGGCGAATATCGCCGTGCACGTTCGCGTGCAGGCCGCAGAAATTCGTCACGCCGGCGGCCGTTCCCATGCCGCCGAGAAATCCGTAGCGCTCGACCAGCAGCGTCTTGCGGCCAAGCCCGGCCGACGCGGCAGCGGCTGCAATTCCTGCAGGGCCGCCGCCCAGCACGACGACCTCGTAGTCGCCGCCGACCGGGACTTTCCGCGCCGGCTCGTCAACATAAGTAGGCCTTGCAGCCATCGAGGATTTCCTGTGTGTTCCGAACGTTGTAAAGGATTGCGCCGTCGCGTCTACTGCGCCACTCGCAGTGCCGGCACGCACACAACGTAGCGTGACATGGGTCTGGTCGTTCTCATCGTGGGGCTCGTGGTCTTTCTCGGCACCCACGTCTTCGTGACCTTCCGCGAGGCGCGCGCCGCCGCGATCGCGCGGCTCGGTGCGGGTTACCGCGCGCTGTTCGCGGTGGTCTCGATCATCGGGCTTGCCCTGATCGTCTGGGGCTATGCGGATTACCGGGCGACCGGCTGGATTCAAATCTGGTCGCCGCCGGCGTTCATGCGGCATGTCACCGTCGGCCTGATGCTGATTGCAGCGATCCTCGTGACCGCGACCTACGTTCCGAGCCACATCAGAACCGGGACCAAGCATCCGATGCTTGCCGGCATCAAGATGTGGGCCTTCGCTCATCTTCTGTCGAACGGCGATCTCGGCTCGATTGTCTTGTTTGGCTCGCTTCTGGCGTGGGGCATCTACGCGCGCATTGCCGCCAAGCGGCGCGGCGACAAAGGCAAGACCGATGCGCCCGCGGGCTGGGGCAACGACATTCTTGTGGTGGCGCTCGGTGTTGTGATCTATCTCGCGCTCGGGTTCGCGTTCCATCCGGTCGTGATCGGCGTGCCGGTGTTCGGGAGATAGTTGAATGTCGGTGCAAAGCGAAATCAGGCGGCTGACGGCGCCGGACATCCAGGCCCGCAAGGGCGGCGAGCCGATCGTGTGCCTCACGTCCTATCACGCGCACACCGCGCGCATTCTCGACAGCCATTGCGACGTGATCCTCGTCGGTGACTCGCTCGGCATGGTGATGCACGGGCTGGAAACCACGGTGCCGGTCACGCTCGAGATGATGATTCTGCAGGGCCACGCCGTGATGCGCGGCTCCAGGCGGGCGCTCGTGGTCATCGACATGCCGTTCGGCTCCTACGAGGC
>DASSRW010000273.1:0-5443 GCA_035701545.1 Pseudolabrys sp.
TCTTCGGCGCACCTTCCGCATCCGCAGCGCCCGACGGCCGCCGCGGTAAGCGCGTGATCGTTCTCGAGAAGGTGCAGCCTGCCGGCACACATTGCCGCGACGGCTGCGCCTGTTCGGCGTGTGGATGCTTGCCCCGCGAAGCGAGCATCCGGGCCGCCAACCCATTAGGACAGTATTACTGTCCTAAGTAACCCTGTCAAATTTTGCCCTGCTATACAAGCCTGGTCCATCACGGATTCGGCAAAACCTCCACTTTGTTGCCGGCCGGCACCGGTTCTACGCGGACGCAGCCTTCCGCCTCGTGCAACCTTCGCCGTTCATCTAGGCGGCGGGGACCCGCGCTCAAGGTTAACCGTTTAACCGTGGAAACCGGAAAAAGCCGCATACGACGCAGCGGTTCGCTATGCTTAGCTGAACAGGGACGGAGGAAAACATGACCGCAAAGGTGGAAAGCCATCGCGCGCGCTTGCGCCGATCACTCACTGCCATGATGCAAAGGAAACTTTGGCTCGCCGGCGTTCTCGTTGTCGCGTCGGCGGCGCTGCTTTCCCTTGCCGAGCCGCAAGCAGCCCGGGCGGGTGCGGTCTATCCCGAGGATATCGTTCAGACCCTTCGCACCATGGGTCTCAATCCGGTGGCCGGTCCCGTACGGAGCGGCGATCTGTACGTGCTGCACGCACTCGACCCGTATGGCGTCGAAATGCGCGTCGTGGCGGACGTGAATTTCGGGGAGATTCTGTCGATCGTTCCGGCGCCAATCCTGAGCAATGCCTACCTGGCGCCGGTTCTGACCAGCCTTTACGTGCCCCGCGCCGATGCCGGACCGCGCATTATTCACGTGCCCGATCAGTCGGACAGGAAATAATCGTCCGTATCGCGGATAAAACGAAAGCGCCCCGGAAACCGGGGCGCTCCCTCTTTCGGCTGTTGTGGGTCGTCAGGCAGCCTTGGCGTCGAGCACCTTGGCTTTCGCCTCGGGCTTGCCGTTGCCGATCGGAATCGACCGCGGCCTCTTGGCTTCCGGGATCTCGCGCACGAGATCGACGTGCAGCAACCCGTTCTCGAGCGCTGCGCCCTTGACCTGGACGTAGTCGGCAAGCTGGAAGACGCGCTCGAACGCGCGCGCGGCGATGCCCTGATAGAGCACCTCGCCTTTGCTCTCTTCCTTGACCTGCTTTTCGCCCTTGATCGTCAGCGTGTTTTCCTTCGCTTCGATCGACAGCTCGTTCTCGCCGAAGCCGGCTACTGCGATGCTGATGCGGTAGTCGTTCTCGCCGGTGCGTTCGATGTTGTAGGGCGGGTAGCCCGGCGCGGACTCAAAAGCGTCCAGCATCGAAAACAGCCGGTCGAAGCCGACGGTGGAACGATAGAGAGGAGCAAGATCGAATGTACGCATTGGCATATCCTCCTGTTGAGCGACATGCGGGCAGTCCGCCATCTGGCCGGACCCAATGCCCGTGCGCAGCCACGATTGGCCTGCGCAGTTCCGATATGGGAATATCGGCTTTTGTCCGCAAGGGCTCTCAAATTTCTTTTAGATCAAATATTTAGCTCAATAGCCGGCAAGTGGCGATTGAGCCGGTGCCGCGCCCTGCTATAAGGCCGTACCTGCCGCAAGACCGGCCCAAGTCCCCTGCATGGACCTCGTCTCCATCCCCGCCAATCCTTTGCCCGACAAGGTGGTGTCGGGCGTCCTCAAGACCCCGGATGGCGTGAACTTGCGCTTCGCGCGCTGGGAGCCGCCGCCGGGGCGCAAAGGCACCGTCGTCGTCCTGCAAGGGCGCGCCGAGTTCATCGAGAAATATTTTGAGACCGTGCACGATCTGCATGCCCGCGGATTCGCTGTCGCGACTTTCGATTGGCGAGGGCAGGGCCTGTCGGACCGGCTGCTTGCCGACCGGCGCAAGGGTTATGTGCGCAGCTTCGACGACTATGGGGTCGATCTCGACACCGTCATGAACGAGGTGGTGCTGCCAGATTGCCCGCCGCCGATCTTCGCGCTCGCCCATTCCATGGGCGCCGCAATTCTGATTCGCGCCTGTCGCGAGGGGCGCCGATGGTTCGATCGCGCGGCGCTCAGCGCGCCCATGATCGGCTTGCCGATCGGCACGTTTTCGAGGATCGCCGTGCCTTTCGTTCGGTTCATGCGGCTCGCCGGGCGCGGAGCGGCCTATGTGCCGGCCGCCGATCAGCGAGCGACCGGCACGCGCACGTTCGATGGCAATGTTTTCACATCGGATCCGGTGCGCTTTGCCCGCAACCTCGCGGTACTCGAGGCGGAGCCGCGGCTTGCGCTCGGTCCCCCGACGATCGCGTGGGCCGATTCCGCACTGCGCGTAGTAAATGAATTTGTCACGCCGGGTTACGCGAGCAGCATCCGGCAGCCGATCCTGATGGTGGCCGCCGGGCACGATCAGGTTGTTTCGACACCCGCCATCGAAAGCTTCGGCACGAACTTGCTGGCCGGCTCGCACATCATGCTTGCGGGCAGCCGGCACGAAATTCTGCAGGAGCAGGATCAATATCGCCGGCAGTTCTGGGCTGCCTTCGATGCGTTCGTGCCGGGTACGCCACTGTACTAGCGGGCCGCATCATCAAGCGAGAGCTTCATCAGGACTTCAAGATTTCCAGCGCGGCCTGGTGCACGCGCCGGTCGCCAGCTGCGACGATGCGACCGCCCTCCTGGGCGGGACCGTTCTCCCACGTCGTCACGATGCCGCCGGCGCCGGCCACGATCGGAATGATTGGCACGATATCGTGCGGCTTGAGCTCGGTCTCGATCACCAGATCGATGTGCCCGGCCGCCAGCATGCAATAGGCGTAGCAATCGCCGCCGTAACGCGAAAGCCGCACCTTGCTCTCAACACGTGCAAAGCACGCGCGGTCGGCGTCACTCATGAGCAGGGGACTGGTCGTGGCGAGCAGGGCTTCGCTGAGGTCGCCGCAGGCGCGCACGTGCAACTCGCGGTTGCCCGCGGGGCCGCGGTAGTGCGCCGCGCCGCCATCGCCCGAAAAGCGCTCGCGGGTGAACGGCTGATGCATCATGCCGAAGACCGGCTCGCCGAAGCGCATCAGCGCGATCAGCGTGCCCCATGCCGGCAAGCCGGCGATAAAGGATTTGGTGCCGTCGATAGGGTCGAGAACCCAGACGTATTCGGCATCGGTGCGTTCCGCGCCGTATTCTTCGCCCAGGATGCCGTGGCCGGGGAAGCTCCGGCGGATCAAGTTGCGCATGGCATTTTCCGCCGCCCGATCGGCGGCCGTGACGGGATCGAACCCGCCCGCCTTCTTGTTCTCAATGCTGAGCGCCGTCCGGAAGAATGGCAGGATGATCTCGCCCGAAGCCGTCGCGAGCTGGTCGACAAAGGCGGCAAAGTCGATGGCGGTCATGGCTTGTCTGTGGCGGCTGCATTGGGGCGGCGACCCCGCAGGTGGTCCCTAAAGGAACCGGCGGCCGCCGCGCTCCGGCCAATCGAAATCGTGGTGAGCCTTGGCATCTGGCGCAGATCGGTAGTCAGGTATGCAAATATAACATGGGATTCGAGGCAGGTTGCCTTGCATTTTGTGCGTCGCGATGTAAATTATTGCAATGCGGTAGCGAGAGCTACCGTTGCCCTCCTTGGGCGTTTCCTCCCTAGACTTGGGCCGCTTGCACACGCGAGCGGCCCTTTTTTCATGGATCGTTTGTCAGTAGTCGGAAAGCGGGCGGTTCAGTCCGATTACCGATTGCTGACTCCTGCTCACTATTCCGCCGCCGCCCGGTACGGCCGCAGCTCCTCCAACGGGATTTGGCCGATCCGGTCGGCCACCGTGTCCAGGTCGGCGGCGAGCGCCGCAAAGCCGGAGGAACGCGTAAAGGTGCGCTCGTCCATGTACAGCGCCCGATTGATCTCAAGCTGGATGGCGTGCAGGCCCACGGCCGGGTTGCCGTAGTGCTCCGTGATAAACCCGCCCGCGTAGGGCTTGTTGCGGCTGACCGAATAGCCGAGCGACCGCAGTGTAATTTCCACGGTTTCGGCCACGACGCCGACGCAGCTCGTCCCGTAGCGGTCGCCGAGCACGAATTCCGGCCGCGGCCGATCGTCCTTGTGGCCAGCATTTGACGGCATCGAATGGCAGTCGATCAGAACGGCGGCGCCATGGTCCCGGTGCAGCCGCGTGAACAGCCGCCGCAAGGCGCGGTGGTACGGCTTGTAAAGGCTCTCGATCCGGCGCAGCGCATCGTCGATAGGGATGCGCTGCTCATAGATTTCCTGGGCGTCCCCAACGACGCGCGCGACCGTGCCAAGCCCGCCGGCGACCCTCATCGAGCGGGTGTTGGCAAAGGAAGGCAATCGGCCCTCGAACATGCGCGGATCAAGCTCGTAAGGCTCGCGGTTCACGTCGACGAAGCACCGGGGGAAATGCGCGCGCATCATCGGGTAGCCGCGCGCCACGACCCCGGCGATCAACTGATCGACAAAGCTGTCCTCGGAGCGGCGCAGCGCCGCCACGTCCAGGCGCGCCGCGGACAGGAAAGCGCGCGGATAGATCGAGCCGCTGTGCGGCGAATTGAACACGACCGGGCCGGCCGGGCCGGCCGGGCCGGCTGGTTCCAGAATTTCGAAGGGCGGATCGAGTTCGTCGCGGATTTCGCTCATGGATCGTGGGGGCGGCCGGAACGTTGCAAATAGAGGCTTGTCTCTAGCGGTATGTATTCTCCATGGAGCAGCGGGCAAAGCCAAGACATGCTTTCAGTTCACTCCATATTTACCGGGTATAAGGCTTATGGAAGGTCACGGCCGGCCCACTGAGCCGTCTTTACGGGCTCTCGCGATGTCAAAGATACTTCTCGCTGAAGACGACACGGATATGCGGCGGTTTCTGGTCAAGGCGCTGCAAAACGCCGGGTTCGAGGTCACTTCCTACGACAACGGTCTTTCGGCCTATCAGCGCCTGCGCGAAGAGCCTTTTCAGCTGCTGCTGACCGATATCGTGATGCCGGAAATGGATGGCATCGAACTGGCCCGCCGCGCGGCCGAGCTCGATCCCGACATCAAGATCATGTTCATCACCGGCTTTGCCGCCGTCGCCCTTAACGCTGACTCTAACGCGCCGAAGCAGGCCAAGGTTCTGTCCAAGCCGATCCATCTGCGCGAACTGGTCAATGAAGTGCAGAAGATGCTGGCGGCGTGAAGCGCGATGGCGGCGGGATTGCCTCGCTTCCGCCGAGCGGCTAAGACCATCTCGACGAGGGTGCGTAGCTCAGCGGAAGAGCACTACCTTGACATGGTAGGGGTCACAGGTTCGATCCCTGTCGCACCCACCACGCAGTCTGACTATTCGGCACTGTGTGGAGATTTGCGGACTTGGCCCGCCGTTCGCGGGCTTTTTTGCTCTCAGCTTTCAGTCTCTCTGCTCCCGTTGGCGCAGAGCCCCGGTTTGACGCACCGGTCTCCGCAGC
>DASSRW010000274.1:0-9825 GCA_035701545.1 Pseudolabrys sp.
CGCGCGGCTCAAGGCGACCATCGAGCCGGCGAAAGGCGGCGCGGCGGAAGCAATCGAAGCGGATGTGGTGCTGGTCTCGATCGGCCGGGTCCCTTACACCGAAGGCCTTGGCCTGAAAGAAGCCGGCGTGAAGCTCGACGAGCGCAGCCGTGTGGTCGTCGACAAGCACTATTCGACCAATGTGCCGGGCATCTGGGCGATTGGCGACGTGATCGCGGGCCCGATGCTGGCGCACAAGGCGGAGGACGAGGGCGTTGCAGTCGCGGAAATTCTGGCCGGGCAGGCGGGCCATGTGAACTACGACGCCATTCCGAACGTCGTTTACACCTATCCGGAAATCGCCACCGTCGGCAAAAGCGAGGACGAATTGAAGGCGGCGGGCATCGCGTACAATGTCGGCAAGTTTCCGTTCACCGCCAATGGCCGCGCCAAGGCCAATCTCACCACCGAAGGCTTTGCCAAAATCCTGGCTGATGCCAGGACAGATCGTGTCCTCGGCGCGCAGCTCATCTGTGCGGACGCCGGCAACATGATCGCGGAACTGGTGCTGGGAATTGAGTTCGGCGCATCGGCGGAGGATATCGCGCGCACATGCCACGCGCATCCCACACTGTCGGAGGCGGTCAAGGAAGCGGCGATGGCGGTCGCCAAGCGAGCGATTCATATGTAGCTGTCATTCCGGGGCGCGTCGTAGGCGCGAACCCGGAATCCATTCCCCCGGGCGCATCGACTCAAATTGATACCGGGGTTATGGATTCCGGCGCTCGGCGCTGACGCGCCTCGTTCGGAATGACAGTGGGGGCACCATGGCCAAAGGGCACAAAGACAAAGTCGCGCTGATCACCGGCGGCGCGAACGGCATCGGGCAGGCGTTCGCGAAAAGGCTCGCCGAGGACGGCGTGCACATCGCGATCGCCGACATCGCGCCCGCGGCCGAGACGGTGAAGATGGTCGAAGCGGCAGGCCGCCAGGCGGTTGCGGTTTCGTGCGATGTGTCATCGCCCGAGGCCGTCGCGGCAATGGCGAAAGCGGTGCACGGCAAGTTCAGCCACGTCGACATCGTGGTGAACTGCTGCGGCATCTTTCCGCAAAAGGAATTTGCCGAGATGACCTTCGCCGACTGGCGCAAGGTGCTGTCGACCAACCTCGACAGCGCGTTCCTGGTCTCCTCCGCGTTTGCGCCCGGCATGATGCAGCGCCGCTGGGGCCGCATCGTCAACATGGCGTCATCGACGCTCGGCTCGGTGGTGACGGGCTTTGCGCATTATGTCGCGAGCAAGGGCGGCATCGTCGGCTTCACGCGCGCGCTGGCGACGGACCTCGCGCCTTACGGCATCACGGTGAACGCCATCTCGCCGGGCCTGACGCGTTCGCCGGGCACGCTGGCGCGCGCGCCGCGCCCGGGCTTTGCCTCGATGGAAGATGAGTTTGAGAACGCCGCGAAGGTGCAGGCCATCCGGCGGCCGGAAGTTCCGGACGATCTGGTCGGGGCGATCTCGTTCCTCACCAGCGACGACGCGGCGTTCATCACAGGGCAGACGCTGAACGTGGATGGCGGCCGGGTGAGGACTTGATGCTTTTCCCGGGCGCGGCGCAGCGCGCAAGCGGTGCGCCGCAGACCCGGGATCGTCGCGGGTTCAGAGAAATGGTAAGGCCCCGGATCAGCGGTGCACCACTTCGTGCTGCACCGCATCCGGGACAGGCGGCTTGCCTTAATTGCATCCGGCAGAACCGATACTATCTAGGCCGCCATGCGCCGCCGCATCGTCCACTTCCTTTGGGTTACCCTCGCGCTGCTGTTTCTGCTGGAAACGTGGCTGTGGGACCATCTCAAGCCGTTGGTCGCCGCGGTTGTCGACGTTGTCCCCTGGGGCAAGGTCAAGGAGTTGCTGAAACGCGGCATCGAGGCGCTGCCGCCGTGGGCGGCGCTCGTTGTGTTCGTCATTCCGCTGATCGTCTTGCTCCCCCTTAAATTTCTCGAAGTCTATTTTTTGGCGACACGCAATTGGCTCGGGGCAATGCTGGTGCTGGTGCTGGCCAAACTGCTCGGCCTCGGCGTCACGGCATTCGTATTCGACGCGACGCGCGACAAGCTTTTGCAGATGGCGTGGTTCCGGCGCCTCTACGAGTGGGTGATGTGGGCGCGCGAGTGGGCGCACGAGAAAGTCGAGCCGGTGCGTGAGCGCGTGCGGCAGTTCATCTGGCTGCTGCGTCCGCAACGCGCAGGAAAATTTCTTCGACGTTTGATGCGCCTGCGCCGCCGCATCATCCGCGCCTGATCAGAACAGGTGCACGGCGTGGGGCGCCCAAAATCCCATGCCCGCAAAGAAGAGGCCGACGATGCCGAGCGTGCCGGCGAACCAGCCGAGCGCCGCCATGCCGGTGATGACTTCCGCCGACGCCAGCACGATGCCGATCTGAAAGGCGGCGGAAGCAGATTCGTAGTTGTGATAGCGCGCCATCGCCAGTTCGCGCCTGTGCTCAGCTTCCCGCGCCCGCTCCGACAGCTGCTTGCGCCCTTCTTGCGACGATGGATCGTCATCGTAGCGAGCAACGAGCTTCTTCCAAGTGTCGATTGTTTTGGTAAGCTTTGCCTTGAGGTCCGGATCGGCAGCGCGGTCGGCCTCAAGCTGCAATTGCTCCGATGCTGTATTGAGGACGGTCATGCGAATTGTCTTGGCCTGGAAGAAAGCCCATAGATCATTGGACGTCACGTTATAAGTGATGGCGGCCGTTTGGGCGTTCTTTCCGAGCGTCTCCGAAAATGCGAGGAAAACCGCCAGCACCGAAATGAGCAGCGCGATCTTCTTGTTTCCACTATGTGAGGCGCTTTCAGCGTGCTCCGCATGCTCCAGGTGCTCGTGTGCGCTCATCGCCCCTCTCCGGAATGAACTCGCGCGCGACGTTGATATGAAATCACGACCGGGCGCAAGGGGCGTTGCGGCCTCGCAGGATGTCGCTTCAGGCGCGCGGATGCGTGGCGCGATAAATTTCGAGTAAACGCTCGGTGTCCACGGCGGTGTAGATCTGCGTGGTCGAAAGCGAGGCGTGGCCGAGCAATTCCTGGATGGCGCGCAGATCGCCGCCGCGCGCCAAGAGGTGCGTCGCAAACGAATGGCGCAAGGCATGCGGCGTCGCCGTGTCCGGCAAGCCGAGCGCCCCGCGCAGCCGCTGCATGGCAAGCTGCACGATGCGCGGCGACAGCGGCCCGCCGCGGGCGCCGAGAAAGAGAGGGCCGTCGGGCAGGTCGTAAGGGCAGAGCGAGACATATTCCGCAACAAGGTCGAGCACCGGCTTGAGCACAGGCACCATGCGCCGCTTGTTGCCCTTGCCGGTGACGGTGATGACGTCGGCCTGGCCGGGCCGCGGCACGTCCTGACGACGCAGCCCGAGCGCCTCGGATATACGCAGGCCCGAACCGTAGAGCAGCGCCAGCACGGCGGCGTCGCGCGCCAGCACCCACGGCTCGCGTTCCTCGCCCGCGCGCAGGTCGGCGTCGGTGATCTGCGTAGCCGCGCCGACGGTCAGCGGCTTGGGGAGCGTCTTCGGCACCTTGGGCGCGCGGACGGCCGCGAGCGCTCCGACCTTGCCCTTGCCGTTGCGTTCTAGGAAACGCGCAAACGATCGCACCCCGGCCAGCGCCCGCATCAGGGACCGGCTGCCAATGCCGCCCGCCCGTCGTGAGGCCATGAAGGCACGGACATCCTGCGGGGTAAGCCTGGCGAGCTGTTTCAGAGTCGGCGCAGCGCCAAGATGCCCAGTCAGAAAGCCGAGGAATTGGCCGGCATCGCGCCGGTAAGCTTCCACCGTCTTGGCCGACATGCGCCGTTCGGCGCCGAGGTAACCCAGCCAGCGGGCCATTTCGGCGGCAACATCAGGCGCTAAGGCGAGGTCGGCCATGGGCCGAGATTGGCAGGGCTTCCTTCAGCCTTCCTTAAAGCACCGGAATCGGCCAGACCAAGCGCCATGAGCACGCACGTCGTCGATATCCTGGTGCCGGTGGCGCTCGACCAGACCTATTCCTATCGGGTGCCGGCGGGCGTCGAGGTTGCCCCGGGCGACTTTGTCAAGGTGCCGCTCGGTGCGCGCGGCGAGACGACGGGCATCGTCTGGGCTGAAAACGCGGCGCCCAATCCGCGCCTGCACAACCGCATGAAGGACGTCGAGGCAAAACTCGACGTGCCGCCACTCAAAGGCGAGTTGCGCAAATTCATCGATTGGGTCGCGGGCTATACGCTTGCCTCGCGCGGCATGGTGCTGCGCATGGCGTTGCGGCGGGGCGAGCATCTCGGCCCCGGCCGCGAGCGCGTCGGCGTGCGGCTGGCCGGCCCAGCGCCTGCGCGCATGACGCCGGCGCGCGCGCGGGTGATGCGGCTATGCGCGGACGGCCTCGTGCGCGGCAAGGGTGACGCGGCGCGAGAAGCCGGCGCGAGCGCCGGCGTCATCGACGGCCTTGTCGATGAAGGCACGCTTGAGACTGTGGTGCTGCCGCCGCAGCCCGTCGCGCGGATGCCCGATCCGGACTTTCGCAAGCCCGATTTTTCGCTGGGCCAGCTTGCGGCGGCCGACGCCCTGCGGCTGACGGTTGCGCAAGGCGGCTACAGCGCGACCTTGCTCGATGGCGTCACCGGCTCGGGCAAGACAGAAGTGTACTTCGAAGCGGTCGCGGAGAATATCCGGCGCAAGCGGCAGAGCCTGATCCTGATGCCGGAGATCGCGCTGACCGCACAATTTCTCGATCGCTTTGCCGACCGCTTCGGCGCGCGGCCGGCGGAGTGGCACTCGCAGCTCTCGCCGCGCCTGCGCGCGCGCACGTGGGAAGCGGTGGCAGCGAACGATGTGTCGGTTGTCGTCGGCGCGCGCTCGGCGCTGTTTCTTCCCTACGCGGATCTTGGCCTCATTGTCGTCGATGAGGAGCACGATCCGGCCTACAAGCAGGAAGACGGCGCGCACTATCATGCGCGCGACATGGCCGTGGTGCGCGGCAGCGTCGCCAAAATCCCGGTGGTGCTCGCGTCGGCGACGCCGTCAGTAGAATCGGAGGTGAACGCGCGGCGCGGCCGCTATCGCCATCTCCATTTGCCCGAGCGCTTCGGCGGCGCGCATCTGCCGATGGTCGATGCCATCGACATGCGCCGCGAAGGCCCGCCGCGCGGACACTTCATCGCGCCGCGGCTTGCGGAGGCGGTGAAGATGGCGCTCGAACGCAAGGAGCAGGCGCTTCTCTTTCTCAATCGCCGCGGCTACGCACCGCTCACATTGTGCAGGGCCTGCGGCTTCCGCATCCAGTGCCAGAATTGCGACGCGTGGCTTGTGGATCACCGATTCAAGCGGCGCCTCGTCTGTCATCATTGCGGTTTCTCGATGCCGCCGCCGGCCGAATGTCCCAATTGCCACGCGACGGAGAGCTTTGTTGCATGCGGACCGGGCGTCGAGCGGCTGGAGCAGGAGGCGGCGGAGCTTTTCCCGGAGAGCCGCATCCTGGTGCTGTCGAGCGATCTGGTCGAAACAGTCGAACGCCTGCGCGAAGAGCTGGACGACATTGCGCGCGGCAAGTTCGACATCATCATCGGTACGCAATTGGTGGCGAAGGGTCATCATTTTCCGAAGCTTAACCTCGTCGGCATCGTCGATGCCGATCTGGGCCTGGGGAACGGCGATCCGCGCGCCGCCGAACGCACGTTCCAGCTTTTGCATCAGGTCGTCGGCCGCGCCGGGCGAGAGCAAGGCCGTGGCGTCGGATTTTTGCAGACGCATCAGCCGGAGCACCCGGTCATGCGCGCGCTCATCTCCGGTGATCGCGAAGCCTTCTATTCGAGCGAGATTGCGCTGCGCGAGCGCACGCAGTATCCGCCGTTCGGCCGGCTTGCGAGTCTCGTCGTCACGGCAAACGAGCGCCACGCGGCGGAATCCCATGCGCGGCAGCTCGCGTCCGCCGCGCCGGTCAGCGAGCACGTGCGCGTGCTCGGGCCCGCGGAAGCCCCGATCGCGGTGGTGCGCGGGCGGCATCGCTTCCGGCTGCTTGTCAAATCGCCGCGCAATTTTGAGCTGTCAGTCTATTTGCGCGAATGGCTTGCGGCCGCGCCGAAGGCGCGCGGCAACGTCCGATTGGAAGTGGATGTCGACCCGCAGAGCTTTTATTAGGACGCAAACTTCAGCCCGGCGATGCCGACAACGATCAGGCCGATGCAGCTCAGGCGCAACGCAGTCGCTGGCTCGTTGAACAGATAGATCCCGAGCGCCGCCGTGCCGACGGCGCCGACGCCGGTCCATACTGCGTAAGCCGTTCCGACCGGCAACGTTTTAAGCGCAAGGCCAAGCAGCGCCAGACTGAGCGCCATCGCTGCCACGGTGAGCAGCGACGGGACCACACGCGAGAAGCCTTCGGTATATTTCAATCCGGTCGCCCAGGCGACTTCGAACAGCCCGGCAACGAAAAGGTAAACCCATGCCATGTTGGTTCTCTTGGGAGGACGATGCAATTACTCCGGCGCCTCGGGGTGCTTTGCATTCGGCTGCAGCAGCACGCAGGCGGCGGCGCAGAAAATCAGCGCAAAACCGATGCTGTCGGAAAAGTTCGGCCGCTCGCCAAGCAGGGCGGCCGAGCCGATCACGCCGACTACCGGCACGAGCAGCGTCGCGAGCGATGCCGTCGTTGTGAGGAGGCGGTCGACGATGATGAACCAGACGAAGTACGTAAAGCCCATCCCGATGAAGCCATTGTAAGCGATCCAGGCGGCATGGCTTGCGGAGATCGAGTGCAGGTGCGGCAGGCCTTCAAAAAGCAGCGCGCCGCACGTGAGGACGACGGCGCCGAACAGCAGTTGCCAGGCGGCCGCGATCAATGTTGGCGCACGGATGACGGCACTCTTCAGATAGATCGTCCCGGCGGCCCAACTCCACGCGCAGCCGAGCGCCAGCAAGGCGCCGAAGGGAAACCCGGTCCGCGCCAGGGGCGAGATGAGGGTGGCCAGACCCGCCGCGCAAAGACCCAGCGCAATCAGCGTGGTTTTGGTGAAACGCTCCTTGAGGACGATGCGCGCCAGAAGCGCGGACCAGATCGGCATCGAGTAGGCGATCACGATCGCGCGCGAGGTTGTCCCATAGACTTGCGCATAGGCCGAGCAGACGCCGAAGATCGCCACATTGAAAAGACCGGCAACAATCACCTTTACGCGCTCGTCGCGTCCGATCCGGAGTGGAATGCCGGCAAAATAGGCCGTCGCAAACAGGGTCAATGCGCCGAGGCTGACGCCGATTGCCCGCAAGCTCCAGGGCTGCAGCACTTCGAGAATGAAGCGGGTTGCGATCCAGTTGAAGCCCCAGCCGAGCGCCAACAAGGGAACGAGCAGCTTCGCGCCGTTCGCGGCGCTCTGTCCCGGCGATCTTTTCATTCCGGCATCTCGGTGCGCCGCGCGTTCGGCTGCAACAGGACGCATGCGGCTGCCGCGAAGATCAGCACGAAGCCGGCGGCATCGTTCAGCGTCGGCCGCTCGCCAAGAATAACGGTCGAGGCAGAGACGCCGACGACGGGGACCAGCAGCGAGCCAAGCGCCGCGGTGACCGCCGGCAGCTTGCCGACAATGGCCCACCACAGGAAATGCGCAAGCCCGACGCCGAAAATGCCGATGTAAACGATGGCGGCGACCGACGCCGGATGAAGCGGCCAGATTTGCGGCTGGCCTTCGAACACGAGCATCCCGATGGCGATGACGATTTCTCCGACGATGAGTTGCCAGGCGGCGTTCACCAGCGGTTCAACCGCGATGTCCGCCCACTTCATGTAGACGGTGGCAATGGTCCAGGCGAAAGCGCAGCCCAGCGAAAAGAGCACGCCGATGGGCGCTCCATGCGCGACCAGCGGCCACACCAGGATCGTCAGCCCCGCGGTGCAAAGGCCGAGGGCGGTGACGCGCGTCTTGTCGAGGCGGTCGCGCAACACGAGCCATCCCAGCGCCGCCGACCAGATTGGCATGGAGTAGGTGATAATGACGGCGCGCGAGGTCGCGCCCGAAAGCTGCGCAAAAGCCGAACAGATGTTGAAGAATGCGACGTTGAAAAATCCGGCGAAGGCGATGTGAGCGAGTTCACGGAAGCTCACCGCGAACTTGCGTCCGCTCAGATACATCGCGGCACACAGCGTTGCGGCGCCGATGCCGGTGCCGAGAAAACGCAGTGTCCAGGGCGACACCTCGCGCAGGGCGACCGCCGCGGCGATCCAGTTGAAGCCCCATGCAAACCCGAGCATGACGACCAGCGACCTGGCCGAGCCGCCAAGGTCCGTACGGCGCGAGACGATGTCACCCGCGTTGCTCACAACATTCGGCCTCGACTGCACAGGCTGATACGGGCGATCGGTCGCTCGCGCCGAAGGCCGCGCCCGCCGCTATAGCGCGTCGGGCGGGAGGGCGGGAGGCATCGCTGGGATGCAATTTTGCGGTTCCGTGCGGAGCCCGACGCAAGCGGCAACGCGCCGTGTTGCACGGCCGAAGGGCCTATGTTAGCTAGCCCGTCGATTTTCGAGGGTTTCCGCGGCCTTTCGCGTCGTTCTCGATAATCGGAATTCCCTCTTGGATTCCAAGAGTTTGCGCCGCGCTCCCGCGACGGCGTACGGCTTGCGGATAACAAGCACAAATGGGCGGCGGCGTGGCAGGCGAAGACCCGATCACTTCCGGCATGGCAGGGCGCTACGCCCACGCCCTGTTCGAGCTCGCCCGTGACGAAAAAGCCATCGATGCGGTGAAGCAGGATTTGGAAACGTTCGACGCGATGATGGGCGCAAGTCCCGACCTCAGCAGGCTCGTCCGCAGCCCGGTGTTCGATGCCGACGTGCAACTGAAGGCCCTGTCCGCGATTCTTGACCGGGCGGAGATCAAAGGCCTCGCCGCCAACTTCCTGCGCGTTATCACCACCAATCGCCGGCTCTTTGCCGTCCGCGACATGATCCGCGCCTACCGCGCGCTGGTCGCGCGCCATAGAGGCGAAGTCGTCGCGCAGGTGACGGTCGCCGAGGAAATGAACGACAGACACATGGAAGCGCTGAAAAGCGCGCTTAAATCTGTGACGGGCGGCAAGGATATCGACCTCGAGCTGACGGTCGATCCGGCCATCATCGGCGGGCTTGTCGTCAAGGTCGGCAGCCGGATGGTCGACACGTCGCTGCGCACGAAACTGAATGCAATCAAGATTGCGATGAAAGAGGCCCGCTGATGGATATCCGAGCCGCAGAAATTTCCGCCATCCTGAAGGAGCAGATCAAGAACTTCGGCCAGGAAGCCGAGGTCTCCGAGGTCGGGCAGGTCCTTTCGGTCGGCGACGGCATCGCCCGCGTCTACGGCCTGGACAACGTCCAGGCCGGCGAAATGGTCGAGTTCGAGAACGGCGTGCGCGGCATGGCGCTCAACCTCGAAATCGACAATGTCGGCATCGTGATTTTCGGCGCCGACCGCGAGATCAAGGAAGGCCAGACCGTGAAGCGCACCGGCGCCATCGTCGACGTGCCGGTCGGCAAGGGCCTGCTCGGGCGCGTGGTCGACGCGCTCGGCAATCCGATCGACGACAAGGGCCCGATCCAGGGCGAGCGCAAGCGCGTCGAGGTGAAGGCGCCGGGCATCATCCCGCGCAAGTCGGTGAACGAGCCGATGCAGACCGGCCTGAAGGCGATCGACGCGCTGATCCCGATCGGCCGCGGCCAGCGCGAGCTGATCATCGGGGACCGCCAGACCGGCAAGACCGCGGTGATCCTCGACGCCATGATCAACCAGAAGGCGGTGAACGCGGGCGGCGAGGAGAGCCGCAAGCTCTATTGCATCTACGTCGCGGTCG
>DASSRW010000275.1:0-2834 GCA_035701545.1 Pseudolabrys sp.
CCGACTTGGCGTTGAGCACGCCGTGGCGCCAGACCTTGCCGGACTGAGCCAAAGCCGGCGCGGAGATGAGCCCGGCCAAACCAAGGACCGCAGCCATCCAAACGGCCGTGCTCAGTTTGCTGATGTTGCGCATTCGCTTGATCCTCCGGTGTTTTTCGGCTTTTCGTTTTTGTTCGATGCAGCATAGCAGCAGAGGAGAAGCCGAGCGAGGGCGGATGAGGGGTCTATCTTGTCGGCAAAGGCCACCCTCACCGGCTCGTGTCCGGTATCGCTCCGAATCGCTACCCTCCCTCTGCAAAGCGTGAGAGGGAAAAGAGAGCGCGTTGCCAAGTCTAAACCTTCACCAACCGGGAAATCTTCTCCCGCGCCGCGGCGATCACCTCCGGCACGGCCGCATCATTGTTTGGCGCCATGATGTGCACGCCGGAGACGCCGGGAATATCGGCCAGTTCCTCGATCAGCTCGACGCAGATGCGCTGGCCCTCCGCGATCGGATCGGCAGCTTTCTCCATGCGCGTGACAAACGCGTCGGGAATGATGGTGCCGAACAACTTTTCCTTCATCCACTGCGCCGACTTCGCCGAGCGCAGCGGCGCAATGCCGATCAGGAATGCAAGCTTTTCGGTGATGCCATGGTCGGCCAGACGCGCCATGTAGCGCGCAACAATGTCCGCATCCATACAGAACTGCGTTTGCACAAATTGCGCGCCGGCATCGATTTTTGCGCTGAGTCCTTTTGGCTGCCAGCCCAAAGATGGATCGATCGGATTGTCCGCAGCGCCGAGGAAAAAATCGGCGCGACCGGCGACCTTGCGTCCCGCCGGGAGCTCGCCTTCGTCGCGCAGGCGACGCGCGGTTTGCAGCAGCACCCGCGTGTCGACGTCGAATACCGGCTTTGCATCAGGCTGATCGCCGGCACTCGGATCGTCTCCTCGCAGCACCAGCAGATTGCGCACGCCCGAGGCCGCGGCACTGATGAGATCGCTTTGCAGCGCGATGCGATTGCGGTCGCGGCAGGTGAGCTGGAGGATCGGCTCGATGCCGTTCTGCACCAGCAGACCGGCCGCGGTTACTGCACCAAGGTGGGGCCGCGCCCCGGCGCCGTCCGTCACATTGACTGCATCCGCGCGACCTTTGAGCGGCAGCGCCTTGGCCAACAGATCGTCGGGCGACATCGAGACCGGCGGCGTGATTTCCGCGGTGATGACAAAGCGGCCGCTTTTCAGTTTTTCCTGCAAATTCATGGCGCTGCCCACCCACCAGAATCCGGTGGACGTTGCAAGCCCAGGGATGGGAAAAGAGCGGAATAGCGCGAATGACGCGCGGGAATACGGTTTTTGCGATGCCGACGATTGTCTCACTGGACGAGGCGCTTGGCGCCATCCGCGACGGCGCCATGCTTGTCGTTCCGCGCGAAGTTTCCGGCGTGCCGATGGCGGCGACGCGCGCGCTCATTCGCCGCAATGTGAAAAAGCTGCATCTGGTGGCGCTGCCGACCTCGAGCCTGCAAGCCGATCTGCTGATCGGCGCGGGCTGCGTCGAGACGCTCGAAACCTCGGCGGTCAGCCTCGGCGAATTCGGGCCGGCCCCGCGCTTTTCCGCGGCGATGACCGGCGGCACCATTCGCATGAAGGACGCAACCTGCCCCGCCCTGCACGCCGCCTTGCAGGCGGCGGAAAAAGGCGTGCCGTTCATGCCGCTGCGCGGGCTGATCGGCTCCGACGTGCTGAAGTACCGCAGCGACTGGAAGGTGATCGACAGCCCGTTCGGCAATTCCGATCCCATCGTCCTGCTGCCGGCACTCAAGCCGGACGTCGCGCTGATCCACGCGCCGATGGCCGATCGCCTCGGCAATGTGTGGATCGGGCGTCAGCGCGAGCTGGCGACAATGGCGCACGCCGCGGAACGCACTATTGCGACCGTCGAAAAAATCCACGACGGCAATCTGCTCGACGACCCTGTTCTCGCCGCCGGCACGCTGCCGGGGTTTTACGTCGAAAGCATTGCCGTGGCCGAGCGCGGCGCCTGGCCGCTGCCGCTGCCCGACCATTACGGCCTCGACGCCGAGCATCTTGCGCTTTACGCGCGCATGGCGGCGACGGAGGACGGGTTCGCGGAGTATCTCGACAGGTATGTGCATGAAAAGCAGGCGGCCTGATTCTTCTTGTCCCTCCCCGCTTGCGGGGAGGGTGGCGAGCGAAGCGAGCCGGGTGGGGCGTGTATTTATCGCAAGCAAAACCCCACCCCGGCGCTTCGCGCCGACCCTCCCCTTGCAGGGGAGGGATTAAGTGGACTTCCGCTCCGAAGAACTGCTCGCCGACGTGATCGCCGGGCTGATCGGCGAGGTGCGCCACGTTGCCGTCGGCAATGCGTCGCCGATCCCGGCAACGGCCGCGCTGCTCGCGCGCGAGCGCAACGGCAACGGCCGCCCTTACGTATCGCTGTTGCAAAGCCGCAAGCACAATTTCTTCACCGACGGCGCGCGCGAACTGTTCGACTGCGCCGGACAAGGGCGCATCGACGTGTTCTTTTTGTCCGGCGGTCAGATCGACGGCGAAGGCAACGTCAATCTCGTGAGTATTGGCGACTACGATCACCCGAAGGTGCGCTTTCCCGGCTCGTTCGGTTCGGCCTATCTCTACTACGTCGTGCCGAAGATCATTCTCTTTCGCACCGAACATTCGCGGCGCACCCTGGTTCCCAAAGTCGATTTCATCAGCGCGCCCGGCGGCAACGACGAGAACGTTTTTCGGCCCGGCGGGCCGATCGCGCTTGTCACCAACCGCTGCCTGTTTTCCTTCGATCGCGCGCGCAAGCGCTTCCGCCTGCAAAGC
>DASSRW010000276.1:0-3161 GCA_035701545.1 Pseudolabrys sp.
GCCATCGCCGCCGGGACGTCGTAAGGTCGTGCTGGCGACCTCGATCGCGGAAACCTCGCTCACCATCGAGGGCGTGCGCGTCGTCATCGACAGCGGACTTGCGCGCGTGCCGCGCTACGAGCCTGACGTCGGCTTGACGCGGCTCGAAACGGTGCGCGTCTCGCGCGCCGCCGCCGACCAGCGGCGCGGCCGCGCCGGCCGCACCGAGCCTGGGGTCTGCTACCGGCTGTGGGACGAGCCGCAGACCGGCTCGCTCGAGCCCTACACGCGGCCGGAAATTCTTTCCGCCGATCTGTCATCGTTTGTGCTCGATCTGGCGCAATGGGGCGTGACCGATCCTGCCGGGCTTTCCTTTCTCGATCCGCCGCCATCTGCCGCGTTGAGCGAAGCGAAAGCATTGCTGACGGGCCTTGGCGCTATCGACCGCGCAGGACGCATCACGGAGGAGGGCCGAAAGCTGCGTCGATTGCCGTTGCCGCCACGGCTTGCGCGCATGGTGGTCGATGCGGCTGACGAGGGTGCTGGGCTGCTGGCGGCGGAGATTGCCGCTGTGCTCACGGAGCGCGGTCTTGGCGGCGACGATCCAGACCTGCGCCATCGGCTCGATCAATTCCGCCGCGACCGCTCGCGCCGCGCCGAAGATGCGCGCGCCATGGCGCGAAGATGGAGCAATCTTTCTTCTCCTTCCCCTGAAAGGGGAGGGTCGGCGCGCGAAGCGCGGCGGGGTGGGGTCACTACAAACGAAACGACCCCCACCCGACCGCCTATGCCTGCGGCTTCGGCGGTCGACCTCCCCCTTTCAGGGGGAGGTGAAGAACGAAAGAGCGGGGGAGGTGAGAGCACCGGCTCCTTACTCGCGCTCGCCTATCCCGATCGCATCGCAAAGAACCGTGGGGGTGGAAGCGGGGCTTTTCTTCTCGCCAACGGGCGGGGCGGAATCGTCGATCCAGCCTCGCCGCTGGCGCGCGAGCCGTTTCTTGCCGTCGCCGAACTGACCGGCGCAGCTGCGGCCAGCCGCATCCCGCTCGCGGCGCCGATCACGCTTGCAGAAATTGAAACGCGCTTTGCCTCGGACATCGAGGACCGCGATCACGTCACATTTGACAAAGCGTCCGCCTCCTTGCGCGCGCGCAAGAGCCGGCACCTGAGCGCGGTCGTGCTGAGCGAGCAGACGCGGCAAGTCGTGCCTGACAACGACACCGCGAAGCTGTTGGCCGCGGGCATCGTCACGCTCGGCATTGGGAAGCTGCCCTGGAGCAAAGCACAACGGCAATTGCGCGACCGCGTTCTTTTTCTGCGGCGCGCAGAAGGCGAAAAATGGCCCGATCTTTCCGATGACGCATTGGCGCGCAGCGCCATCGATTGGCTCGCGCCCTTTCTCATTAACAAGACGGCGCTGTCGCAGATTGGCGCCGACGATCTCGCTGCTGCGCTCGATGCGCTCCTTCCCTGGAATTTGCGCAAGCGTCTCGACACGGAAGCGCCGACGCACTTTACGGCGCCATCCGGCTCGCACGTTCCGATCGACTACGAGGCAGAGGAGGGGCCGAAGCTCTCGATTCGCGTACAGGAGTTGTTCGGCCTTGCGACGCATCCGACCATCGCAGCCGGCCGCGTTCCGCTGGTCATCGAACTGCTGTCGCCGGCTCACCGTCCGGTGCAGGTCACTCGCGATTTGCCGGGCTTCTGGCGCGGCAGCTATGGGGATGTAAAGACCGAGATGAAAGGCCGCTATCCCAGGCATCCGTGGCCGGACAACCCGCTAACGGCGCCGGCCACACGCCGCGCGAAACGCCGCGGCGAATAGTTCAAATTGACGCGGCTGCGTTAATCGGCTGCTCACCATCGGCCGAGAGACGCTCAGCTCCTTTAAGGGACCTGAACGGCGCTCGGCTTAAATTTGGCCCATGCGCAACGTCGTCATCCTCGCGGCTGCGGTTGTTGTGGGCGCTACTTACGCCGCCAAGTTTGCGGACCGGGAGACCGCGTCGCAGTCGGTCGAGCGGTCTGCACCAAGTGAGCCGATCGCCGTGACGGCGCAGTCCGGCTCCGGCGGCCGCACGGTCGAGCTGGCCGGCGATCGCCACGGCCATTTCCCGGTCGATGCCGACGTCGACGGCCAGCGTATCGATTTCATTATCGATACTGGCGCGTCCCTGGTGACGCTGCGCGAATCCGACGCGGCTTCGCTTGGCATTCATCCGATGCCTGCGGACTACAACGCGGTGGTCTCGACGGCCAACGGCCGCATCAAGGCCGCGCGCGCCAGGCTCAACCGCATCGAGGTCGGCGACATCACCGTTTACAACGTGAGCGCCCTTGTGTTGCCTGACGAGGCCTTGGGCAAGAGCTTGCTGGGCGCCTCGTTTCTTTCGCGGCTGACGCGTTACGAATACGCCAACGGCCGCATGGTGCTCGAGCAGTAGTATCACAGTCATTCCGGGGCGATGACAGCGAGATCGCGCGAAGCGCGGCTCGATGGCATCGAGCCCGGAATCCATACGCCGCAGCCGGAGTTATGGATTCCGGGTCCGCCGCTTCCGCGGCGCCCCGGAATGACAATCTTTTGGGATCGCTTTGCGCTATTCTGCGTTAGCACTCGATTTCCTGCCCACCATCGCTTTCCGAGGACTTGATGTTTCCGAAGCCGAAGCCTGCGCTGTCGCCCAATACCTATGCCTATGAATCCTCGCCGCTGGTGAAGCCGACCGGCTTCCGCGAATACGACGCGCGCTGGCTGCTGGAAAAGGAAATAAACCTCATGGGCGTGCAGGCGCTCGGCATGGGGCTTGGCACGCTCATCCGCGAGATGGGCGTGAAGCCGGAAATCGTCACCGGCCACGACTTCCGCAGCTACTCGGCTTCGGTGAAGATGGCGCTGGTGTCGGGCCTGATGGCGGCCGGCTGCAAGGTGCACGACATCGGGCTGGCGATCACGCCGATGGCCTATTTCGCGCAATTCGCGCTCGACGTGCCGTGCGTCGCCATGGTCACGGCATCGCACAACGACAATGGCTGGACCGGCGTGAAGATGGGCGCCAACCGGCCGCTGACCTTCGGCCCCGACGAAATGACGCGGCTGAAGCAGATCGTGCTGGAGGCGAAATTCGATCTCAAAGCCGGCGGCGCTTACGAATTCGTGGAAAACTTCCCCGAGCGCT
>DASSRW010000277.1:0-13588 GCA_035701545.1 Pseudolabrys sp.
AACCTCGATCTGCTTCACGGTGCCGTACTGATCGTCTTCACCCTGCACGATCAGGATCGGCACGCGAATGTAGGCAAGCTGCTCGGTGATATCCCACTTGCGGAAGCCGGGATCGAGCCAGGCGCCGTTCCAGCCGTAGAAGGCGTTGTCGACATCCGCATGCCAGCGTGAAAGCCGCGCGCGCAGATCGCCGCTTTCGTAGGCGTTCCGTGCCTCGACAATGGAAGCGATCCCTTCGTCCTCCGTGAAGAAATGCGGCGCGATCAGCACCAGTCCGCCGACGCGGCGATCCTGATGGCTGCCGGCATAGATGGCGGCAATCGAGGCGCCGTCGCTGTGGCCGATCAACAGGCCCCGCCTGAAGCCGATCGCGTCAAGCAGGCGCGGCAGCGTCTCGCGCGCCTCGTCGTGCATGTAGGTGAGCGGCCGCGGCAGCTTTACCGGGCTCGACTGGCCGTAGCCCGCGCGCGAATAGGCGAACACGTTGCAGCCGGTCGCCGCCGCGAGTCTTTCCGGGAAATCGCCCCAGAGCGCGACGCAGCCCAGGCCTTCGTGCAGCAGAACAAGCACCGGAACATCGGGCCGCAGATCGCCGGCGATCCGATATTCAAGCCGCCGGGAGTCGATGGAAAGGAAGCCGGTAGCGGAAATGGTCATTGCGAAGCACAAGTTTTCAATTGTCATGGCCGGGCTCGTCCCGGCCATCTCGATCAGGATTGCACGACGCCTCCTGAGCGGGATCACCGGGACTCGCCGTGGAGCCTGTCATCGGGCCGGCCCAATAGGGCCGGACCCGTTGGCGGCGGCCCGGTGATGACAAAATTAGGCCTGTCCCTCCGCCCGCAGCTTGAAACGCTGAATTTTTCCCGTCGCGGTCTTCGGCAAATCCTTGCGGAATTCGATCCAGCGCGGATACTTGAACGGCGCAAGCTTCGCCTTCACGTGATCCTGCAAGCTGCGCGCAAGATCGTCGCAGGCCTTGTCATGTGCCTTCAGCACGACAAAGGCCTTCGGCTTCACCAGCCTCTGCTCGTCGAACCAGCCGACGACCGCGGCCTCCAGTACATCCGGATGCGACGAGAGCGCCGCCTCCACCTCGAATGGGGAAACATACATGCCGGAAACCTTCAGCATGTCGTCCTGCCGGCCGCAGCACACGAAATAGCCGTCCTCATCCTCGATGTACTTGTCGCCTGAGCGCGTCCACTCGCCCTGAAACGTTGAGCGCGATTTTTCGCGGTTGTTCCAGTACATGATCGCGCTGGTCGGGCCCTTGACATAGAGCTCGCCCATCTCGCCTTTGGCGCAAACCCTGCCGTCATCGCCAATGAGCCTGATCTCGTAACCGGGCACCGGCTTGCCGGTCGTGCCGTACTTTGTCGCGCCGGGCGCATTGGTCAGATAGATGTGCAGCATCTCGGTGGTGCCGAGCCCATCGGAAATTTCGACGCCGTAGCGTTCCTTCCAGCGGCGCGCGATCTCCTCCGGCAAGGCTTCGCCGGCGGAAATGCAGCGGCGGATTTTCACCTCCGGTTTCTGCGGCGCATTCGGGCTGGCCAGAAACGCGGCGTAAAAGGTCGGCACGGCATAGAAGACCGTGACGGGATGCTTGCGCAGCAGCGCCGCCACGGCATCCGGCGTCGGGCGATCCGGCAGCAGCACGATGGTCGCGCCGACCGTCAGCGGAAACGTCAGCGCGTTGCCGAGGCCGTAGGCGAAAAAGAGCTTGGCGACCGAATAGCAGACGTCGCTTTCGTTCAAGCCCGCAATCGGCGTGCCGTAAAGGTCGGCGGTGAGCTTCAGGCTCCCATGCACATGCACGGCGCCCTTCGGCTTGCCGGTCGAGCCCGATGTGTAGAGCCAGAACGCCATATCGTCGCGCGTGGTCGGCGCGGTATGCGACGCGGTGCTTGCAGCGCTCAGCAACTGCTCAAGATTTTTATGGCCGTGGGCAGCGTCCCCGGATACAAGCACGTGCTCGACGTTCGTCCCACCGATAACCTTTGCGAATTTCGGAAATAACGCATCCGACACGACGAGACATTTTGCTCTGCTGTCGGCGAGCATGAAGGCATAGTCGTCTTCGGTCAGCAGTGTGTTGACCGGCACCGCGATGACCCCGGCCTTGAGGCATGCGAGGAACGCCGTCGGCCAGTCGATGGTGTCGAGCAGCGCGATCAGCACGCGCTCTTCGCGCCGGATTCCGAGCGAGCGCAGCATGTTGCCAAACCGCTCGACGCGCGCGGCGAGTTCGCCGTAGCTCCAGGTGCCGCGCGGATCGATGTAGGCCGGCTTGTTCGCGCGGCCGGCGGCAAGATTCGCGGCGAGCACATCGGCCGCGAAATTGTAGTCGCGTGGCACGCCTGTGTCGGCCGCCGCGCTCGCACTTGCCGCCAGGGCGGAACTCGTCATCGGTTGTCTCCGCCTCAGGTCCGCCGCAGCATCCGGACCTGGAAGCTGTCGAACGGCAGCTCGCAGACCTGCCACCATGAATAGCTTTCGCGGTGGAAGGCCATGATGCTGTCCAATATTTTCTTGAACCGCGCGTTGCCCTTGCCCATTTCGGCGTAAACGTCGTTGGCCGCATTGAACGACGCTTCGAGAATTTCCGCTGAGAACGGACGAAGCTGCGCGCCCTTGGCGATCAGGCGCTTCATCGCAGGCGGATTGAGATAGTCATAGCGCGCGGTCATGCCCACGCCGGCGTCGCGCGCGGCAGACGTGACGATCGACTGATAGCTTTTGCTCAGCCCGTTCCATTTCGTCCGATTGATCAGAAGATGCGCGTGCGCGCCGCCCTCCCACCAGCCGGGATAGTAGTAGTATTTCGCGACCTTGTAGAAGCCGAGCTTTTCGTCGTCGTAAGGGCCGATCCACTCCACCGCATCGAGCGTGCCCTTCTCGAGCGCGGGATAGATGTCGCTCGGCGCGATGGATTGCGGCACGACACCGAGCCGTTTGATCACGTTGCCGGCGAAGCCGCCGATGCGGAATTTCAATCCCTTGAGGTCGGCGACGGTTTTGATTTCCTTGCGGAACCAGCCGCCCATCTGCGCGCAGGTATTGCCCATCGGAATGCCGTAGCAGCCGAAGTCGGCGAACAGCGGATCGAGCAGTTCGAATCCGCCGGCGCGCAATTGCCAGGCGTCCTGCTGGCGCGCGTTCAAGCCGAACGGGATCGCGGTGGCAAAGGCAAAGGACGGATCCTTGCCCCAGAAATAATAGGCGGCGGTGTGGCCCATCTCGACCGTGCCGTTTTGCACGGCATCGAGAACCTGCAGGCCCGGCACCACTTCGCCGGCGGCAAAAACCTGAATCTGGAATTTGTTGTCCGTGCTCTCGGCGACGCGCCTGGAGAAGTCTTCGCAAGCGCCAAACAAGGTATCGAGCGACTTCGGCCAGCTCGCGGTTAACCGCCATTTCAGTTCGGGCATCGACTGCGCGATCGCAGGTGCGGCAACGGCCGAAGCCGCAAGGCCCGCGCCGGCCGTGCGCAGGAATTCACGACGTTTCATGGCATCCTCCCGGGGCTGCGTTCGCCCTGCGGCGACTTCTTTACAGCGGGCCATTGGTGGGACGTGACCCAACCTGCATTCCACTCTGTTGCCGCAAATTATGCGAGCCCGACCTCGGCGCTGCAACGGATTTATAGTGCGGGCAATTCCAACCCGGTTATCGGGCCCATTCCCCCCTTGGTTGCTGTGCCGGTCGCCTTTTGCCGCTATGTTTGGCCGCAACGAGCCAAGAACGAACGCCACGGGAGCTTTTCATGATCGCCAGCAAGGACCGCATTCTCACCACCCACGTCGGCAGCCTGCCGCGCAACGAAAAGCTTTCCGACCTGCTGGTGCGGCAGGAGGCGGGCGAGAAGCTCGATCAAAAGGCGCTTGATGCGGAAATGGACAGCGCCGTGCGCCATGTGGTCGACAAGCAGGCGAGCGCGGGTATCGACATCGGCAATGACGGCGAGCAGCAGCGCGTCGGCTTCCAGACCTACGTACCGCAGCGCATGTCGGGTTTCGGCGGCGTGTCGAAGCGCCGGCGCGGCCGCGAATTCGAGGAATTTCCCGAGCTGGTCGCGAGCCTGATGCGGCGCTTTCCGCACGTGAGCAAGCAGCAGAACGCGCCGGAATGCCAGGCGGAATTGAAGTATCTCGATATCAAGCCGCTCGAAAGCGAAATCGCGCGCTTCAGGAAGATCTCCGAGGGCAGGTTCAAGGAGCAGTTCATGACGGCGCCCTCGCCCGGCATCATTTCATCGACGATGCTCGATGCGCATTACGGCTCGCAGGAGAAATACCTGCAAGCGATCGCGCGCGAGATGCGCAATGAGTATCTGGCGATCAGCAAGGCAGGGCTGATCCTGCAAATCGACGCGCCCGACCTCGCGATGGATCGCACCATGATGTATCGCGACCTCTCGGATACGCAATTCGTGAAAGCGGTCGAAATGCATGTTGCCGCGATCAACCAGGGCATCGAAGGCATTTCGCGCGACCGCGTGCGGCTGCACGTCTGCTATGGCAACTGGGAAGGTCCGCACATTCACGATGTTCCGCTGGCGACCATCCTGCCCGCGCTCTATCAGGCGAAAGTCGGAGCGCTGTCGATCGAGTTTTCCAATCCGCGCCATGCGCACGAATACGAGGCGCTGAAGAAACATCCGCTGCCGAAAGACATGATCCTCATTCCGGGCGTGATCGAGACGACCAGCAACTTTGTCGAGCACCCGGAAGTGGTCGCGCGCCGCATCGAGGAGGCGGTGCGCATGGTGGGCGATCGCGAGCGCGTGATCGCATCGACCGATTGCGGCTTCGGCACGTTCACCAACCGCGAATGGGTCATCGAGCCCGCGGTGTGGCTCAAGCTGCGCGCGATCCGCGAGGGCGCCGATATCGCTTCGGCACGGCTGTGGGGAAAGAAAACCGCGGCGTGACTATCGCGCGCGAATAGGGCTTACCCTACCGCCGCCTGCCGGCGGCGCGGCACGATCAGATTGGCGACGATCATCTGCACCGGCTCGTCGTGCTGATTGAACGTCGTCGTGCGCATTTTCACGCGTCCCTGCTCGGGGCGCGACTTGGACGGGATCACCTCCAGGATTTCGCATTCGATGCGCAGCCGGTCGCCCGGCCGCACCGGCTTCGGCCAGCGCAGTTCGTCGAGGCTGCCGCCGACGATGCCGCCCGCCAGCGGCGGGCCATCGACCGCCATCAGCCTCATCGTGATCGACGCCGTGTGCCAGCCGCTCGCCGCGAGCCCGCCGAAGATCGTGTCGGCGGCAGCCGTCTCATCGAGGTGAAAGGGCTGCGGGTCGAATTGCCGCGCATAGGCCTTGATCGCCGCGGCATCGACCAGAACGCTGTCCTGGCCCGGAAATATCTGACCCGCCCTGAGATCATCGAGATAGAGCAGCGCGCGATCGACTGGCGTCATCGAAACCTCTGTTGGCGGCACCGAAACAGACGAGATCGCAGCGGCCGCGTCGAGCAAGAACGAAAGGCTCAATCCCACTCTGCCCAAGACCCGAGCCGTCAGCATAGCAGCACAATGAGGTCTGCCGAAACATCATAGCGGAATGACGCGGCCATATCCGGCGTGTATAACGATCCCGAACACGCGCGCTGAGCGCCAAAACCGACAAGCCCGCAAGGAGAAAACGATGGACGAGAGAACGCGCGAGCCGGTCCAGATCCGCGCCGAAGATATCAATCCACGATACAACTGGGGCCGCGCGCTGCCTGCGCTGGGCACCATGGGCGTCGATTTCGAGGAGCGCGTCGACTACCGCCGGCTGCATCGCTACCGGATCAGCCGCGCCCGCCAGGCGCTGGAGAATTCCGAGCTCGGCGCGCTGCTGGTGATGGACGTCAACAACATCCGTTACCTGACCTCCACCAAGATCGGCGAATGGGAGCGCGACAAGATTTGCCGCTGGGCGCTGCTCACGCGCAACGGGGACCCGATCCTGTGGGACTTCGGCTCCGCAGCCGTGCACCACAAGCTCTATTGCCCATGGCTCAAACCGGAAAACTGCAAAGCGGGCCTGCTCGGCCTGCGCGGCACCGTTTCGCCCTCGTTCGGGCTGATGGAAAAGCACGCCAAGGAAATCGCTTCGCTTCTCAAGGAGGCCGGCTGCGAGAAGATGCCGGTCGGCGTCGACATCATCGAACCGCCGATGATGTTCGAATTGCAGAAGGCGGGCTTGAAGATCGTCGACGGTCAGCAGGTGATGCTGGAAGCGCGCGAGATCAAGAACACCGATGAGATCGCGCTGCTCAACCGCTCCGCCGCGATGGTCGACGGCGCCTACGATCTCATCAACGAGAAGCTGCGGCCCGGCGTGCGCGAGAACGACATCGTCGGCATGGTCAACGACTTTCTCTATCGCAACGGCTCGGACGACGTGGAAGCGATCAACGCGATTTCCGGCGAGCGCTGCAATCCGCATCCGCACAATTTCACCGACCGCATGTTCCGGCCCGGCGATCAGGCGTTCTTCGACATCCTGCAATCGTTCATGGGTTATCGTACCTGCTATTACCGCACATTCAACGTCGGCCGCGCGACGCCGGTGCAGCACGACGCCTACAAGCAGTGCCGCGAGTGGCTCGATAACGCGATCGCGCTGATCAAACCGGGCGTCACGACGGACAAGGTATGCAGCGTGTGGCCGAAGGCGCAGGATTTCGGCTTCCCGGACGAGACGTCCGCGTTCGGTCTGCAATTCGGCCACGGCCTCGGGCTCGCGCTGCACGAGCGGCCGATCATCAGCCGCGTCATCTCGCTCACGCATCCGACCGAGATCAAGGAAGGCATGGTGTTTGCGCTCGAAACCTACTGCCCGGCGAAGGACGGATTCTCCGCCGCGCGCATCGAGGAAGAGGTCGTCGTCACCGACAAGGGCTGCCGCGTGATCTCGCTCTTCCCGGCCGAGGACCTGCCGATCGCAAACAGGTATTAGGCGCAGAAGCGCGGGTTTTGCGCCTTTATCGGCCACTTAACGGCCCGGCAACCATGGCGGCGTCTAATGGCGCCATGAGCGCACACGCGTCGAAAGTATCCCATGCGCGCCATGAGCGCGCGCCGCTTGTCATCGCCGGAGCGATCATCCTCGTCATTTTTGCCGCCGCTTTTGGCCTCGGCGACTACGCGATCTTCGGCGACCGGCCGGATCTCGTGATTCATTCAAGCGAGGCGACGAATTCGGTCGGCCGCGCGTTTTATCCGCTGGATGACGGGACCGATTGCCGGGACATCAGATACGATCTGGCGAGTGGAAAGATCATCGGCAGCGCGATCCAGCCATGCGCCGAGGGCGCACACGCCGGGCCGCGCCGAAAATTCATTTGGAGCCGATAAATCAAAGAGTTTGATGTTTTCGCATTGTCGCAAGCATGCGCAACACGCGTCCCGGTTCCAGCGGCGACATGCTTGTGCCGCATAACAAGCCGCTGCGCTTGCCGATGCAATTTACGGCCAATTTACTTGAGACAGCGGCTCGTTGCCGATTGACTGCAATCGTGCGCTGCCGCTGTTTTCCTCCCTTTTGGCTAGAGACGGCGGTGAGAATCCTCCACCTTATGCACACGGGCCCCGCAAGGGGCCCTTTTTTTGCGCGCGGAGACGACCCTCAGGTTTCCAATCCCGTCGGCACGTTCTTGTTCTCCGACGTGAGCTTCATGCCCGCGGCAAGCGCCATGGTTTCGGCGAGCGCAGCGAAATCCTTCTGGATGTATTCCTGAGGATTGGCCTGCAGCATCGCATGGCCGAAGTGGCCCTGCAGCACCTCGCGCGTCGCGGCCGTCACCGGCATCGGCACATCCATCTCGCGGCCGAGTTCGAGGCCGAGATCGAGATCCTTGCGCAGCAGTTCCGGCGTGAACGTCGTCGTCCAGTCGAGATTGACCAGCGCCGGTGACTTGTAGCGCGTGAACATCGAGCCCATCACCGAGTTGTTGAGGAAGGCGAGAAACGCGTGGCGCGGCACGCCCATCTTGTTGGTGAGCAGCGTGATCTCGATGAGATTTTCAATGACGACGCCGAGCATGACGTTGTGCGCGATCTTGCACACGCGTGCGAGCTCGCCCTGGCCGACGTAAGAGACGCCTTGCGGGGCAACGACTTCCATAAGCGGCATGATCGACTTCGCCGCGGCTTCAGGACCTGAAACGACCGACGACAGCCGCCCCGCCTTGATCACCTTTGCGTTGCCCGAGACGGGCGCCGAGACGAATTGGCCGCCATGCTCCTCCAGGCGCTTGGCAATCGCGGCCGATTCCTCGACGGCGATCGTCGAACAGTCGACGAAAACCGGCTTCAGCTTTCCGTTGCCGGAAGCGACGCCGTCCTTGCCGAAATAGACCTGCTCGAGGTCCTTGCCTGTGGAAACGATCGAGAACACAACGTCGCAATCCGCGAGGTCCGACGGCTTGTCGACGATCTTGCCGCCCTTCGCGGCAAGCGGCTCCGCTTTGGCGCGCGTTCGGTTCCAGATCGACACGTCGTGGCCGGCCTTGAGCAGGCGCTCAGCCATGGGCAGTCCCATGCGTCCGGCGCCGATCCAGCCGATCTTCTGATTGGTACTCATCGTCAACTCCCTCCGATACCGCCGCACGGGGCGCTTGCTTCGACGCGGCCTTTACCTGTTCCCGCGGCAATTCGCCAGCGCCATAATCTCGCATCTGCCCTGCCCCGCGGCGTTTTCGAGCGGGGCGCCGCCCATGCTTGTGGCCACCATGAAAGGCGCATTATCCTGCCGGGCAAGACCGGCTCAGAGGCCGCACAAGAACAAAAGACAACCGGAGGATTTCGTCACGTGGCGGTGCAGGATTCGTTGAGCGCAGTCGGCGTGGCCGGCGCAGCAGGGCCCGGCGCAGCAGGGCCATCCGCCGGCGCGCGCTGGCGCGCGATTGCGCTCAACGCGTACCCTTTTGTCGTCGTCGGCGCGATCTGGGAGATCGTCGCCCACGCGGGGATATTTCCACGCAAGCTTTTTCCGACGCTGGAAGATATCGCGCGCTCATTCGTCGATCTCACAATCAAAGGCATCCTCCCGCATCACGTTCTGGACACTTTGCTTCGTCTGATGGCGGGCTTCGGGCTCGCCGCGATCGTCGGCCTCACCATCGGCGTGCTGATGGGGCGCTCGCGGCGGGCGGAAGACATTTTCCTGCCGCTCGTGAGCATCCTCGCCCCCATTCCCGGCCTCGCCTATACGCCACTGTTCCTGCTCTGGTTCGGGCCGGGTGAAGTGTCCGCCGTCCTGCTGGTCGCGTTCGTCTCGATGTTCGCGGTCATCTACAACACCTGGACCGGCGTGAAATCTGTGAAGGAAATCTGGCTGCGCTCGGCGCAGGCGATGGGCGCCGACGACCGGCGCATGTTCAGCCACGTCATCCTGCCGGGCGCGTTGCCATACATCCTCACCGGCCTACGGCTCGGGCTGGCGCAAGCCTGGCGCATTCTGGTTGCGGTCGAAATGCTGGCGGCGGTGCCGTGGGGTCTTGGCTGGCTGATTTTCGGGGCGCGCGAATTCCTCAACACCGACGCCATGATGGCGGGCGTGGTGGTGATTGCGCTGATCGGTCTCGGGCTCGAGAAATACGTGTTCCAGAAGATCGAGGACTATACGGTGGTGCGTTGGGGCATGATCGGAGCCATGGCCCCATGACCGCGCTCTCCGAAACGGGAAAGAACAAGCGCTCGCTCGTGCGCGCCGCGATCACGCTGGCCGCAGCCGCCGCGCTTTATGAAGCTGTCTCCTACAGCGGCTTGTTTCCGCGCGTGTTGCTGCCGACGATACAGACGATTCTCTCGACATTGTATTCGATGCTCCGGGACGGCAGCATGCTGGAACATGCCGGTTACACGCTTTATCGCGTGCTGTTCGGCTTCTGCCTGGCGATCCTCGTCGGCTTGCCGCTCGGCATCCTGATGGCGCGCTTCAAGCAGGTGGAGAATTTCTTTCTGCCGCTGGTGAGCGCGTTGATGCCGATCCCTTCGTTCTCGCTGGTGCCGCTGTTCATGCTGTGGTTCGGCATCGGCAACCTGACCACGATTCTGGTCGTGTTCTATGCGGCGACCTTCCCGATGGTGTTCAACACATGGTCGGGCGTGCGTGCGGTCAACCCGTTGTGGCTGCGCGCGGCCGGCGTCATGGGGGCGGACGAGAAGCGGCTGTTCTGGAAAGTCATCATTCCCGGCGCGTCGCCGTTTATCATCACGGGCATGCGGCAGGCTTTTCTTCGCTCATGGATCGCCGTTGTCGGCGCCGAAATGATCGCGGCGTCAGATTTCGGATTGGGCTGGGTCATTTTCGACTCGAAGGAATTTCTGCAAACCGACGTCATGATGGCGTCGCTTGTCATGATCGGCTTCATCGGCTTCGTATTCGAGCGCGTCGTGTTCGGCTCGCTGGAGCGATTCACCGTGCTGCGCTGGGGCATGGTGCGGGTGGCAAAAGGCTAGCGGCAAGCGTCACAGGAGAAAAATGGTCCCCATCGAAATTCGCGACGTGACGCTGGTCTATGACACGCCGGGCGGAAAGGTCCCCGGCGTAAAGGACGTGAACTTCAACATCGACGCATCCGAGTTCGTGTGCATCCTGGGCCCGAGCGGCTGCGGAAAATCGACGCTGCTCAACATCATCGCCGGTTTTCTGGCCCCGGCGGCCGGTGAAATCCTGATCGGCGGCAAGGCCGTGACCGGACACGGGATGGACCGCGGCGTCGTGTTTCAGGATTTCGCGCAGCTTTTTCCCTGGCGGACGGCGCTCGGCAACGTTGCCTTCGGCCTGGAAATGAAGGGTGTTCCCAGGCAGGAGCGCGAAAAGATCGCCCGCGAGCAGCTGCGGCTCGTCAAGCTCGAAAAATTCGTGGCGTCCTATCCGCACCACCTCTCGGGCGGCATGCAGCAGCGGGTCGCCATCGCGCGCGCGCTGGCCTACAATCCCTCCGTGCTGCTGATGGATGAGCCGTTCGCGGCCCTCGACGCGCTGACGCGCGACGATATGCAGCGGCTGCTGGCCGACGTTTGGCGGGAAACCCGCAAGACGGTAATCTACGTGACGCATAACGTGGCGGAGGCGGTCTATCTGGCCGACCGGGTCGTGGTGATGACGCCGCATCCCGGCACAGTGAAGATGGTGATTCCGATCAAGCTGCCGCGCCCGCGCGATCCGCTGAGCGTGGAGTTTCTCGACTACCAGAAGGAGCTGCTGGCGCATCTCGGCCATGATACCGCCGAGAGCCCGGAGCATAAAAAAGCCAACGGAAAAGCACCGACAACGGGAGGATGACAATGACAATTCTGAGCAAGGGAATGACGCGCCGGCGATACCTCGCGACAACGGGCGCCGGCATGCTCGCAGCAGGCTTCGGCGTGCGTCCGTCGATGGCGGATATGGCGACGGTGCGGCAAGGCTACCAGACCAACATGTGGGGCATGCCGACCTATTATCTCCTGCGCTCGGGCCTGTTGCAGAAGCACGGCATCAAGTTCGAGGAATTCGCCGTCCCGTCGGGCAATCTCACCATGCAGCAGATGGTCGCCCGTCAGGTCGACATGGGCACCTACGCGGGCCCCTCGTTCATCATCGGCCACCAAAAGGGCGGCCTGGTCGCGATCGCCAAGATCGAATACGTCGGCAAGACCGCGCGCGTGATGGCGCGCAAGGACCTCGGCCTCAAGACCGTCGCCGACCTGCGCGGCAAGAAGGTCGCCAACCAGACCGGCTCGTCGACCGGCAATATCTTTGTCGATCAAATCGCGACCAGCGCCGGCCTGCACAAAGGCGACTATCAGGAAATCCGCATGAACGTGAACGACATGGTTGCGGCGCTTGCGGCCAAGACCGTGGACGCCATGGTCAATGTCGAGCCTTACAACTCGATTGCCGAGGCTGAAGGTCTCGCCAACACGCTCGTCGACTACTACAAGTTCGACAAGCTGCCGGTGTTCATGGCGGCGATCCCGGAATTCGTCGAGAAGAATCCCGACACCATCGTGGCCTACCTGAAAGCCTGGCTGGAGGTGGAGAAGGACTTCAAGAACCATCCGGACAAGGTGGCGGACGTGATCTACTCGTTCTACACGTCCAAGGGCTACAAGATGTCGAAGGACACGTTCACCAAGGCGTTGAGCCGCGTCGAGGTCGGCCCGGGCTGGCCGTCCGATCTCAAGCCCTATATGCAGCATCACGCCGAGGTTCTCTTGAAGAACAAGAAGATCAAGGCTATTCCCGACTGGAGCAAAGCCTTCCGCGAAGACTTCCTCAAGAAGGCAAGCGCCTGATCATCCAGCCGCATTGAATTGCACGCGATGAAAACCTGGGCCGGCGCATCAGCGCCGGCCTTGCCACGAACGAGTAACGCCAGTCACGGAGACAAGAATGTCCGCCGCCAAAAGCCCGCTTCAGCAAAATGCCGCCGAGCCGATTTCATGGAATTTCAAGCTGCTCGCGCAGCACGAGCTCGGCGGTTTCGGCGGCATGGGCGAAGGCATGTCGGTGCAGAAGACCAAGGATGGCCGCCGCATCATCTGGCTGGCGCATGAGAGCGCGCCGAAGAATTTTACCGGCGTCGACGTCTCCGATCCGCGCAATCCGAAGGTCGTCGTCCAGACCGATCTGCCCACCAGCCACATGCGCTCGAACTCGCTGGAGACGGCGGGCGATATCATGGCGGTGGCCTATCAGACGCAGAAGGTCGGCCAGCAGCCCGCCGGCCTGGAGTTGTTCGATATTTCAGTGCCGGAAAAGCCGCGTTCGATCGGCTTCTTCGACACGTCGGGCCCGCATTCGCGCGGCGTGCACCAGCTCTGGTTCTGCGACGGCGAATACGTGCACATGGCGTCCGGCGCGCCGGATTTCGAGCCGAGCAACCCGCTCGACGACCAGTTCTATCGCTGCATCGACGTGCGCAATCCCTCGAAGCCCGTTGAAGTCGGCCGCTGGTGGCTGCCGGGCACGCGCCGCGGCGACAACGTTGCACCGCCGCAGCGGCACCCGCTCGACAAGGGCTTCCGGGCGCACAACACGAACGTATATCCGCAGAAGCCCGACCGGCTCTACCTCGCCTATATCGACGGCGGCATGTTCATCATGGACATCGCCGACAAGTCGAAGCCGCAGGTCATCAGCCACTGGACCAACTCGCCGCCCTACACCGGCTTCATGCACACGGTTGTGCCGATGTTCAGCCGCGATCTGCTGATCGTTACCGACGAGTCGACGGAGATGGCCGGCAAGGATTGGCCGAAGCTGATCTGGATTCTCGATGCACGCGACGAGAAGAACCCGATCTCGATCGCCACCTGCCCGCTGCCGCCCGTCGATGCCTTCCGCAACCGCGGCGGGCGTTTCGGCGCTCACAACGTGCATGAAAACGTGCCACTGCCGACCGCATGGAACTCGGAAGACATCGTCATCGGCACGTTTTTCAACGGCGGCCTGCGCGCCTACGACATTTCCAATCCCTATCAGCCGAAGGAAATCGCGACCTTCGTGCCGCCGGCGCCGAACGGCACGCCGGCCGGCGCGGTGCAACTCAATGACGTGTTCGTGGACGAGCGCGAGATCGTCTACACC
>DASSRW010000278.1:0-29536 GCA_035701545.1 Pseudolabrys sp.
GCTTGCCGGCGCGCCCGATATCATCCGCGCGATGTGGTGGCCGACGGCGACATCCATTGTCGATGCCGTGCCGCCGCCGCGCCGCGCGGAAATGGATCCCGGCTTTCTGCACATCGCCGAGCGCGGGCGGCAGTTCACGACCACGGACTATCTCAATGCCTACACCGCGCGCGCCAGGCTGCACATCGCGATGCGCCGCTTTCACGCCCGCTACGATCTGCTGCTGACGCCGACGATGCCGATTGCCGCGCTGAAGGTGCGGCGCGAAATGCCGGACGGCGGCGGCTTCGGCGACGACTGGCTCAACTGGTCGCCTTATACGTATCCGTTCAATCTGACAGGGCAGCCGGCGGCGTCGGTGCCGTGCGGGCTGACAAAGGCCGGCCTGCCGATCGGGCTCCAGATTGTCGGCCCACTGCGCGGCGACAAGACGGTGCTGCGCGCCGCGCGCGCCCTCGAGCAGGCGCTGCCTTTTCCACGGCTGCCGGGCTGAAAACGCAAGAATTCTCAAGCCGTTCCGCCGATCTTTTGCGGCACCAAGGTAATTCCCCGGCAAGCTGATGCGGCGCCTGGCTTGCAGGCCGTAAATCCGTGAATCGCCGGGGAAATTATCCTCAGCTTTATTGTCGCGCGGTGTTGCCGTCACGTCCTCGACACCTTCGCGGGCTCCATTGATAGTGGCGGCCGGCGTCGCCCGGAGGTCTCCGCATGTTCACGCCTGTTCGCGCGGGCTTTGCCGCCGCGCTGGCTTTGCTGTTTGCGGCTTATGCGTTTGCTGCCGACAAACCGTTTCACCGCAGCGATCTCGACGAGGCCGCGATCCGGCTTGCGGCGCAGATCAAGAGCGACGCCGGTCCGATCACCAAACCGGTTGCGGCGCTCAGGCGCGACGCCGACGCCGCGTTCGACAGGAAGGATCTGCGCACTGGCATGCTGATGCTGAGCCAGCTTGTCACCGCTGTCCCCGGTGACGCCGCTGGCTGGCTGCGCCTCGCCCGCATAATTTCGCAGATCAGGCCGCGCGACGATCGCGAAAAGGCGCTGCTGCTCGATCGTGCCTCGACTGCGGCCTACATCGCCTATCAGCGTTCCGAGGTGCGCAACGACGAGGCCGACAGTCTCACTCTGCTCGGCACGACGCTCGCCGAGCGCAAGCTGTGGCGCGCCGCGCTCGACGCCCTGCGCGCCGCGCTCGACCTGCGCGAAACGGCCGACCTGCGCGCCCGCTACGAGAAGCTGCGCGGCGAACATGGCTTTCGCGTACTCGACTACACGGTCGACTCCGACGCGATCTCGCCGCGCGCCTGTTTTCAGTTCTCCGAGGAATTGCCGGGCAAGCGACGGGACTTCTCTCCCTTCGTGGCGGTTGAAGGGATCGACAAGCCGGCGATCACCGTCAATGAGAAGCAGCTTTGCGTCGAAGGCCTGAAACACGGCGGACGTTACAGTGTCACTTTGCGCGCAGGCCTGCCGTCGACGGTGAGGGAAACGCTGGCGAAATCGGTGGAGTTCGTCGTCTATGTGCGCGACCGCAAGCCATCGGTGCGTTTTTCCGGCAAGGCTTACGTGCTGCCGCGCACGGGCCAGCGCGGAATTCCGGTGCTCAGCGTCAACACCGACGCCGTTGCGGTTACCGTCTATCGCATCGGTGACCGCAGCCTGATCGACACCGTCACCGGCGGTCAGTTCGAGCGCAATCTCTACCCTTACGAGATCGCGCGGCTCTCCGATACGAGCGGCAGCAAGGTATGGAGCGGCGAGCTCCAGGTCGAGCGCAAGCTCAACGTGGAAGTCACGACAGCCTTTCCGGTTACGCAGGCTGTCGGTCCTTTGGCGCCGGGCGTTTACGTGATGACCGCCGCGCCAAAGGCGTCTGCGGCTCAAGACTTCAGCCAGACGGCGACCCAATGGTTCATCGTTTCGGACCTGGGCCTTACTGCCTACAGCGGCTATGGCGGCATCGACGTGTTCGTGAATTCGCTGAGCAGCGCCGAGCCGAAAGCGCAGACGGGCGTGCGGCTGATGGCGCGCAACAACGAAGTGCTGGCCGCGAGGCAGACCGACCGCAACGGATTCGTGCATTTCGACGCGGGTCTCGCGCGCGGCGAGGGCGGATTGGCGCCGGCGGCCATCGTCGCCAGCGAGAAGAATGACTACGCGTTTCTCAGCCTGAAGGCCGCGCCGTTCGACCTGTCCGATCGCGGCGTCGCCGGACGGCCGGCGCCGAACGGGCTCGACGCCTTCGTCTATACCGAGCGCGGTGTCTATCGGTCCGGTGAAACGGTCGAGATCACGGCGCTGCTGCGCGACGCGCGCGGTGTGGCCGCGCCCCCGACGCCGCTGATGTTCGTCATCGAACGCCCGGACGGCGTCGAATACCGGCGTGCGATCGTGCCGGATCAGGGCCTCGGCGGCCGCAGCCTCGGCGTGCCGATCGTCAAATCCGCATCGACCGGCACCTGGCGCGTGCGCGCTTTCACCGATCCGAAACGGCCGCCGGTCGGCGAAACCACGTTCCTGGTCGAGGACTACGTGCCCGACCGGCTGGAATTCGATTTGAAATCGCCGGCGGCGACGATCAGCCCCAATGCTCAGGCCGAACTGACGGTCGATGGACATTATCTCTACGGAGCGCCGGCGGCCAATCTGGATTTGCAGGGTGCCATCACCATAAGGGTCGCGAAAGAACGCGCGGGCTTTCCCGGTTATGTCTTCGGTCCCAGCGACGACGACGTGACCGCGATCCGCCAGCAGCTCGGCGATCTGCCGCAGACCGATGCGCAGGGAAAAACGAACTTGAGCGTGAAGCTCGACAAGCTGCCCGCGACGAAGCGGCCGCTGGAAGCGACAATCACGGTCGGTATGGCTGAGCCCGGCGGCCGCGCCGTTGAGCGCAAGCTGACCCTGCCGGTTGCGCCTTCCGCGCCCATGATTGGCGTGAGGCCGGCGTTCTCCGGCCGCACACTTGCCGACGGTGCAAACGCCAACTTCGACATCGTATTTGCCGCTCCCGACGGCAAACTGCTGGCCAAAACCGGTCTGCGCTACCAATTGCTGCGGATCGAAACGCGCTATCAGTGGTATCGCCAGAACGGCAGCTGGGAATTCGAGCCGGTCAAGCAGACGAGCCGCGTCTCCGACGGCACGATTGACGTTGCCGCCGACAAGCCGACGCGGTTGTCGCTGCCGGTGCATTGGGGCCGCTACCGGCTCGAGGTTTCGAGCGCGGAGACCGACGGCACTCTCACATCGCTCAATTTCGACGCGGGCTTCTACGCCGAATCGAGCGCCGACACGCCTGATCTGCTCGAAGTCGCGCTCGACCGGCCCGACTACAAGGCGGGCGACACCATCGACGTGGCGGTGACGGCGCGCGCGGCGGGCCGCCTGACGCTCAATGTATTTACCGACCGGCTCGTCGCATCAACGTCGCAGGAGGTGAAGCAGGGCGTTGCCAACGTGCACCTGATCGTCGGCAGCGACTGGGGCACCGGCGCCTATCTCGTCGCCACGCTGCAACGTCCGCTCGATGCACCAGCGCGGCGCATGCCGGGCCGGGCGATCGGCGTGCAATGGTTCTCGATCGAGCGCGCCTCGCACATGCTGGCGGTCAATATGACTCTGCCGTCGGTGCTGCGGCCGAACTCGGCACTGGATGTGCCGATAAAAATCGGCGGGCTCAAAGCCGGGGAAGACGCACGCATTGTCGTCGCGGCCGTCGATGTGGGTATTCTCAATCTCACCAATTACAAGCCGCCCGCGCCGGACGATTATTACCTCGGCCAGCGCCGGCTCACGGCTGAAATCCGCGATCTCTACGGCGCGTTGATCGACGGCATGCAAGGCGCCGCGGGGCAAATCCGCTCCGGCGGCGATGTCGGCGCTGTCGAACTGTCCGGCTCTCCGCCAACGCAGGCGCCGCTCGCGCTTTATTCCGGCATCGTCAAGGTTGCCGCCGACGGCAGCGCGACCGTTCATTTCGATATACCGGCCTTCGCCGGCACCGTGCGCGTGATGGCGGTGGCATGGAGCAAGGACAAGGTCGGAAGAGCTTCGGGCGACGTGATCGTGCGCGACCCGGTGGTGCTTACCGCAACGCTGCCGCGCTTCCTGCGCACCGGTGACCGCGGTGCCATGCAGCTCGATCTCGATAACGTCGAAGGCGCGGCGGGCGACTACCGCGTGAGCATCGCTGCGGACGGCCCTGTCACGGTCAACGGCGATGCCATGCGCACGCTGACGCTCGCCGCCAGGCAGCGCAGTCACGTGAACGTGCCGCTCGGCGCATCAGGCGCGGGGCCGTCGGGCATCAAGGTCAGCGTTTCCGGGCCGGACGGATTTGCGCTGGAGCGCTCCTACGCGCTCGATACGCGGCCGGCGACCCAAATCCTCGCGCGGCGGACCGTTCACGCGCTCGCCAAGGGCGAGAGCCTGACCTTGTCAAAGGATGTGTTCGCCGATTTCGTGCCGGGAACGGGGAGGGTCAGTCTTTCGGTTGCGCTCTCGACCGCGCTCGATGCCGCGACGCTCATCAGCGCGCTCGACCGCTATCCGTATAACTGCTCCGAGCAGGTGACGAGCCGGGCCACGGCAATGCTCTATGCCAGCGATCTCGCGCCGACGAAGCCTGCGGCGGACGGCGAATTCGACAAGCGCATCCGCGATGCGATCGGGACTCTGCTGGCGCGGCAGGGCTCGAACGGCTCGTTCGGCCTGTGGTCGGTCGGCGGCGAAGACCCCTGGCTCGATTCCTATGTGACCGATTTTCTCACGCGCGCCCGCGCTCGCGGATTGGACGTGCCGCAGGCGGGCTTTACGCTCGCGATCGACCGGCTGCGCAACTACGTGGCGGCCTCGCCGGAGCCGGACAAGAACGACGGCCGCGATCTCGCCTACGCGCTTTACGTGCTCGCGCGCAACGGCGCGGCCCCGGTGGGTGATTTGCGCTATATCGCCGACGCACGGCTGAACGACATCGCGACGCCGATCGCCAAGGCGCAGATTGCGGCGGCGCTTGCGATGCTCGGCGACAAGACCCGCGCGGAGCGCGTTTACAGCGCGGCCTTGCGGGCGCTGGCGCCACAGCCGGCGCTCGAATTCGGGCGTGATGACTATGGCTCGGAATTGCGCGACGCCGCGGCGCTGGTGACGCTTGCCTCCGAGAGCGGCGCGGCGCAGTCGACGATCGATGGCGCGGTGGCGCGCATCGATGCCGCGCGCGGGCTCGCGGCCGAAACCTCGACGCAGGAAGAAGCGTGGCTGGTGCTTGCCGCGCGCGCGCTGACGAAGCGGACGAATGCGATTGATCTGAGTGTCAATGGCGAAAGCCATCAGGGGGCGCTCTATCGGGCCGTCAATGCGGATGCATTGAACATGCCGCTGACGGTCACGAACAAAGGCGGCGGCACGGTGCAGGCAGTGGTCTCGGTTAGCGGCGCTCCCGTGACCCCCGAGCCTGAGATCGATCACGGCTTCAAGATCGAGCGCAACTACTACACGCTCGACGGCAAGAAAGCCGACCCGTCCCACGCCGCGCAGAACCAGCGCTTCGCCGTCGTGCTGAAGATCACCGAGCCGCTGCCGAAGTTCGAACGCATCATCGTGTCGGATTATCTGCCCGCCGGCTTCGAGATCGACAATCCGGCGCTGGTGTCGTCCGGCGACGCCGGCAAGCTCGACTGGATCGCCGATGGCATCGAGCCGACGCATGCGGAATTCCGCGACGATCGCTTCACCGCGGCGTTCGAGCGCAAGACGGGAGACGCGGCGGTCTTCACGGCGGCCTATGTGGTGCGAGCCGTCTCGCCCGGGCACTACGTGCTCCCGCAGGCGAGCGTTGAGGACATGTATCGTCCGGACCGCTATGGCCGCACCGGGACCGCAACCATCGAGATCGCCGCGAAATGAAGATCGTCCGGCGCATCCTTGTCGGCATCGGCGCAACCGCCGTGGCGGCGGCGGTGTCGATCTTCGGCTATGCGGTCTCGCTCGGGCCGGCGCCCCTCGGCACGGACCTCGTCTATTCGCGCGTGGTGCTCGACCGCAACGGCAAGCTGCTGCGCGCCTATGCCACCGAAGAAGGCCGGTGGCGGCTGCCGGCGGCGGTGAAGGACGTCGATCCGCGCTTCCTGCAATTGCTGTTCGCGTATGAGGACAAGCGTTTCTACCGTCACCATGGCATCGATCTGCTCGCGATTGGCCGTGCTGCCTATCAGCTCGTCACCAGCGGCCACATCGTTTCCGGCGGCTCGACCCTGACCATGCAGGTCGCGCGCCTGCTGGAGCCGCGGCACAGGCGCAGCCTTGCCGCCAAGCTGCATCAGATGGTGCGCGCGCTCGAGCTCGAGCACGCGCTCACCAAGGACCAGATTCTCGCGCTCTATCTCAGGCTTGCGCCCTATGGTGGCAATCTCGAAGGCGTCCGCGCGGCCTCATTGGCCTATTTCGGAAAAGAGCCGCGGCACCTGACGCTTGCGCAGGCTGCGTTGCTTGTGGCGCTGCCGCAATCGCCGGAATTGCGCCGGCCGGACCGTTATGCTGAGGCTGCGCGCGAGGCGCGCGACCGCGTGCTCGACCGCGCGGTGGAAGCCGGCGTCATCGCGCACGACGAGGCGGAGCGGGCGAAGGCCGAGCCGGTGCCGCATGGGCGCAAGATGCTGCCGATGCTGGCGCCACATGCGTCCGATCAGATCGTATCGGCCGAACCCGACAAGCGCGTTCATCGGCTGACCATCGACACGGCCTTGCAAAAATCATTGCAGGACCTGGCGCGCGAGCGCGCGCACGCGCTGGGCCCGGAAATTTCCGTGGCGATCATCGCTGTGGACAACGCGACGGGTGAGGTGAGGGCGCGCGTGGGCTCGGCCGACTATTTCGACGCACGCCGCGCCGGGCAGGTGGACATGACGCAGGCCTTGCGCTCGCCCGGTTCGACTCTCAAGCCGTTTATCTACGGGCTCGCCTTCGAGGATGGATTCCTGCACCCCGAGACATTGATCGACGACGTGCCGGCGCGCTACGGCAACTACGCGCCGGAAAATTTCGACCTGACGTTCCAGGGCACGGTGACCGCGCGCCGCGCGCTGCAATTGTCGCTTAACGTTCCGGCCATTGCCGTGCTCAACAGAGTGGGCGTAAGCCGGCTCGACGCGCGGCTCACGCATGCGGGCGCGGCCCTGGTGCTGCCCAAGGCCGAAGCGCCGGGCCTTGCCATGGGACTCGGCGGGGTCGGCATCACGCTGTCCGATCTGACGATGCTCTACGCGGGCCTCGCGCGGCTCGGCTCGGCCACGCCCTTGGTTGAGCGGCAAGATGGTCCGACGGCCAATCCGGTGCGGCTCATCGACCCGGTGGCGGCCTGGTATGTCGGCAACGTGCTGATCGGGGCGCCGCCGCCGGAGAACGCCGCGCCCGGACGCATCGCATTCAAGACCGGGACGTCCTACGGCTACCGCGATGCGTGGTCGGTCGGGTTCGACGGACGCATGACCATCGGAATTTGGGTCGGGCGGCCGGACGGGGTGCCCGTTCCGGGCCTTGTCGGACGCGCATCGGCGGCGCCGATCCTGTTTGACGCGTTTGCGCGCACCGGCGAGCCGGTTGCTCCGCTGCCGCGCGCGCCGAATGGCGTCATCCTTGCCTCGACCGACAGGCTGCCGTTGCCTTTGCGGCGATTCCATTCTGGTCGAGCGCCGGATGACCTCGCCGAAGCGCCGCGCATCATGTTCCCGCCGCAGGGCGCGCGGCTCGAGTTGCCGGAGGCGGAAGGAAACGAGGTTCCAGTGAAGATTTCAGGCGGCGTGGGGCCGCTCACGGTTCTGGTCAACGGCGTGCCGCTGCCCAAGGCGCGGGGCCACACGGTGTTTTTCCAGCCGGATGGCATCGGCTTTGTGCGGCTGACGGTGGTGGACGCCCGCGGCGCTGCCGACAGCGTCACAATACGGATGCAACAGCCTTGAAGCCGTCCTTTCCTGCGCGGCGCCTTCTCTTTATGGTCCGCCCGAATTGACCGAAGCAGCCGCATGACCAGCACGACGGACCACGCGCGGCAGGGCATAGCCCGGGCGAAGGGGCTCGCCGCCGTTCTCGACTACGCATGCGCATCGCATCGACGCGCGGCGCTGATCCTCGTCGCGCTCGCGGCGCTGTCGTTTCTGCCGGGGTTTTTCCAGATTCCGCCGGTCGACCGCGACGAAGCGCGGTTCGCGCAGGCGACCAAGCAGATGGTCGAGAGCGGCAACTACGTCGACATCCGTTTTCAGAACGAGGTCCGCTACAAAAAGCCGGTCGGCATCTATTGGCTGCAGGCGGTGGTGCTGAAGACCGCCGACGCGCTCGGCGTGCCGAAAGCCCACACGACGATCTGGCTCTATCGCATTCCATCCTTGCTCGGTGCCATCGGCGCCGTGTTGCTCACATATTGGTGTGCGCTCGCGTTCGTCACGCGGCGCGCGGCGCTGCTGGCGGGCATGATGATGGCGAGCTCGATCCTGCTTGGGGTCGAGGCGCGGCTCGCGAAAACCGACGCGGTGCTGCTGCTTACGATCGTCGCGGCGATGGGCGCGATGGCGCGCATCTATCTCGCCGGGCGGCGCACCCCGGCCTCGCCGACCGGGTGGGCCTTGCCGGCGGTTTTCTGGACGGCGCTCGCCGCCGGCATCCTCATCAAGGGGCCGGTGATCGTGATGGTCGCGGGGCTCGCCGCGGCGACGCTCGCGATCTGCGACCGCAGCGCGCGATGGATGAAAGCGCTGCGGCCGCTGCCGGGCGTCCTGTGGATGCTCGTTCTGGCGTTGCCGTGGTTCGTTGCTATCCTCGCTCACAGCGGCGGCAGTTTTTTCGCGCAGTCGGTCGGCCATGACATGCTGGGCAAGGTCATGCGCGGGCAGGAGGCGCACGGCGCGCCGCCGGGTTACTACTTCCTGCTGTTCTGGGTGACCTTCTGGCCGGGGGCCGTGCTTGCCGGGCTCGCCGCGCCGGCGATCTGGCGGGCGCGGCGCGAGCCGGCGACGCAATTTCTGCTGGCGTGGCTCGTGCCATCCTGGATCGTCTTCGAAGCCGTGATGACGAAGTTGCCGCACTATGTGCTGCCGCTTTATCCGGCGATCGCGATCCTTGTTGCGGGCGTGCTCGATCGCGGCGACCTGACGAAAGGCCACTGGCTGACGAAAGGCACGGTCGGCTGGTTCCTCTTTCCCGCCGCGATGGCGATCGGCGTCGTCGTTTTGTCGGTCGCCCTGGCAGGCGATCTCGGCATTCCGGCCTGGCCCTTCGCCGCGGCGGCACTGATCTTCGGATTGTTCGCCTGGCGGCTGTACGAGGTCGACGGCGCCGAACGCTCGTTGCTGCGCGGCATTGCGGCGTCGGTGCTCGTCGCATTCGCCGCTTACGGCCTGATTTTTCCGTCGCTGCCGGCGCTGTTTCCGGCGGCGCTGCTGGCCGAGCAGCTTGCGGATACCGATTGCCCAAAGCCGCAGGTCGCCTCGGCCGGCTACGAGGAACCGAGCCTCGTGTTCCTGCTCGGGACCGACACGCGTTTTGCCGATGGCGCGGGGGCGGCGGAATTCCTGCGGCAGAAACCGTGCCGCTTTGCCTTCATCGACGCGCACAATGAGCGCAGCTTCGTGCAGCGCGCCGACGCGACCGCTCTGCGGTATGCTCGCGTTGGCATTGTCGATGGCTTCAACGTCAGCAGCGGGCGCAAGGTGTCGATCTCGATTTTCCGTTCGGCGGGCCGCTAAGCATGGCGGGGCTTGCATATCCCGGCGATGCCGGACGGCAGACGCGGCTTCGGCGAGTGGCGGGCAACCTGGAAAGCACGTTTGCCTTGCTCCTGCGTGCTCCGCGTTGCGCCATGCCGCGATTGCTGCCGTGGCGCCGTGACCGCATCGCCGTCGCATGCATCGCAAGCGCCATCGCTTTCGGTGCCATTCTCTTTTTCCTTGATGAGCCGGTCATCCGTGCGGTCCGCGAAGCGCCGGCCTGGATGGTCTGGCCGTCCTTCCAGATCACCCGTTTCGGCAAGTCCGGCTGGTTTCTGTGGCCGCTCGGCGTCGCGTTTCTCATTGCCGTCGCGGCGTCACCGCCGCTGCCGCGAAAGCTGCGCGTCGTGCCTGCCGCAATGGCGGTGCGGATCGGGTTTGTGTTTACGGCCATTGCGGTTCCGGGCCTTGCCGTCGCCGTGCTCAAAGGGATGATCGGCCGGGCGCGCCCTTACGTTTCCGGCGTTGCCGATCCCTATCTTTTTCATCCGTTCAACTTTCATGCGGCGTACGAGAGCCTGCCGTCGGGTCACACGACGACGGCGTTCAGCGCGCTGGTGGCGATCGGTTCGGTATGGCCGCAGGCGCGCCCGGTCATGTGGGCCTATGCGCTGTTGATCGCGCTCAGCCGCATCATGGTGCTCGCCCATCACCCGAGCGATGTTCTGGCGGGGGCGCTCGCCGGAACCGCCGGGGCGCTGCTGGTCCGGCATTATTTTGCCGAGCGCCGGCTGGGCTTTGTGATTGCGCCCGACGGCACCGTCCGGCGCCTGCCGGGGGCCTCCTGGCGGCAGATCAAGGCGGTTGCCCGCGCGCTTCTCTCTTAATAAGAAGCTCGCGCTTTCGGGGCGTTTTCGGACCGACGGGACAACCAAAATGAATGCGAACGGTCCGGCAGTATCCGTCGTCGTGCCCGTGAGGAACGAAACCGGCAATATCGCTCCGCTCGTTGGCGAGATCGCCGCCGCGCTCGACGGTCAGTGGGTGTTCGAAGTCGTGTATGTCGACGACGGCTCGACCGACGGCACCGGCGCCGAACTGACGCGCCTGATGACGCAACACCGGTGGCTGCGCCGCGTCCGCCACAAGCAATCGTGCGGCCAATCGGCGGCGGTCAGGAGCGGGGTCGCCGCCGCGCATGCGCCGCTGGTCGTCACCATCGACGGCGATGGGCAGAACGACCCCGCGTTCATTCCCGCGCTTCTCCGCGCCCTCGAGGCTGGCGCGCCCCGCGTCGGCCTGATCGCCGGACAGCGCGTCGGCCGCAAAGCAAGCGGGTTCAAGAAATTCCAGTCGCGGATCGCCAACGCCGTTCGCAGCGCCGTGTTGCGGGACGGCACGCGCGATACCGGCTGCGGGCTGAAAGCATTCCACCGCGACCTGTTCCTCAAGCTGCCGTATTTCGACGGTTTGCATCGCTTCCTGCCCGCGCTGGTGCGGCGCGAAGGCTACGAGATCGGCTATGTGGAAGTTGTCGACCGCCAGCGCCGTCATGGCGTCTCGAACTATGGATTATGGGACCGGCTGTGGGTCGGCATTCTCGATCTTGCCGGCGTGTGGTGGCTGGTCCGCCGCAAGAAGCGCGTCCCGGAAATTCTGGAGGACTAAATGCTCATCGATATCGCGCGCGCCGTAGGCGGCTATCTTCAGGATGTCTTCGTCGGCCACGTCGATTGGGGAATCCTGATCGGCTACGTCGCGCAGGCGATGTTCGCGATGCGTTTCGTCGTGCAGTGGATCGCGTCGGAGCGGGCGGGCCGCAGCGTGGTGCCGACGGCGTTCTGGGTGTTCTCCATCGGTGGCGGCCTGATGCTGCTGGGTTACGCGATCTACCGGCGCGATCCCGTCTTCATCATCGGGCAGGCGTTCGGCGTGTTCGTCTATTTGCGCAATCTACAATTCGTGCTGCGGGGCAAGGGCGCGGCTGCCGCGGCCTGAAGAGGATCAACGGGCCGCCGCCATCGCGGCGAAGCCGCCCTCGAGATCGGAGATGAGGTCGCCGACGTCTTCGAGTCCGATGTGAAACCGCAAGGTCGGGCCGCCCGGCGACCATTCGGTCGCGGTGCGATACTCGGTGCAATCGAACGCAATCACCAGGCTCTCGAATCCGCCCCACGAGAAGCCCATACCGAATAACGTCAGCGCGTCCATGAAGGCGTGCACGGCGCGCTCGGGTGCAGGCTTGAGCACGACGCTGAACAGGCCGCTCGCGCCGGAAAAATCCCGTTTCCAGATCGCGTGCCCCGGATTCTCTTCCAGCGCGGGATGCAGCACGCGCAACACCTCCGGCCGTTTGGCAAACCAGCGCGCGATGTGGAGACCGGATTCATAGTGACGCGCCAGCCGCACGCCCATGGTGCGCAAGCCGCGCAGCGCCAGATAGATGTCGTCCGGTCCAGCGCACAGGCCCATCGTGTTGAACGTCTCCTTTAGTGCGGGAAGCGCGGCCGCAGTGGCGGAAACCGTGCCGAACATGATGTCGGAGTGGCCGCCGATGTATTTGGTGCCGGCCTGGATCGACAGGTCGACGCCTTTTTCGAACGCGCGGAAATAAAGCGGCGTTGCCCAGGTGTTGTCCATCAAAACCACGGCGTTCTTTGCGTGAGCCGTTTTCGCAATTGCCGGAACGTCCTGCATCTCGAAACTCTGCGATCCAGGCGCCTCGACAAACACCGCACGTGTATTGGCCTTAAACAAGCCGCCGATGTTCGCGCCGATCAGCGGATCGTAGTACGTGGTCTCGACGCCCATGCGCTTGAGCACCCCGCCGCAAAACGTGCGCGTCGGACGGTATGTGCTGTCGGTGACCAGCAGATGATCGCCGGCCTTGAGCACCGAAATGAGTGCGGTCGAGATCGCGGCAAGGCCGGAGGGCACCAGGATTGTCCCGGCGCATCCTTCCCCTTCCAACTCCGTCAAGGCATTTTCGAGCGCTTCCGAAGTCGGCGTGCCGCGCCGGCCGTATTGATAGCGCGCGCGGTGCGCTACCTGGTCGGCAGCCGTGGGATAAAGAACAGTCGATGCGTGGTAGACTGGCGGGTTGACGAAGCCGTAGTTGCTTTCCGGATCGCGACCGGCAGTGACCAGGCGGGTGGCAGCCTTGATAGAGCGCCGGCCGGCTTTCTTGCTCATGCGTTCTTGCCGGCAGCCCCGGCCCCCGTCGTCGCAGCACGCATTGCCGACGCGCCGCCGAACCCATAATCCGCGGCATCGTCAGCAATCTCAACCCCTTGACCTTGCTGTTTTGCCGTTCTGAGATGCCCGCGGACGAGGAGACTGCGACAGAAAAAAACAGGCGGCAGGATCGGGCTGTGGCCGCTTCCGTTCCATGATGCGCATCCGGAGGGGATGGTCGCCATGTCCGGGCGATAACAGGCGAATCTGATCAAGAAGAAATGCAAACAGTCAGCAAAGGTTGTGTCATGAAACGTAGCTTAACCATGTTGATCGCCGCGGCCGTTATGGGATTGGCGGCGTCGTCGGTGTCCGCGCAGACGCTCAACGCCGTAAAATCGCGCGGTATGCTTAATTGCGGCGCCAACGGCACGCTCGCCGGCTTCGGGCTCCCCGACGCGCAAGGCAAGTGGACCGGTCTCGACGTCGATGTGTGCCGCGCGATCGCGGCCGCGATCTTCAACGACGCAACCAAGGTGAAGTTCGTGCCGCTGTCGGCGAAGGACCGCTTCACCGCGCTGCAATCGGGCGAAGTAGACGTGCTGGTGCGCAATACCACGTGGACGTCGTCGCGCGACACCTCGCTCGGCCTGAACTTCACCGGCGTCGATTACTACGATGGCCAGGGCTTCATGGTGCGCAAGGCGCTGAAGGTAAATTCGGCGCTCGAGCTCGGCGATGCGTCAGTCTGCGTGCAGCAGGGCACGACGACCGAGCTCAATCTTGCGGACTACTTCCGCGGCCACAACATGAAGCTCAAGACCGTGACCTTCGCGACCGCCAACGAGGCGGTGAAGGCCTACGACTCCGGCCGCTGCGACGCCTACACGACCGACGCCTCCGGCCTCTACGCCGAGCGGCTGCGGCTCGCCAACCCCGACGACCATATCGTGCTCCCGGAGATCATCTCCAAGGAGCCGCTCGGCCCCGCCGTCCGCCATGGTGATGACCAGTGGTTCGATGTCGTCAAATGGGTCCTGTTCGCGATGGTCAACGCGGAAGAGCTCAACATCACGTCCAAGAACATCGACGAGATGGTGAAATCGACCAACCCTGCGATCAAGCGCTTCGTCGGGACCGAGGGCAATTACGGCGAGCAGCTGGGCCTGACCAAGGACTGGGCTGTGCGCATCGTGAAGCTGGTCGGCAACTACGGCGAAGTGTTCGACCGCAACGTCGGCGCCGGCTCGCCGCTCAAGATCGACCGCGGCCTGAACAAGTTGTGGAACAAGGGCGGCATTCAGTACGCGCCGCCGATCCGCTGAGGGAAGATTGAGGGGGACACCTTTCCGGCGGCTGCCGCGCGGCCGCCGGAAAGACGCCATCGGGCGGCGTTGCGGGCCCGACGAGGGGTAAATGGCGATCGACCTTCCGACGGCATCGCGTCCGCCGCGCGTTGCATTTTACAACGACCCCAAGATCCGGAGCGTCGCCTATCAGCTTGCGTTGTGCGTCGTCATCGGCGTGCTGGTGTACGGCGCGGCTACCAATGCGATCGACAATCTCGAGCGCGCCCACATCGCTTCCGGCTTCGGCTTCTGGAACGAGAATGCCGGGTTCGATATCAGCCAAACGCTGATTCAGTATTCGTCGCAGGCCTCGACCTACGGGCGCGCGTTCTGGGTCGGCCTGCTCAACACGCTGCTGGTCGCCGGGCTGGGCGTGGTGTTTGCCACCGTCATCGGGTTCATCGTCGGCATCGCGCGGCTCTCGAGCAACTGGCTGGTGGCGAAGGCAGCAACCGGCTACGTCGAGATCATCCGCAACCTGCCGCTGCTGCTGCAACTGCTGTTCTGGTACAACGCCGTCCTCAAGGCCTTGCCCGCGGTGCGAGACAGCATCCACATTCTGGGCGGCACGGTGGTCAACAACCGCGGTGTCTTTCTGCCGCGGCCGATCTTCAAAAGCGGATTCGGCATCGTTGAGATAACGATCGCGGCCGGCATTCTTGCGTCCATTGTTTTCTACCTGTGGGCGCGCAGGCGGCAGGAGCGCACCGGCGAGCAGGCGCCGCTATTGTGGACGGCGCTGGCGCTGATCGTTGGGCTGCCGCTGATCGTGGCGGCGGCCATGGGTTTTCCTGTCGCCTTTGATTTCCCAGAAGCCGGGCGCTTCAACATCAGCGGCGGCATCGAGGTGCTGCCGGAATTTGCGGCACTATTGTTCGGTCTTTCGATTTACACGGCGGCCTTCATCGCGGAGGTCGTGCGCGCCGGTATTCTCTCCGTCTCGCGCGGCCAGACCGAAGCGGCCTATTCGCTAGGGCTCAGGCCCGGACCGACGCTGCGGCTGATCGTGGTGCCGCAGGCGATGCGGGTGATCATCCCGCCGCTCACCAGCCAGTACTTGAACCTGACGAAGAACTCGTCGCTGGCGGTCGCCATCGGCTATCCGGATCTGGTGCAGGTGTTCACCGGCACGGTGCTGAACCAGACCGGGCAGGCGGTCGAAGTTGTCGCCATCACGATGCTCGTGTATCTCACCATCAGCCTCGTCACCTCGCTGCTCATGAACCTCTACAACAGCCGCATGGCGCTGGTGGAACGGTGAGGGCCGCGTCATGACCATGGCGGAAGGCGATCTTGCCGTTACCGAGCTCGCGTTCGTTCGTCGCGCGATGGTCGAGCCGAAGGCGCCGCCGGTTGCGACCAAGGGCGCGCTCTTCTGGCTGCGCACCAACCTGCTGTCGACGCCGTTTAACATCTGCCTCACGATCGTCATCGTGCTGCTGCTCGCCTGGATCATCCCGGACCTGATCAAGTTCCTGGTGACCGATGCGGTGTGGACGGGCGATAACCGCGACGCCTGCCGCGAGATCGTGCAGCACCGCGAGATCGGCGCGTGCTGGCCGTTCGTATGGGATCGGCTGCCTTATTTCATCTACGGCTCGTATCCGATCGCCGACCGCTGGCGTGTCGATGTGTTCTTCCTGCTGCTCGCGATCGGCGTTACCTGGCTGCTGTGGTTGCGGGCGCCGCGGCGCGATCTCGGCGCGCTTTACTTCTTCGTCATCCTGCCGATTTCCTCGTTCATCCTGCTGCACGGCTGGGACGCGATCGGATTGCCGACGGTCGACACGGTGTTGTGGGGCGGCGTGCTGGTAACGATCGTCGTCGCCTCGGTCGGCATCGTGGTTTCGCTGCCGATCGGCATCTTGCTGGCGCTCGGGCGGCGGTCACGCATGCCGGCGGTGAGAACGGCCTCGATCGTCTTCATCGAGTTTGTGCGCGGCGTGCCCCTGGTGACGGTGCTGTTCATGGCGAGCGTCATGCTGCCGCTGTTCGTGCCGGAGCAGTTCTCGCCCGACAAGCTCATCCGCGCGCTGGTCGGTATTGCGCTGTTTGCGTCGGCCTATATGGCGGAAGTCGTGCGCGCCGGGTTGCAGGCGATCCCGAAGGGCCAGTTCGAGGGCGCCATGGCGGTCGGTTTGAGTTATTCGCAGATGATGCGGCTCATCATCCTGCCGCAGGCGCTGAAGATCACCGTACCCAATATTGTCAATACCTATATCGGCCTGTTCAAGGACACGACGCTCGTTTTCATCGTCGGCATCTTCGACCTGCTGCGCACGATCGAGGTCGCCCGCATCGATCCGCACTGGGCGACGCCGGTGACAAGCACGACCGGCTATGCGGTTGCCGCCATTTTCTACCTGATCTTCTGCTACGGCATGTCGCGCTACGCCCATGCGACCGAAGTTCGCCTCGCGAGAGGCGACAAGAGGTGACCCCATGAACACCGCGACCGCAGATGCGCGGCTGAGGCCGACCAAGCTCAACACGCCCATTGCCGTCGAGCTGATCGGCATGAACAAGTGGTACGGCGAGTTTCACGTCTTGCGCGACATCAATCTGAAGGTCATGGGCGGCGAGCGTATCGTGATCTGCGGGCCGTCCGGCTCCGGCAAATCGACCATGATCCGCTGCATTAACCGGCTAGAGGAGCATCAGCAGGGACGCATCATCGTCGACGGCGTCGAGCTCACCAACGATCTCAAAAAGATTGACGAGGTGCGGCGCGATGTCGGCATGGTGTTCCAGCACTTCAATCTCTTTCCACACCTCACGGTTCTGGAGAACTGCACGCTGGCGCCGATCTGGGTGCGCAAAATGCCGAAGAAGGAGGCTGATGAGGTCGCGCTGAGCTATCTGCGGCGCGTGAAAATTCCCGAGCAGGCGAACAAATATCCGGGCCAGCTTTCAGGCGGCCAGCAGCAGCGCGTGGCGATCGCCCGCGCACTCTGCATGAACCCGAAGATCATGCTGTTCGACGAGCCGACCTCCGCGCTCGATCCCGAGATGGTCAAGGAAGTGCTCGACACCATGGTGGCGCTCGCGATGGACGGCATGACCATGCTGGTGGTGACGCACGAAATGGGTTTTGCGCGCCAGGTGGCGAACCGCGTGATCTTCATGGACGCGGGCCAGATCATCGAGGCGAACGCGCCGGACGAGTTCTTCAATCACCCGCAGCACGAGCGCACGAAGCTGTTCCTCAGCCAGATTTTGCATTGATTGTGCTGTCATTCCGGACGCCGCGCATAGCGCGGCGATCCGGAATCCATACTCCCTGTCGCAGTTATTCAAGAACACAGGGGTTATGGATTCCGGGCTCGCACGCTTGGGCGTGCACCCCGGAATGACCGACCGATATTTACCGCACCAACTCGCCGCCGGCCTTCTTCCACGCATCGATGCCGCCTTCGACGTGAACCGCCGAGAGCAGGCCGGCATCCTGCGCCGCCTGCACGGCCATCGCCGAGCGCTCGCCGAATGCGCAGTAGAACACGATGCGCTTGTCGCTGCCGGCTGCGAGCGCGTGCAACACGCCGCCGGCGCCGATGTTTTCCTGCAAGTCGCCGTAAGGCGCGTGCAGCGCGCCGGGAATGCTGCCGTGCTTTTCGCGCTCGCTTTTCTCGCGCAAATCGATGAACGCGACATCCGGCCGGCCCATGAGCCCCATTGCCTGCACGGCGGTGAGCGCCCAGCCGCGGCGCGCGATCTCCTGCTGATGCAGCCCGATCTTCATATTGGATGGCACCGCGACATCCATCATCTTTGGGTTTGGCAAATGCAGGTTGTTCATCAGCGCGACGTAGTCGTCCATCGACGTCACCTGAAGCCGTGGATTGTAGCGCTTCTCTTCGCCGATGGTCGAAACCGTGTCGCCCTTGTAGTCGTGCGCCGGGAAAACCATAGTCTCGTCCGGCAGGCGCAGCAGCTTGCCGAAAATCGATTCGTATTGCGCGCGGGCGTCGCCGTTCTGGAAATCGGTGCGGCCGGTGCCGCGGATCAGGAGCGTGTCGCCGGTGAACACGCGGTCGGCCATGAGGAAGCTGTAGGAGTCGTCGGTGTGCCCCGGCGTGTAGAGGACGTCGAGGCTCACGCCCTCAATGGTGAGCTTGTCGCCTTCCGCGAGGCGCATGGAGACCACGTCGGCCTTTGTGTTCTCGCCCATGACCGTGATGCAATGGGTGCGGTCGCGCAGCGCGCCGAGGCCGGTGATGTGATCGGCATGCAGATGGGTATCGACCGCCTTCACCAGCTTCAGGTCAAGCTCGCGCACGAGCTGGAGATAGCGGTCGACCTTTTCCAGCACGGGATCGATGATGAGCGCCTCGCCGCCGGCGCGGCTCGCCAGCAGATAGGAGTAGGTGCCTGACACGCTGTCGAAGAGCTGGCGGAAGATCATCGGCGCCTCCGTTCACCGGCGCAGGACGTCGCCCGATCAAAGGCCGGGTCCAGTCAATAACATATATTATTCTTCGTATATCATTTTTCGCGTCATGCCGCCATCGACGATGAAATTGGCCCCCGTGATGAACCCGGAGCGCTCGCCGTCGAGCAGGAATTCAACCATTTCGGCGATGTCTTCCGGCTTGCCGACGCGGCCGGCCGGATGCTGCGCGTGATCAGTGTGGCGCAGGGAACCAAATTTCTCGGTCGCGATCCATCCCGGACTGATGCAATTCACGCGGATCTCGGGTCCGAGGCTGATCGACAGTGCGTGGGTGAGGGCAACAATGCCGCCTTTGGAGGCCGAATAGGATTCCGTATTCGGTTCCGACATCAGCGCGCGCGTCGAAGCGATCGCAACGATCGCGCCTTTTGCCTTGCGTAAAGGCTTTTCCGCCGCCCGCGCGAGCAGGAACGTCGCGGTGAGATTGACGTCGATGACACGGTGCCATTCGGTGAGCGTCAATTCCCGGATCGGCTTGCGGATCATGATGCCGGCGTTCGAGACAACCGCATCGAGCCGGCTGAATTGATCGATCGCCGCCTTCACCGCGCGCTCGGCCGTCATCTCATCGGCAACGTCGCCTTCCAGCGAAAGGACATCGCGCTTGTGCTTGGAATAGGTTCGCGTCAGTCCGCTTTTCGGCAAGTCAACCGCGCACACGGTCCAGCCTTTTTCGAGGAGATGCTGCGTGATTGCACGGCCAATGCCCTGCGCCGCTCCCGTAACGAGCGCGCATCGGCGCGGCCGACCCGCCACGGCCTAGCCTTTCTCGACCGGCAGATCAGGGCGGCCGCCCCATTCCGTCCACGAGCCGTCATAGATGCGCGGCATCTTCTTGCCGATGGCATCGAGCCCCATCGCGAGCACCACGGCGCTCACGCCGGAGCCGCAACTCGTGATGATCGGTTTGTCGGTGTTTACGCCGGCTTTCTTGAACGCTGCCACGATCTTCTCAGGAGAGGCCAGCCTTCCGTTCTCGATGATCTCGGAAGAGGGTACGTTCAGCGCGCCAGGCATGTGACCGCCGCGCAGGCCCTTGCGCGGCTCGGGTTCGGTGCCCTTGAAACGGCCGGCGGAGCGCGCATCGACGACTTGAACGTCGTCACCGTTCAGCGCCATCTGCACGTCGGATACCATCGCTACTGCGCCGGTATCCATGAGGGCCCTGAACGGGCGCGGCTTGCGTTTCGTCTCGCCGGCTTCGGTCGGACGGCGTTCCTGCTTCCACTTCGGCAATCCGCCGTCGAGAATGAAAACATTCTTCGCGCCGAAGATGCGAAACGTCCACCACACGCGCGGCGCGGAGAAGAAGCCGAGCCCGTCGTACACGACGATAGTGTCCGTCTCTGCGACACCGAGCGCGCCCACGGCTCGGCCGAATTCATCGGGCCCCGGCAGCATGTGCGGCAGATCGGTGGATTTGTCTGCGATCGTCTCGATGTCGAAAAACACCGCGCCGGGAATGTGGCCGGCGCGATATTCGGCATGGGCGTCACGGCCTTGCGCCGGCAGATAATAGGAGCCGTCCACTACCACGATGTCGTTTTTGCCAAGATTGTCCGCGAGCCAGTCGGTCGATTTCAGCCAGCGGCTTGCAAGTTTTTCGGTCATCTCTTTGTCCATTGAAACAGATTTAATGCCCGGCGGTCCGCGATCGTTCCGCTGTCTTGCGTCACGCGAGCGCGAGCCGCACGCGCCGGTTCTGCTTGCCTTTCTTTTCGATCTGCGTGACGCGCACCGCGCCGATTTCGCCCGTCGAGCGAACATGGGTCCCGCCGCAGGGCTGCAGGTCGAGGCCTGCGATTTCAATCAGCCTTACCCGGCCCGTTCCTATCGGCGGCTTGACCGACATGGTTTTTACGAGGCCGGGATTGGCCGTGAGCTCTTCGTCGCTGATCCAGCGGCTCGTCACGGGCGCATCACGCGCGATCATCTCCATGACCTTTGCGGTGATCTCATCCTTGTCGAGGCCCGCCTCCGGAATATCGAAATCGAGCCGGCTCTCGGCTTCACCGATCGAGCCGCCGGTCACCGGATAGGGAAGGACAGCGGAAAGAAGATGCAGCGCTGTGTGCATGCGCATGCGGGCGTAACGTTTGTCCCAATCGATTGCAGCTTTGACGGTGTCGCCGGCGCGCAGGGCAGGTGTGCCGTCCGCCGGAACGTGCGCGATTTCCGTTTTGGCCTGATCGGTATAAACGGCAGAGGCGATGGGAATAAGTGCGCCAGAGGCGGTCACGATGGCGCCGGTGTCGCCCGGCTGACCGCCGGATGTGGCGTAGAAGATCGTCCGATCGAGGATGACGCCGCCGCGATCGTTGATGCTGAGGACGCGTGCTTCGCAGTCCTTCAGGTATGAGTCCTCGCGAAACAGGCAATCGGTCGCCATTGCGCGCTCATGCCTTCTCGAACGGCGGTTCGATGTCCGATTTGCGGGTGAGCCATTCCGGCACCGGCAACTTCTTCGAGCGCAGGAACTCCGGATTGAACAGTTTCGACTGATAGCGCGTGCCGAAATCGGCGAGGATGGTCACGATGGTATGGCCGCGCCCGAGATCTTTCGCGAGGCGGATCGCGCCCGCGATGTTGATACCTGATGAACCGCCGACGCACAGGCCCTCATTCTTCATCAGATCAAAAATGATCGGAACAGCTTCCTCATCAGGAATGAGGTAGGCCTTATCGACTTTCATCTGCTCGACAATCGCTGTTACACGCCCCAAGCCGATGCCTTCGGTGATCGAGCCACCTTCGGTCGCCTTGGCTTCGCCGTGATCGAAATAGTTGTACATCGCCGCGCCGCGCGGATCGGCAACGGCGATGACAACCTCTTTGCCTTTCTCTTTCAGGTAATTCGAGACGCCGGCGAGGGTGCCGCCGCTGCCAACGGCGCAAACGAAGCCATCGATGCGACCGTTGCAATCGTCCCAGATTTCCGGGCCGGTCGAGACGTAGTGCGCTTTGCTGTTGGCAAGGTTGTTCCATTGATCGGCGAAGATGACGCCGTTCCTTTCGGTCTTGCGCAATTGCTCCGCCAGCCTCCGTCCGACGTGCTGATAGTTGTTCGGATTGCTGAACGGGACGGCCGGCACTTCGACCAGCTCGGCGCCGAACAGGCGCAGCACGTCTTTCTTTTCCTGGCTCTGCGTTTCCGGAATGACGATGATCGTGCGATAGCCGCGCGCGTTTGCCACCAGCGCCAGGCCGATGCCGGTATTGCCGGCGGTCGCTTCGACCACCAGGCCGCCCGACCGCAACTCGCCGCGCTTTTCGGCTTCGAGGATCATCTGGCGGCCGGCGCGGTCCTTGACCGAGCCGCCGGGGTTCATGAATTCGGCTTTGCCGAGAATGGCGCAGCCGGTGGCCTCGGACGCTGCCTTGAGCTTGATGAGCGGCGTGTGGCCGATGGCTTCAACGATGCCGTCGCGGATTTGCATGACTTATCGACCCTAATTGAGCGCCGGAAAGCCGACAAGGGCGCGTTTTCCGGCGCTTTTCGCGGCGATTTGCCGTTGTTTACAGCTCGCCAGACGCCAATCCTGAACGCCCAAAATCCGGAAAGGTCCTCGAAACCATAACGCGCATTCGGATACCAGCATTCACCAGTTGTTTGGTGCGCAGCCGATATTCATTCGTAGGGCAGGTGGGGAAAGGCGCATGTGCAAAAAATGCGCCCGCAAGCAATGAATCTCGACGTCCATACACTCTTCCTCGTCACGATCTATGTGGAAGCGCTCCTCGGCCTGCTTCTGCTGTTTGCGTGGGTGCAGAACACGGCAATTACCGCCGTGGCCTGGTGGGGCTTCGCCCATCTTTTCCGCGCCGCATCGATTGTGCTGTTCGGCACCTATGGATCGGCGCCGGACCTGATTTCGATCGATTTCGCCAATGCGCTGCTGTTCACGGCCTATGCGATCGGCTGGACGGGAGCGCGTCTCTTCGATGGCCGGCCGGCGGAGCCGGTGTATCTCGTCACCGGTGCGGTGCTGTGGCTTCTGGTGTGCCGGTTACCGGTGCTCGCCAATGCCATCGAAATACGCGTTCTGATCGCCTCGGGCATCATCACCGCTTACATCTGGCTTACGGCCTACGAGTTTTGGCGCGGGCTCAGCGAGAAGCTCGTCTCGCGCTGGCCGGCGATCTTTCTGCTGTTTGCGCACGGCGCGCTCTTCCTGCTGCGCACGCCGTTGATTGCCGTGTTGCCGCTGCCGTCGAGCGGGCGCATTTTCGGCAGCGTCTGGCTGACGGTGCTGAGCTTCGAGGCGCTGCTCTTTACCATCTCGATTGCCTTCATCCTGCTGGCAATGGCGAAGGAGCGCACGGAGTTGCGGCATCGCACCGCGGCCATGATCGATCCGCTGACCGGTATCGCCAATCGCCGTTCGTTTCTGCAGGATGCGAACGCGCTGGCGAAACGGTATGTCGCCGATCCGCGCCCGACGGCGGTGCTCGCGATCGACCTCGACCACTTCAAGTCGATCAACGATCGCTTCGGCCATGCGGCGGGCGACAGGGTGCTGGAAATTTTCGCCGAAGCCGCGCGCCAAGTGGTGCGCTCGTCGGATTTGATCGGCCGGCTTGGCGGCGAGGAATTTGCTGCGGTGCTTTACGACGTAAGCCCTCAGAAGGCCGTCGCCGTGGCCGAGCGAATCCGGACGATTTTCGCCAAATCGGCCGCCGACGTCGAAGGCAATCCAATCGCCGCCACCCTCAGCATCGGCATCGCGCACTGCGATGGCGCGATGCTCGATCTGCAAAATCTGCTGGCGCGCGCCGACCAGGCGCTCTACTTCGCCAAAAAGAACGGGCGCGATCGCGTCGAGATCGCCGCGTCCGCCGATCTCCTTGTTCACCGCACGGACGAGGAGGCGCCGCTGGGGTCCGCTGCGGCTCAATCCCAAGCCGCGGCAAAATCCCCAGTCTGAACGCCGCCTATCCGATTTTGCGGCGTCGTCTTTGGCCGGCGCGCCGCATGCGCCGCGGCGGCGATGCCGATTGACCTCGGGCTTGCACTTGGTCCACCTTAGGCAGGGCGCAAAAGCCGGCCGTGAATTAGTGGGACTCCAAACTAATTCAAGGACATAAGGGAGGACGCGATGCGAATTTTACGATGGCTGGGGCTCGCCGCCCTGGCGCTGGCAGTGGGCGGAACCGCGCAGGCCGCGACGGTCAAGGTCGGCGTTGTGCTTCCGTTCAGCGGCGCCAATGCAGATCTTGGGCATCAGATCGACAAGGCGTTCGATCTGTATGTGAAGCTGCACGCCAAGGATATCGCCCCCAACAAGATTGAAATCATCAAGCGCGACGAAGGGCCGCCGACCGGCGCCGTCGCCAAGCGGGTCACGACCGAGCTGATCACCAACGACAAGGTGCAGCTCGTCACCGGCTTCGTGTTCTCGCCGTCGGCGATCGCGCTTGCGCCGGTCATCACACAGGCGAAGGTGCCGATGGTGATCGCCAATGCCGGCACCGCGTGGATCACCAATCTGTCGCCCTACATCGTGCGGCTGTCGTTCAGCATGTGGGATCCGGCCTATCCGATGGGCGGATACGCCTACAACAAGATCGGCTGCAAGACGGCTGCCGTAGCCTACACGGACTTCCCGCCCGGCAAGGATTCGGTCGAGGCGTTCGAGACCGGCTACAAGAAGGCGGGCGGCAAGGTGGTCCTGTCGATTCCGATGGGGAGCCCAGTGCAGGTGCCGGACTTCACGCCGTTCCTGCAACGCGTCAAGGACGCCCACCCGGATTGCCTCTACGCCTTCGTCCCGTCCGGCGCGCACGCGACCGGCATCATGAAGGCCTACGGCGAACTGGGCTTGCGCAAGGCCGGCATCAAGCTCATCGGCCCGATGGACCTGATCCCCGACAACAAGCTGCAGGACATGGGTGATGCCGCCATCGGCACCATCGTGATGGGCCACTACGCAGTCGATCTCGACAGCCCGGCCAACAAGAAATTCAAGGAAGAGTGGCACAAGGCTTACGGTGCCGACTCTTACCCAGATTTCATGTCGGCGGCGGGATGGGACACGATGCATGCGATCTTCGACACGATCAACAAACTGCACGGGGATCTGTCGAACGGCATGAAAGTGGTGAACGCGATGAAAGGCTGGTCGGCGGTGGGCCCGCGCGGACCCGTCAAGATCGACCCGGCGACTCGCGACATCATCCAGAACGAGCATGCGATGGAGGTCTATCGCAAGCCGGACGGCAAGCTGGGCGAGCGCATCCTCGAGACGGTGAAAAACGTCAAGGATGAGTGCAAGGTGCTCAAGGTCGGCCGCTGCGGCAAGTGATCCCCTGACCGTATTTGACAGCAATCGGCGCCGCCGCGCATAAACACGCGGCGGCGTTTTCTTAACGCGAGGTGGGGCTCGTGCCGCAATACGCCAACATTGCCGTCAGCATCCTGTTCGACGGCCTGGCCTACGCCATGTTCCTGTTCATCACCTCCGTCGGCCTTTCGGTAACGATGGGGCTGATGAACTTCGTGAACCTGGCGCATGGCGCGTTCGCCATGATTGGCGGATACATCGTCGTCTCGCTCACACGCTCCTACGGCGTCGGCTTTATTCCCTCGCTGATCATTGCGGCTGTGCTTGTTGCGCTTATCAGTGTGCGCTTCGAGCGCCGTCTCTATCGCCGCTTTTACCGAGCGACCGATCTCGAGCAGGTTCTGTTGACGATCGGTCTCGCCTTCATGGCCATTGCGACATTTACCTTCTTCTACGGGCCGATCCCAAAATCGGTTCCGCTGCCGGATTGGCTGCAAGGGTCGGTCAACCTCGGTTTCCGCTCCTTTCCCGCCTACCGGGTCTTCATGATCGCGGTCGGTGCCGCGCTGATCGCCGTGCTTTGGTACGTATTCGAGCGCACCAATATCGGCGCAATGGTACGGGCCGCGGTCGACAACCGCCGCATGGCGGAATCGGTCGGCATCAATGTCGATCGGCTGTTCACGCTGACTTTTGCGCTCGGCTCCGGCCTTGCGGCGCTGGGCGGCGGCCTTGCCATCCAGTTGCTCGGACTCAATCCGAACTTTGCGCTGCTCTACCTCGTGCTTTTCCTGATCGTGGTGGCGGTCGGGGGATTGGGCAGCCTCAAAGGGACGCTGCTGGCGGCGCTGGTGCTCGGCATCATCGACACCGGCGGCAAATATCTGCTCGCCGATGCCGGCGGATTCTTTATCTATGCGGTGACCGTGCTCGTCCTGCTCATAAAGCCGGCGGGGTTCTATGGCCGTGAATGAGGGCAGCGAAGCTGTTGCGGGCAAAGCGCGCGAGCGCGCCGCCAGCTACCTGATCGGCCGGCACCGCTTCCGGGCCGCTGAGGCGCTGCCGTGGCTGCTCGCGATTGCGGCGTTCTTCCTGTTTCCCGACCGCATGACCTTCGGCAATCAGGCGCTGATCATGGTCATGTTCGCGCTCTCGCTCGACCTGATCCTGGGTTATGCCGGCATCGTGTCGCTCGGTCATGCGGCCTTTTTCGGCGTTGGCGCCTATACGGTCGGCCTGTTGATCGCGCGGCTGGACTGGAGCGAACCGCTGTCGAGTCTGTTTGCGGCCGCGGTCCTCTCGGGCCTCATCGGCTTCGTGACCGGCTGGTTCATTCTGCGCTACCGCGGCCTTACCGTCATCATGCTGACGCTTGCCACAGCCATCATGCTGCAGGAGGCAGGCAATCTGCGCTCCGACATTTCAGGCGGGTACGACGGTCTGCCCGGGCTCGTCATCTCGCCGCTGTTCGGCGTTTTCGAGTACGATCTCTACGGCCACGTCAATTATCTTTATGTGCTCGGCGTTCTGGCCGTGATCTTCTACATCGTGCGCCGCATCGTCTATTCGCCCTTCGGGCAGGCGCTGACCGGAATCCGCGAGAACGTGCGGCGGATGAACGCGATCGGATCGCCGGTGCATCGCCGGCTGGTCACGGTTTACACGATATCCGCGGCGATCGCCGGCATCGCCGGCGCGCTGTTCACGCAGACAAACGCCTACGTCACGCTGACGGTTTTCGACTTCGACAATTCGGCCAAGGTGATGGTGATGCTGATTCTGGGCGGCACCGGGCGCCTCTATGGGGCGTTTATCGGCGCGGTCGTCTACATGATCCTGGAAGATCACCTGTCGAAGTTGAGCCCGACCTTTTGGCAATTCGGCATCGGGCTGTTGCTGATCCTGGCGGTGCTGTTTGCGCCGCGCGGCCTCATGGGCCTGTTTGAGGACATTGGCCGCGGGAACTGGCGGCGCGCTCGGGCGGCTGCAACGCGCCGCTTTGCCTGGAAGCGGGAGCACTGGGCTGTGCTGGCCGGCTCCGCATTTGACGGCGCGGCAATCGGTTTCATCATCGGATTTGCGGTCAATTTCGCGGAAGCCGACCTGATCTCCGAATACATCGCGAGTCTCCCGGCCCGCGCTCTGGCGTTCACGTGCTTAGGAGCGCTGGTCGCGATCGGCATTCACGCAATCTATCTCGTGTTCACCAGCCGGTCCGTGGCGGAGGATCGCGCGTCATGACCGCGGCGGCGTTGGAGGTGCAGGGGCTCAATCGCAACTTCGGCGCGCTGAAGGTGACGCGCGATGTCGATCTCACGCTTGAGCGCGGGGCGCGGCGGGCACTCATCGGGCCGAACGGCGCCGGCAAGACCACGCTGGTCAATCTCATTACCGGGCTGCTCAAGCCGTCCTCCGGAAAGGTTCTGCTCGAAGGAGAGGACATCACGGCGCTTTCGCAAGCGCAGCGGGCGCGGCGCGGCATCGCGCGCACGTTCCAGATCAATCAGTTGTTCCGCGGCCTGACCGTGCTCGAAAATCTGTGCCTCACAATCGGCGAGCGCGACGGCCACTGCAACAATCTCTGGCGCGCGACCGGCGCGCGCCGCGTCGTCATCGACGAGGCTCTTGACCATCTGGCCGCGCTGAGACTCGTCGATGACGCGCTCAAGCTGGTGCGCGAACTGCCTTACGGAAGGCAGCGGCTGGTCGAGATCGCCATCGCGCTGGCGCAGAAGCCGCGCGTCCTGCTGCTGGACGAGCCGGCTGCAGGCGTTCCGTCGTCGGAAACGCATCTTATTCTGGACGTAGTGGCGAACCTCGATCCTGACATCGCCATTCTCATCATCGAGCACGACATGGACGTGGTGTTCCGCTTTGCGCGCAAGATCACGGTGCTTGTCGCAGGTGCGATTTTTACCGAGGGCACGCCGCAGGAAATCATGGCCAACGAGCAGGTGAGGGCGGTCTATCTCGGCCAGGAAGGCCACCGCGTCGGCGATGGTGTGCGCCATGGCTGAACGCAAGAACGTGCTCGAACTCAGCGCGGTTTCGGCCGGTTACGGCGAGACCGTCGTTCTCGAGGACATCAACTGCGCGGTCGCGGACGGTGGGACGGTCTCGATCATCGGCCGCAACGGCGTCGGCAAGAGCACCTTGCTTACGACCATCATGGGCCACACCACCTTGCACGGCGGCGCGGTGCGGCTGCACGGCATGGATATTTCAAAGCTTCCGGTTTACCGGCGCGTCGATGCCGGCCTTGGCTACGTTCCGCAGGAGCGCGAGATTTTTCCGTCATTGACGGTGAGAGAAAATCTCGAGATCGCGGCGCGTCCCGGGCATTGGACCCTAAAGACCGTATTTGAGCTGTTTCCGCGGCTCGCGGAGCGCACCGACAACCGCGGCAACCAGCTTTCCGGCGGCGAACAGCAGATGCTGGCGATCGGGCGCGCGCTGATCGGCAATCCCAGCGTGCTCCTGATGGATGAGCCCTCCGAAGGTCTTGCGCCGGTGATCGTTGAGGAGCTGGCGCGGGCGGTGAAGAGGCTGACCGAGACCGACGTGGCGCTCGTGCTGGTCGAGCAGAACACGCGCCTTGCGCTCGAGATTGCGCCGCGCACCATCGTTATGGACCGCGGCCGTATCGTCTACGACGGATCGAGCAAGACTTTGCAGGACGATCCCGCAAGGCTCGAACAGCTTATCGGCGTCGTAAAAGCCTGATGGGGCACCCGCCCACCTGACGTGAGCACGTTGCGTTCCGCCGCAGGCTCGCGCATAGCGTGGCGCAAATAGTTTGGTAGCGAATAGTTTTCATGAAGCGCAGCACCGATCGCATCCTGACGACGCATGTCGGCAGCCTGATCCGTCCCCCCGCCTTGCAGGAATTCCTGCGCGCCAGGCAGGCGCGCAAGCCCTGTGACGAGGCGGCCTATGCGAACTGCCTGACGAATGCGGTCGCCAAGGTCGTCAAGCGTCAGGCGCAGGCCGGCATCGACGTCGTGAGCGATGGCGAATTCGGCAAATCGATCAGCTGGTCGCAATACGTCATCGAGCGGCTGAGCGGGTTCGAGCGGCGGCCGATCAGGAACGACGCCGCCAACCCGTTCAAGCGCGGCGCCGACCGCGAGCGGTTTGCCGAATTCTACGCCGAGCTTGACGCCCACGACGGCGTGGCGACGACGAGCGAGTCGATTTGCGTCGGACCGATCCGTTATACCGGGCAGGCGGAGCTCAAGCGCGACATCGACAACTTCAAGGCCGCGCTGAACGGCGTGAACGTCGAGGAAGCGTTTTTGCCGGTAGCGGCGCCGGCGAGCGTGATCCCCGATCGCAAGAACGAATACTACAAAAGCGACGACGAGCTGCTTGCGGCAATCGGCGAGGCGATGCGCACGGAATACAGGATGATCGTCGATGCCGGATTTATCGTGCAGCTCGACGACGCGCGCAACGCCGTCACCTACGATCGCATGGTGCCGCCGGCGAGCTTCGAGGACTATCGGCGCTGGCTCGCGCGGCAGGTCGAGGTGATCAATCACGCGATCGAAGGTCTCCCTACTGATCGCATCCGATATCATG
>DASSRW010000279.1:0-10191 GCA_035701545.1 Pseudolabrys sp.
GGCCGCGAAGGCTTTACCTGGTCCGGCACGCAGAGCATCACCAAGAAGGCGGAATGGCCGGATTGGACCCCGCCGCCGGAGATGATCGCTCGCCAGCCCTATCTGCCGCGCCACATGGCCGGCGGCCCCGGCAACCCGCTCGGCGCGCGCGCGATGTATATCGGCGGCACCGAATATCGCATCCACGGCACCAACGATCCGAGCACCATCGGCAAGCACGTGTCGAGCGGCTGCATCCGCCTCACCAATGCGGACGTCATCGACCTTTTCAACCGCGTGAAGATCGGCGCGAAGGTGATCGTGCTGCCGCAGAAGGCGCCCGCGAACGTCGCCGCCGCACCGGCCCGCACCAGGGCGAAAAGCGAGCGCGTCAGTTGGAATCCGTCGCGGGCTTCGGGCCTGTACTGAATCGGGTCTCGCGCCAAAAATGACGGCGTGGTCGCGCTTTTCGCGCAACCGTTCGAATTTTAACCGTCTCGGCGCGAACGCATTGGAACTCCGCTAGCCATGGCCTGCCGGTGGAACTCCGTGGAAACATTGTGCGCACAAATGTGATGAACCATCACCGCGAGAACGGCTTATAATTCCTACAGATCGGTCGCGGCCCTGCGTGACCACCGTTTGTACGACTGGCGCGCCACCGTCGCGGCCTGACTGAACACCAGCGTTCAGGAGGTGCATTATGGCCCGGTCGCATGTGCTTGTCGGCGCGCCCGCCAACCCCGCCACTCCTATCGTCCGCCGTCTCGAAATCGCGGACCTGAAAGACGCCCTGAGAAAAGGCTGGGCGGATTTCTCGGAAATGCCGAGTCACGCCATCTTCCTCTGCATCATCTATCCGATCGTCGGCATCGTTTTGGCCCAGCTTATTTTCGGCTACGCGATGCTGCCGTTCCTGTTTCCGCTGGCGGCAGGCTTCGCCTTGCTCGGTCCCCTCGCCGCGCTCGGGCTTTACGAAATGAGCCGCCGGCGCGAGGCCGGCTTCGAAACGGACGCAAGCCACGCGATCGATGTGCTGCATTCGCCGTCGATCGGCGCGATCGCGGCGCTCGGCATCCTGCTCATGCTGCTGTTCTTCACCTGGCTCGCCGTTGCGGACGGAATCTACGTCGCCTCGTTTGGCTACGCGATGCCCTCGTCGTTCGGGCAATTCATGCACGACGTCTTCCTGACGCCGGCCGGCTGGCAGCTGATCGTGCTAGGCAATCTTGTCGGATTTCTCTTCGCGGTCGTCGCACTGGTCATCAGCGCGGTGTCGTTTCCACTGCTGCTCGACCGCGATGTCGGGGCGGCGGTCGCACTGCATACCTCGATCAGCGTCGTGCTCGACAATCCGCGCGTGATGGCGGTGTGGGGGCTGATCGTCGCCGCGCTGCTGCTGCTCGGTTCGCTGCCGTTCTTCCTCGGGCTTGCCGTGGTCATGCCGGTGCTCGGCCACGCCACGTGGCATCTCTATCGCAAGGCGGTCGACGCGGAGCGTTGTCCGGCGGCGAAATTCCGCAATCCGTCGCCGCGGCGCCGTTACGCTGCGGATTTCCCCACTTCGCTTTTCGGCTGACGGCCGTGTCGCGTACCTGGTCGACAGCCGAAACGGACTCCGACGTGGACAGGGAGGTTTAGATGACGCCACCGGATCAGCAGGCCGCCTAGCGAGTTGAGGGACCGTTCGGCCCGCAATTCAAGCGGCACTTCCACGGACGACGCGCCGGAGCAGGCTTTCGCGGGTCGCATCAGTCAGGCAAGACCCCATGCCGCTCCGGCGTTTTTTTGCCCACAGCACGAGCGTTTTGCGCAACGCATGGTGACCATTTGCCGGCTTGGTCGCCGGGAAGCACGGCGCTATATCCCTCCCCGCGCACACGGGGAGTAAAAAATGCGGATTGCGGCAATGGCGGCGGGCGCCGTCGGCGGATATTTCGGCGCGCGGCTTGCGGCGGCGGGGCACGACGTTTTCTTCATCGCGCGTGGCGCCAATCTCGAGGCGATCAGGCGGCACGGCCTCAAGATCGAGAGCGTTCACGGCGACCTGCATTTGCCGAAGCCGAACGCCACCGATGATCCCGCGCAGGTCGGGCCGGTGGACATCGTCATGTTCGCGGTGAAACTGTGGGACACCGAGAAAGCCGCCGCGCTCGCGCGGCCACTGGTCGGCCCGAACACGCGCGTGATAACGCTGCAAAACGGGGTCGACAGCGTCGAGCGCGTGGGCCCCATCCTCGGCCGCGGGCAAGTGGTCGGCGGCGTGGCCTACATCGCGACGGTGATCGCGTCTCCCGGCGTCATCAGGCATACGAGCCAGTTCGCCTCGATGCGCTTTGGCCATGCGGACGGCAAGGCCGACGCCGTCCTGCAAGCCTTCGCCGACGCCGGCAAGGCGGCGAAGGTCGACATCGACCTTTCCAAAAACATCGAAGTCGAGCGCTGGCAGAAATTCATCTTCCTCACCGCCATGGCCGGCGCCACCGCCTCGCGCCATTCATCCATCGGCCCGATCGTTGCGACGGACGAAGGACGCAAATTCTTCCGCATGCTGATGGAAGAAGCGCGCGCGGTCGGCAAAGCCAAGGGCGTCGACGTCGGCGACAGCTACATCGAGCAGCGCATGGATTTCGTCGTCAACAAGGTCGAACCGGGCATGAAAGCGTCCATGGCCCACGATCTCGAGCGCGGCAACCGGCTGGAGCTCGATTGGCTCAACGGCAAGGTCGCCGCGCTCGGGAAGGAGCTCAACGTGCCGACGCCGGTGAGCGCCGAAATCGTCTCCAGGCTCGCGTCATTCAGGATGGGCGCGCGGCAGTAGCGGGCGGAATACGACGCCTGATGCATCCGCCACGCTGCGCTGCTCCGACACCGTCGGTGAGCTGCCGAACCTTTGTTCAGCCGGCCTTGCGCCACGTCAGCGCCGAGCTCATGGCGTAATTCCACACCACGCTCATCGCGGCGCCCGCGATGCCCGCGATCCACCACGTGGTGTGGCCGCTGAACAGGGTCGTCGCAATGCCCACATTAGCGACGGCGCCGACGCCGCAAATCGCGCAGAAGGTGAAAAGACCATACGCGAATTTCCATCCCGTCAGGCGGCGGTCGCGATAGGTGAGCGCGTTGTTCAGCGTGAAGTTGCCGATCATCGCGATGACCGTGGCGGCGCCTTGCGCGGCCGCGAACGGAAGCCCGAGGAGATTCAGTCCCGTCCACAAGGCCGTCAGATGCGTCAGCACGCCCACGCTGCCGACCGCCATGAACATCAGGAAACGCACCGGCACGATGTGGCCGATCAGCTTGTCGGCCAGCAGCATCAGGTATTCGGTGCCGATCATCGAATCGAATTTGCTCTCGCCGAAATGCCGCGTGCGGAATTCGAACGGCAATTCCCGCGCGCGCAGCGCCGTCGGCGCGGAGGCGAAGACATCGACCAGGATCTTGAACCCGATGCTGGAGAGGTTGCGCAAGGAAGCCTGGAATGCCTCGCGCCGGATCATGAAGAATCCGCTCATCGGATCGTTCACCGGAATGCAGAGCAATTCGCGCGCCAGCCGCGTCGCCAGCGAGCTGATGCGCGCGCGGCCTTCGTCCCAGTTTCCGACGCTGCCGTTTTCGACATAGCGGCTGCCGACCACGACATCGACTGGCTCCTCCTCGAGCACGGCAAGCATTTGTGGCAGCAGCTTCTCGTCATGCTGAAGATCGGCGTCGATCACCGCGATGTACGGCGCGGTGCTGGCCTGCGCGCCTTCGACGACCGCCGACGAGAGCCCGCGCCGGCCGACGCGGCTCACGAGCCGCACGCGCCGGTCGTGCCGTCCGAGCCACCGCACGACATCGGCCGTGCCGTCGCTCGAATCGTCGTCGACGACCATCATTTCCCAGTTGCGGGTTTGCAGAGCGGCATCGAGCAGGTCGTAGAGCGGAATGATGTTGTCGCGCTCGTTGCGCGTCGGGACGATGATGGTCAGTTCGGGCCCCGGCTGCGTATGGGCGAGCCGCTCCAGCAGCGGCGCGCGCGCTGAATCGTCCGACGGCAGCAGCGGCGTTTTTTCGAGGCGCACGGCGGCGGTGTCGCTCATCGGAGTACGTCCTTGCCGCCGTTTGCTGACGCTTCGCTGCGCACATGCACGACCGCGACATCGTCGGCATAGATGCGCTTCCATCCCGGCAAATGATCGAGCAACCCGATCGCCGGGGTGCCGGCTTCGAGCAAGGTCACGTCGATGTTTGCGTCGTGCAGCAGGCGAAGGAATTGGTCGAGGTCCTGCAGCATCAATGCGCGATGATGGCGAACCACGAAGTCCTCGCCGTAAAGCTCGGTGCGCCCGTCGATGTAGGGCGCAATGCCGGAGGCGATGAGATAGCCGCCGAAGTCGTAGCTGTTCAGGATGCGCGTCTTGCCGGACGCCTTCACCGCCGCGACGGCGGCTTGCGGCGCGAAGCGCGGGTTCGGCATGTATTGCATCGTCTGCGCCGCCGCGTAGCTGACCGCGGCGAGCATGACGAGAACCACAAGCACCGGCGCCCGAACAGGGGCGCCGGCATTGCCGACGGCGGGATCGCGCCGGCCGATCTGCGGCGCGAGCGGCGCGGCGACAAGCAGCGGTCCGATGAAACCGAGCACCTCGCCATTGCGCACATGCGCCAGCGCCATGTGCAAAAGCCCGAACACCAGCAGAATGCGGATCGGCGGCAGCGTGAGCCCGCGATAAAGCGCATAACCGGCCGCCGCCATCAGGCACAGTTCGAATCCGCCGAAAACCGAAAAGTCTTGCGGCTGCCATTCGGCAATGAGCGACAGGGCCTCGCCAAGCCGCAGGATGCGCGCGGTGGCAAGAAGGGATTGCGGCCCGTAGGGCGTGATGCAGGAGGCCGCGAGCGCCAGCAGCGCGAACACCGCCCAGCGCGACAGCGCGCGCCAGCGCTCCGCTGCGCCGTTCTGCAAAAGCGCTTCGAGTGCGAGCGGTGCGATCAGCGCGATGCCGAGCACGAAGCCGCCGTGCAGGTTGGCCCACAGCGTCATCAGCGGCAGCAGCGCAAACGATGGCGCGCGCCGATCGTCCACCGCGCGCACGAGGCCCGCCGCCCAGATAACCATCACCGGCAGCGCCAGCACGTGCGGCCGCGCGACCAGATGTGGCGAGGCCAGGACGAGCGCGCCCAAAGCGAGGACCAATGCCGCGCCCGCTGGCAGCGTGCGATGCAGGAAGTGGATCAGCAGTCCGAATGCGCCCGCGATCGCGGTGGCGCTCAGCGCGACGAGGCCGGTCCAGCCGGCAAGCGCGAAGGTTTGCGCGAAGATAACCTGCGCCAGCCACTGCGTCGAAATCCACGGCGCCCCCGCCATGCTGGAGGAAAACACGTCGGCATGCGGGAGCGCGCGGTGCGCGACGATCCAGTCGCCGACCGCGATCTGCCAGAACGTGTCGGGATCGTTGAGCAGGCGCGCGCCGAGAACGAGCAGCAGCAGATAGCACGCAGCCGCGCCCGCGAATGCGAGCGGCAGGCGTCGCGCCGTGTTGAGGCCCGTTTGCTCGACGAGCGAATAAGTCATGCGGCGTTGTGGTCCAGGCGGCGGCGGGCGGCGGCCCCGCCGGTCCAGTAGACCGCGCAAGCGATAATTGTCCGTAAATGGCCGGCGCCGGCCGTGAACCCCGCAACGCTCCCGGTTTGTTCTTCGAAACAGCCCCTGTCCTTCCCGCCCGGGGCGCGCCGCGCGGCCGGAACCGCACGCGATATCAAGGGTTAGTTTGGGCGGTCGGCATGTTCCTGCGGACCGCCGCGCTTCGGGCGGGAGCAGATGGTCTGGCGCATCCTGATCGGTGTGGTGGTCGTGATCGCCGTCGCCTTCGGCACGTTTTATGCGTGGGCGTGGCGCGGCGAAATTCCGCCGCTACCGAAGCATGACGCGTCGTCGTTCGATCCGGCGATCGTGGCCAAAGGCGCGCAGCTTGCAGCGCTTGCAAGCTGCGACGTGTGCCACACCCGGGCGGGCGGCAAGCCTTATGCCGGCGGCTATCCGGTCAAGACGCCGTTCGGCACGATTTACGGCCCGAACATCACGCCCGATCGCGAGACCGGCATCGGCACCTGGTCGGCGGCGGCCTTCCGGCGCGCCATGCGCGAAGGCGTGACGCGCAAAGGCCGGCACCTTTATCCCGCGTTTCCCTACGACCATTTCACCTACGCGACCGACTCCGACATCAACGCGATCTACGCTTTCATCATGACGCGCGAGCCGGTGCGGCAGGCGAACCGCGCGCCCGATATCGCCTTCCCCCTCAACATTCGCCTGTCCGCCGCCGCGTGGAAGCTTCTCTTCCTGCATCGCGGTCCGTATCGGAACGAAGCGGACAAGGACGATAGCTGGGCGCGCGGCGCCTACCTGACCGTCAGCCTCGGCCACTGCGGCGCGTGCCACACGCCGCGTAACCAATTCGGCGCCGAGGAGCAGAAGCGCGCCTTCGACGGCGGCCAGGGCGAAGGCTGGCGCGCGCCGCCGCTCAACGAAAACTCGCGCGCGCCGGTGCCGTGGACGACGGAGGCGATGTTCAACTATTTGCGCAACGGCCATGACGCGGCGCACGGCCACGCCGCTGGGCCGATGGCGGACGTCGCGCACAACCTGGCGAACGCGTCCGAAAAGGACGTTCGTGCCATTGCAACGTACGTCACCTCTTTGTCGGGCGCGCGCGCCGGCGCGGCCAGTCCGGACTCGATCAAAACGGCGGTGGCCGCCGCGCGCAAGCTGACGGCGCCCGCCTATGGCACGACGCCCGCGCACCAGACCACCGGCAGCGCCGCCGGCAAGGACGGGCTCGGCGCGAAAATCTTCACCGGCGCCTGCGTGACCTGCCATCACAGCGGCGGCGGCTTGCCGATCTCGCGCCCGATCGATCTCGGGCTGAGCACGCCGATCAACGCCGACGATCCGACGAACCTGCTGCACATCATCCTGACCGGCGTCCATCCGCGGCCGGGCCGGCCCGGGCGCATCATGCCGGGCTTCGAAGGCGCGCTTACCGACGCGCAGATCGTGGCGGTCGTCGATTATCTGCGGACGCGCTTCAGTCATCGGCCACGCTGGAACGATGTCGCCGGCGCGCTCGCCAGGATCCGGGGGCAGCGGCAAACGGCAGCAACGGAGGCGCCGCAATGACCGTCCTTACCGTCAACGGCAAGGAGCACAGCATCGACGGCGATCCCAACACGCCGCTGCTTTACGTGCTGCGCGACGATCTCAAATTGAACGGCGCCAAGTTCGGCTGCGGCCTCGGCCAGTGCGGCGCCTGCACGGTGCTGGTCGATCACCAGCCGGTCTATTCGTGCCTGCTGCCGGTGTCGGTGCTTGAAGGGCGGCAGATCACCACGCTCGAAGGGCTTGGCAAGAACGGCGAGCCAAGCGCCTTGCAACGCGCCTTCATCGACGAGCAGGCGGCGCAATGCGGCTACTGCATTCCCGGCATGATCATGCGCGCGCAGGGCTTGCTCAACCGCAAGGCCGCGCCGAGCGACGCCGAGGTTCGCGCCTACATGCAGCCGAATCTCTGCCGCTGCGGAACGCACATGCGCATCCTGCGCGCCATCCGGCGCGCGATAAACGACACGCGAACGGCGCGTGCGGAGCCGGTGCGATGAATGCGCCGGTCGATTTGCGGATAAGCCGCCGCCTCGTGCTGGCGACCGGCGGCGCGCTGGTGGTCGGCTTCGCCCTTTTTCCGCGCGCTTTGGCGCAGGAGGCGCCGGCCGGCGCAGCAAAGCCGCCCGGCAGCCTCGCCAAATTCCCGATGCTCGATTCCTGGATCGCGATCGACGCGCACGGGACGATCACCGTATTCACCGGCAAGGCCGAGCTCGGGCAGGGAATCAAGACGGCGCTCATCCAGTGCGCGGCGGAAGAGCTGGACGTCGATCCGGCCGCCATCACGCTCATTACCGCGGACACCGAGCGCACGCCGAACGAAAAATACACCGCCGGCAGCCATTCGATGCAGGACAGCGGCACCGCCATTCTGAATGCGGCGGCGCAGGTGCGCGCGATCCTCGTCGATCTTGCCGCGAAGCGGCTCAACGTTCCGGCCGGGCAGTTGCATGCGAAAGGCGGCTCGATCGTTGCCGATGACGGCCGCAGCGTCGCCTACAAGAATCTGGTCAGCGGGCAGACGTTACACCGAACCGCGCAAGCGAAATCGCCGCTGAAGGATCCAAAGGATTTCAGCGTCATCGGCAGGAAATTTTCGCGTGTCGACATCCCCGGCAAGCTCACCGGCAAGCCCAGTTACGTGCATGACCTCCGCCCCGACCGCATGCTGCACGCGCGCGTGGTCCGGCCGCCGAGCTACGGCGCCAGGCTCACCGAGGTCGACATCGCCGCGGTGGAGCGCCTGCCCGGCGTCATAAAGGTCGTGCGCGACGGCAGCTTTCTCGCCGTCGCAACGCAGAAGGAATTCCAGGCGATCGGCGCCATGAACGCGCTCGCCGACGCGGCGAAATGGAACGAGACTGCACAATTGCCGAAGCAGGCGGACATCTATTCCTACCTGCGAAAGCTGCCGAGCCAGGACACGACGATCCTCGATCGCGGCAACCCGGATGAAGCGGGCGTGCGCGCCATCCGCGCCACCTACCACCGCCCCTATCAAATCCACGGTTCGATCGGCCCGTCCTGCGCGGTCGCACAATACGAGGCCAACAAGCTGACAGTGTGGACGCATTCGCAGGGCGTCTATCCGCTGCGCGATTCACTCGCGAAGATGCTCAAAATGCCGCCGGAGCAAATCCATTGCATCCACGTCGAAGGTTCCGGCTGCTACGGCCACAATGCCGCCGACGACGTCGCGGCCGACGCGGCGCTGATTGCGCGCGCCGTGCCCGGAAGGCCCGTGCGCGTGCAGTGGATGCGCGAGCAGGAGCACGGCTGGGAGCCGTTCGGGCCGGCCATGCTTTCGGACGCCTCTGGCGCAGTCGACGCGAACGGCAAGATCGTCGCCTGGCAATACGACGTGTGGAGCAATACGCATTCGATGCGGCCCGGCGGCCCCGGCAATCTGCTCGCGGGCCAGTATTTGGCGCAGCCGTTTGCGCCGGATGCGCCGAAGCCGATTCCGATGCCGGAAGGCGGCGGCGACCGCAACGCAATCCCGATCTATTCGGTGCCGAACATCCGCGTGGTCAGCCACTTCATTCCGCAGATGCCGCTGCGCGTTTCGGCGCTGCGCGGGCTCGGCGCCTATCACAACGTGTTTGCGGTCGAGAGCTTCATGGACGAGCTCGCCGCGGCGGCGAAAACCGATCCGGTGCAATTCCGCCTCAAGCACATCGATGATCCGCGCGCCCGCGACGTCATTAACAAGGCGGCGAAGGAATTCGGCTGGGGCTTGAACGAAAAGCTCGCGCGCGGCCACGGGCATGGCTTCGCGTTCGCCCGCTACAAGAATCTGGCGGCCTATTGCGCGATCGCGCTGGAGCTCACGGTCGAGCACGAAACGGGCGAGATCAGGCTCGGCCGCGTGGTCGCTGCGGTCGACAGCGGCCAGGCCGTGAACCCGGACGGCATCCGCAACCAGATCGAGGGCGCGGTCGTGCAGTCGGCGAGCTGGACCATGCTCGAGCAGGTGAGGTTCAATGCGCGCGACATCACAAGCCGCGACTGGTCGAGCTATCCGATCCTGCGCTTCCCGGCGCTGCCGGTGAGTGTTGAGGTGCATGTCATCGATCGGCCGGGCGAGCCCTTCCTCGGCACCGGCGAAGCCGGACAGGGGCCGATGGCGGCGGCGGTCGCCAACGGCGTCGCGCATGCGACCGGCGTGCGCATCCGCGAGTTGCCGCTGTCGCCGGCGAAGGTGAAAGCCGCGATCGGGATCTGAAAATGCGGCGCCCGCGGCACACTCACTTTCCCTCTCCCTTCGGGGGAGAGGGTGCCCGAGCGGAGGCGAAGCCGAGCGAGGGCGGGTGAGGGGCAAGAGCCTATCGAACGTCACTCGCCCCCTCACCCGGCTAGCGCTCGCTATCGCTCCGCGCTCGCCACCCTCTCCCCGATGGGGAGAGGGAAGAGTCAATGCCGCACCGCATGCAGTATGACCGACGGAACAGACATGCACCAACATGCCTGCCCTCGCATTGACACCCCCGGCATCGGGCATAGATTAAGGCCGTTTCCGAGGGGTGCCCGAAACGGGCTGAGAAAAACCCTTTGAACCTGATCCG
>DASSRW010000280.1:0-14807 GCA_035701545.1 Pseudolabrys sp.
CAAAATGCAGAACGGAAACACCCGCTCGGTCACCTGCGGCACGCGGTAAAACGACGTCTTGGCGACGAGCAGCGCCGACACGTTCGGAATGTCGCCGGCGCGCCGCATCAATTCGATGTAGTCGAGCAATGCGACCAAAGCGAAAATTCCGACGAATACCGCGAGAACGGAGCCGAGGAAGCGGATCCCGAAATAGCGTGCAAAGGTGCCGCCGATGACCATCATGACTGGTTCACCGCGAACCGGCGGACGAGCCGAAGATTGAGCAGCCAATCCATGAACGCGGCGGGCGGCTCGATGATGATGCCGCGATGGATGACGAACAATCCGCCGACGAATGCCGCCGCGATGCCGATGTATTGCAGCGACAGCATCCACGGATAGGCGGCCCCGAACACGGTCGAGGCGAAGCCCGTCAAACGAAGCAGCGCGACCCAGCCGATTGCGCCGAGCAGCGAGGCGGCCCGGCTCTGCCGGTTGGTGCGAGGCGGGCCGAGATAGGCGAATGCAATGATGGCAAAAGCCAGCGGATAAAGCGGCGCCATGAGGCGATCCGATAGCTCGGCGCGGAATTGCCCGCGCTGCGTCACGTAGTCCTTGTCGCTTGGGTCGCCGAAGAGCTGCCAGAGATAACGCTCGCGCATCGAATATTTGGTGGACTGAGGTCCGCCGGAAAACCGCGAAAGATCGAAGGCGTAGCGATCGAACAGCACCAAAGTCGGATCGCGTTGTTTCGCCTCGTGCCGCTGGATGCTGCCGTTTTGCAGAATGAGGAACGTCCCGTTGTCGTTCTCCAGCAACTCGCCTGCTTCCGCAAGAATCGTGAAACGTTCGGCGGGGTCGCGCTGATCGTCCAGAAATATTCCAACCAGTTGCCCGTTCGGGCGCCGCGCGCGGATATTGATCGTCACGCCGCGCTCGACGCTGGTGAAGCGGCCGGGCTGCACGATGGTGCTGACCACGTTCGCGCGCACCTGCGTGATCCATTGGTGCAGCATGCGCATGCCTTTCGGCGCGAAGTATGCGGCGATGGCGGCGACCATGATCGAGATCACGATCGCGACCATCATGAACGCGCGAAACAGCGCCCACGGCGACATGCCGGCTGCGTTCATGACGATGATTTCGGAATCGCTCGACAGCTTGTTGAGCGTATGGGCGATGGCGATCAGCAGCGCGATCGGCGCGATGACCAGCACCAGCAGGGGAATGACCAGCCCGGTGATTCCGATGAACACCAGAAGGCTTTGCCCCTGGCTCGTCACCAGATCAATGTCGTGCAGCGCCTGGGTAACCCAGAAAACCGCGGTCAGGCTGACGAGCACGACCCAAAACACACCAAACGTGGTGCGGAAGACGTATCGGTTGATCGACCCCATCCGTCCTGCTGTCCCCAGTTGCAGCCACACCACCGCGATCACGCCCGGCTCCCCAGCCGGGCGTGGCGATATCAAGTTACCCGAACGCCGGCAGGTTTACCTTGATCAGTGGACAAAATGGCTGCCCAAAGGCAAACCCTTTGAACATACACAATAAATTATTAAGCGGCCGGTCCGTCCAGGGCCAAAAATGCCTCAATTCCCGAGGGCGGAGGGTCCATTGCCGGCTCCTCTCCAGAATCGCCCATGCGGAGGCGGCATCGCGGCGATGAGCCGACCGGGATTTGCACGCCGCCTGACCGGAGTACATAACGGCAACCCTGCAAGCGTTCCCTGCGTCCCCTGCGTCCCCTGCCAACAAAAGGAAGAGTGCCAATGCCCGGTGTCGTGAAGCTCGGATTCAGCCCTTTCGCCACGCCGGCCAAAGGCGCCCTGATCGTGTTTTGCGGCGAGGCCCTGGCGTTCGGTCCGGCCACCCGGCGCGCATTGGCCGCCGCCCGCGATCTGGTGGCGCGCGCGGCAAGGGCCGAGCGCTTTACCGGCAAGAGCGGATCGAACCTGGATCTCGTCATGCCAACCGGCCTGGCGGTTGCGCGGCTGGTGGTGATCGGCATGGGCAAAGCAGACGATCTTGCCGCGAAGGATTTTGCCAAGTTCGGCGGCATCGCGATGGGAAAGATTCCGGCGAGCGCGGGCGAAGCGACGATCCTTGCGGAATCGCCGCGCGGCGCAATGCGGCCGGATCAGGCCGCCGACCTGGCGTTGGGCGTCCGGCTGCGCGCCTACAAATTCGATCGGTACAAGACGAAACGCAGGGACGACGAGCAGTCCGCCGCAGACAAGAAGATTGCGATCGCGGTCGCCGACGTTGCGGCCGCGCGCAAGGCCTTTTCGTCGCGCGAGGCGCTGGGCGAGGGCGTCGTGCTCGCGCGCGATCTGGTCAACGAGCCGGCGAACGTGCTCTACCCGGAAGAATTTGCGCGCCGCGTATCGGCGCTGAGGAAGCTCGGCGTTGGAGTCGACGTGCTCGACGTGCGCGCGATGAAGAAGCTCGGCATGAACGCGCTCCTCGGCGTCGGCCAGGGATCGCGCCGCGACAGCCGCCTGGTCGCAATGCGCTGGAACGGCGGCCGCAAGGGCGATGCGCCGGTTGCCTTCGTCGGCAAGGGTGTGTGCTTCGACACCGGCGGCATCTCGATCAAACCCGCGGGCGGCATGGAAGACATGAAAGGCGACATGGCGGGCGCGGCCTGTGTCGTCGGGCTGATGCACGCGCTTGCCGCACGCAAGGCGAAGGTCAATGCGGTCGGTGTGATCGGCATCGTCGAGAACATGCCGGACGGCAACGCGCAGCGGCCGGGCGACATCGTGACCTCAATGTCCGGGCAGACGATCGAGATCATCAACACCGACGCGGAGGGCCGCCTCGTGCTTGCCGACGCGCTCTGGTACACGGCCAGGCGGTTCAAGCCGAAATTCATGGTCAATCTTGCAACATTGACCGGCGCGATCATCGTCGCGCTCGGTCACGAGCACGCCGGGATGTTTTCCAACGACGACAGGCTTTCCGAGCGGCTGACCAAGTGCGGCCTTGCGACCGGCGAGCGCGTCTGGCGCATGCCGCTTGCGCCGGAATATGACAAGCTGATCGACTCGAAATTCGCCGACGTGAAAAATGCCGGAGGCGGGCGCTGGGCGGGCGCGATCACGGCGGCGCAATTCCTGCAACGCTTCGTTGCCGACAAGACGCCCTGGGCTCACCTCGACATCGCCGGCACGGGCTTTGACTCGCGCCAGACCGACACCAACAAAAGCTGGGGGTCGGGTTGGGGCGTGGTGCTGCTCAACCGGCTGGTGGCGGATCACTACGAGCGATAGTCGGGCGAGCCGCAGCCATGACCGAAGTGCTTTTTTATCAGCTCCAGGGCAGGCCGCTTGAAGGCACGCTTTCGGACCTGCTCGAGAGGTCGCTCGAGCGGCAGTGGCGGGTTGTCGTGCACGCCTCGGCGGAGGAACGCATTGAGGCGCTCGACGCGTACCTCTGGACCTATCGCGACGACAATTTTCTTCCGCACGGCACCTGGCGGGAGCCGGAAGCTGCGATGCAGCCAGTCCTGCTCACGGTGAACGATGGCAACCCGAATGGCGCAAGCGTCCGCTTTTTGATCGACGGTGCCGCCATGCCGGCCGATGCGGAAAGCTACCATCGCATCGTTCTGCTTTTCGACGGCGAGGACGATGAGGCCGTTGCCGCCGCGCGCGAGAAGTGGGCGGAGGCCAGGGCCAAAGGATTCGATACGACCTATTGGCAGCCCGACGAGAAGGGGCGCTGGGTCAAAAAGGCCTGATCCAGCCGTTTCCTTCCCGGGAAGTCGTCAGCCAACGGCCCAGTAGGTCACTGCCTTATGGGTCAATGCGCTCGGCCGCTGGCGCAGGCCAATGTTCCGGCGGCGCAAATCGGCTGCGCTTGCCGGCCGCCATCATCATGTCGCAAAATCGGATTTAACGAACAACCCTTTGCCGGCGTGGTGGTGGATTTGCGAACAAGTCGCAGCGTTTTTTGTGTTGGACTGTTGCTCGCCGCGGCCGCGGCTCTTGCCGGCTGCGGCGGCACCAACGTTTTCTCGGCCGACGCCGGCTGGTTTTCTCGTCCGATGGACTTCGGCAAGCCCGACTGGAACCTTTTCTCCAGCAACCCGTCCGAGCTGAAATCGAAGCAGCCGGTTGGCACGGATGACCTCGTTGGCACGGACGGCACCTGTGCGCCCGCCCCCGAGCCGCCTCCGGCCGCCACGCCGCCTGCCACGGCGGCGAGGGCAGGCGAGAGTGCCGGCAAAGGACAGACCGCAGCGACTGCTTCTGCTGCACCTTCCGAACCTCCGCCCGACCGGCTTGAGCCGGGCCCGGCAGGCCCCGGGCAGCTTGGCGGATTCCCGGCCGGCGGTGGCGTCGCGCTCGGTATGACCGAATGTCAGGTTGTGCGCCGCGCCGGTCAGCCCCAGACGGTCACAATCGGGGCGGCGGCAAGTGGTGAGCGCACCGCGGTGGTGACCTACGTCGCCGGCAATTGGCCGGGCATCTATCATTTTGAGGGTGGCCGACTCAAAGAAATCGATCAGGCTCCGCAAGCGGCCGCGCCGGAAAAACCGCAAAAGGGAAAAAAGAAAAAGCGCACGCCGGCCAAAACCGCCGGCGCCGGCGAACGGGTTTACGTCCAATAGCCACTTAGGCGCTTTCGAGTGCCGCAGTGGCGGCGAGCCATTCGTCTTCCGCCGTTGCCAACGCTGCAATCGTTGCCGATCTTGCCTTGGCAAGCGCCGCGGCTTTGGCGGGCTCGCGCGCAAACAGATCGCCCTGGGCCAGCGCCGCGTCGATTTTTTCCAGCTCGCCCGTGAGGCGGACCATGTCGGCTTCGGCAGCCGACACGCGCCGGCGCAGCGGCGCCGTGTCGGCGCGCTTTGCGGCGGCGACCCGCCGCGCATGCGCCCGGTCTGACTTCGGCGGGCGCGTGCGGCCTACGTCGCTGCCATCGCGCTCGGCAAGGATGAACCGGCGGTAGTCGTCGAGATCGCCGTCGTAGGGCGCAACCTTTCCGTTCTGCACGAGCCACAGCCGGTCGGCACAGGCTTCCAGCAGATAGCGGTCGTGCGAGACGAGGATCACCGCGCCTGGATACTCGTTGATCGCTTCGACAAGCGCCGCGCGGCTGTCGATGTCGAGATGGTTGGTCGGCTCGTCGAAAATGGCGAGATGAACGCCGCCGAACGTCGCGAGACCGAGCAGGAGGCGCGCCTTTTCGCCGCCGGACAGGGTTTTCACCTTGTTGTCCGCTGCCGCGCCGGAAAATCCGATGGCGCCGGCGCGCGCCCGCACCTCCGTCTCGGGAGCGTCCGGCATCAGCGCGCGAACATGGTCATAGGTGCTCGCTTCAGCGTCGAGCTCGTCGAGCTGGTGCTGCGCGAAATAGCCGATTCTGAGCCTGGCGGCGCGAACGATGCTTCCTTGCAATGGCGCAAGCCGTCCCGCGATGAGCTTCACCAGCGTGGACTTTCCGTTTCCGTTGGCGCCGAGCAGGGCGATGCGGTCATCGTCGTCGATCCGCAGCGTAAGCCCGGACAGCACGGCGCGCCCCGGCTCATAGCCGACGCTGGCCTTGTCGATGGCGACAATCGGCGGCGACAAAGGTTTTGCAGGCGGCGGAATTTCAATCGGCCGCACCTCTTCAGTGACGACCGAGGCGATCGGCTCCAGCTTCGCGAGCATCTTCAGCCGCGATTGTGCCTGACGCGCCTTGCTTGCCTTGGCACGGAAGCGGTCGACGAAGGCTTGCAGATGCTTGCGGCGAGCCTCCTGCGTCCTGGCGAGCTTCAGGTCGAGCGCCTGGCGCTCGCGCCGCTGCCGCTCGAACGCCGAATAGCCGCCCCGGTGAAGCGCGAGCGTGCGGCCCTCCAATGAAAGGATGTGCCCGACCGCATTGTCGAGAAGATCGCGGTCGTGGCTGATGACGATCATCGTGCGCGCGTAGCGGGCGAGATGATCCTGCAGCCACAGCGTGCCCTCGAGATCGAGGTAGTTTGTCGGCTCGTCGAGCAGCAGAAGGTCGGGCCTGGCAAAGAGCGCGGCGGCGAGCGCCACGCGCATTCGCCAGCCGCCAGAAAATTCGGCGCATGCGCGATTCCGGTCGGCGGTCGAGAAGCCGAGACCTGACAGAATCGCAGCCGCGTGCGCAGGCGCCGCATGCGCGCCAATGTCGGCAAGACGGGATTGAATCTCCGCGATCCGATGGGGGTCGTGGGCGATGTCCGCCTCGGCCAAGAGGTGCGTTCGCTCCGTGTCCGCCTTGAGCACGACGTCGAGCAGGCTTTCAGGGCCGTCCGGCGCTTCCTGCGCCAGCCGGCCGATGCGCCAGCGCCGCGGCACCTGAATGGTCCCATGTTCGGGCGCGATGTCGCCGGCAATCACATTGAACAGCGTCGTCTTGCCGGCGCCATTGCGCCCCACGAGCCCGACGCGCGCGCCTGCGGGAATCCGCGCTGACGCGCCGTCGAGCAGCACGCGGCCGGCGATCCGGACGGAAAGATTTTCGATGACGAGCATGGTGCGTTTTGATGCAGCGAGAGACGCTTCGCAATCCCTTGGTGGCGTGCTTCAGCCGAGTTTGCGCAACGCGTCTTGCCCACGTTCGCGCTGATACATGATCAGGTCGAACGAGGGCGCATCGCCGGCAATCGCCGTGAGCAGAACATGGGCCTGTCCGCGGTGATGGGTTTGATGGTTGAAGAAATGGTCGAGCGCAGGGGCGAGGGGCTGCTCGATTTCGACCGGCTTTACGAGCGTGCGATAGCGGATTGCGCCGGCGAGATCGGCCTCGTTCAGCCCGTCGATGTAGTGGCTTATGCGCGCGTCTTCGCTACGGCGCGCAGCGCGCAGGGATTCAAAGTCGTCGAAGAGAATGGCATCCAGGTTCGGCGGGTGTTCGCCTGTGCCGGTGAAACGCCGCATCCAGATACGGTCGGCGAGCAGCAGGTGGTTAAGCGTGCCATGCAGAGATTTGAAGAAGGCGCCGCGGTCCATCCGGTAGTCGGTGTCCGATACCTTCGCCGCCGCGTCATAGAGCCGCTCATTGCACCAGACGTTATAACCCGCAAACATGGTGTAGCGCGATTTCATCGTCATCTCCCGTCACGCGAAACATAGCCTGGAGCCGTTGGCCTTGCAGCGTTTGTGCCCTGCCGGTATAAGCCGCCGCGACCAATTTTCTGCAAGAACCAGCCCCAAAAAGGATATTTCCGATGGCGGTCGAGCGTACGTTTTCGATCCTCAAGCCCGACGCGACCGCACGCAATTTGACGGGCGCCATCAACGCCATGATCGAGCAGGCGGGTCTGCGCATCGTCGCGCAAAAACGCGTCCGCATTACCCGCGAGCAGGCCGAACAGTTCTACAGCATCCATCGCGAGCGGCCGTTTTTTCGTGAACTGGTCGACTTCATGATTTCCGGCCCGGTGGTGGTCCAGGTACTCGAGGGCGAGAACGCGATTGCCGGATACCGCGAGGTAATGGGCGCAACGGACCCGGCCAAGGCTGCGCCCGGCACGATCCGCAAGGTCCACGCCAAGTCCATCGGCGAAAATTCGGTGCACGGTTCCGATGCTCCTGATACCGCAGTGCGGGAAATCGCGCAGTTCTTTTCGGAAAACGAGATTGTCGGGTAGCGGAGCGCGGCTGGTCATGTCTTGCTTGCGCGATTAGCTTAGGCAAAAGCCGCCGCGGCGCGGCGATAACAAAAGCAGGCGGAACGCCGGTGGAGGACCAACGTGTGGAGCGCACTGAGCGCGGACGTTAGCTCAGCCAGTTTCTGGGTGTCCGTTCTTCAGGTCATCTGGATCAATATTCTTCTGTCCGGCGACAACGCAGTCGTGATCGCGCTCGCGTGCCGTGGCCTGCCGTCACGCGAGCGGCTTTGGGGCATGATCATCGGCGCGGGCTTCGCTTCGGTGCTGCTGATCGTTTTCACGGTGGTCGTCGCCAAGCTGCTGACGTTGCCCTATCTCAAGCTGGTCGGCTCGATTGCCCTGATATGGATTGCGATCAAGCTGCTGGCGCCGCAAAGCCACGATCAGGAGGACACGCCGGAGGCGGTGGAAGATCTGTGGCGCGCGGTGCGCATCGTTGTCGTCGCCGATGTCGTGATGAGCCTTGACAATGTGGTCGCCGTCGCGGCGGTGGCGCAGGGGCAATACATCCTGCTGACGCTCGGTCTGGCCGTCAGCATTCCGATGGTGATAGCCGGCAGCGCGATCATTCTCGCCTTGCTCGAGCGCTTTCCGATCCTGGTCTGGGGAGGCGCCGCGATTCTCGGCTGGGTGGCCGGAGAAATCTTCTCGAGCGATCCGATCATTCTGCAACTATTCAGCAATTTCGATCCCGCACACGTCGATCTGGCGGCGGAAATCATCGGAGTCATCGTGGTCTGCGGCTCGGGCTACATCTGGCGCCGGCGCCATCACGTCGCGATGGAAAAGGCCTAGCGAAGCGGCGTAATCTCGCCGCCATGAACGAGACCTTGCGGAGCGTTGCCGCCGCGACGCGGATCGGCTTCTCAGCCTGCCCGCATGATTGCCCGTCGACCTGCGCGCTTGAAGTGGAATTGCTGGACGAGCGCACGATCGGCCGCGTGCGCGGCGCCAAGGACAACGATTACACAGCCGGTGTCGTTTGCGCGAAAGTCGGCCGCTATGCCGAGCGCGAGCATCATCCCGGCCGCTTGCTGACGCCGCTCCGGCGCAAGGGCGCGAAGGGCTCGGGCTCTTTCGAGCCGATCCCGTGGGATGACGCGCTCGACCTTGTCGCAGAAGAGTTCATCAAGGCCGAGCAGCGGCATGGCCCTCAGGCGGTCTGGCCTTATTACTACGCCGGCACCATGGGCCTCGTGATGCGGGACGGCATGAACCGTCTGCGCCATGCGAAGAAATATTCGGGCTTTCACTCATCGATCTGCGTCAACGGATCCTATGTCGGCTTTGCCGCCGGTACGGGACGCGTTGCCGGGCCCGACCCTCGCGAGATGACGAGGTCCGATCTGATCGTCATTTGGGGCACGAATGCAGCCAACACACAGGTCAATGTCATGACGCACGCGATTCGCGCGCGCAAGGACAGGGGCGCCAGGATTGCCTGCGTTGATGTGTACATGAACGCGACGATGAAACAGGCCGACCTGCCGGTGCTGGTGAAGCCTGGCACGGACGCGGCGCTCGCCTGCGCCGTCATGCACTGTCTGTTCCGCGACGGGAAAGCCGATTGGGATTATCTGAACCGTTACACGGATGCGCCGCGCGAGCTTGAGGCGCATGTACACACGCGCGACCCCCACTGGGCATCCGCGATCACCGGCGCGCCAGTCGACACCATCGAGCAGTTCGCGGCGGTGATCGGCGAACGCAGGCGCGCCTATTTCCGGCTCGGGTACGGTTTCGCGCGTTCGCGCAACGGCGCGGTCAGCATGCATGCGGCGAGCTGCATTCCATCGGTGACCGGCGCGTGGCAATACGAAGGTGGAGGCGCCTTTCACAACAACGCCGACATCTATCATTGGGACAAGACCATGATCGAGGGACTCGACGCACGCGACGGAACCGTGCGCATGCTCGATCAGTCTCGCATCGGCGCGATCCTGACCGGCGAAAGGGAGGCGCTGCGGGATGGATCACCGGTCACGGCGCTGCTGATCCAGAACACGAATCCCATGTCGGTCGCGCCCGACCAGACGCAGGTCAAGCGCGGTTTTGCGCGCGAGGACCTGTTCGTGTGCGTGCACGAGCAATTCATGACCGAGACTGCGCGCGTGGCCGATGTCGTGCTGCCGGCAACAACGTTTCTCGAGCACGATGACGTCTATCAAGGTGGCGGTCATCAATACATCATTCTCGGCCCAAAGCTGGTCGAGCCGCCGGGCGAGTGCCGCTCCAACCATGAGGTGATCTGCGCGTTAGCCAAACGCGTCGGCGCCGTGCATCCCGGATTCGACATGACCGGGCGCGAGCTGATCGACTGGACCTTGCGTCACTCCCGCTGGGGCGATCTCGATTCGCTCGAGCGAAATCGCTGGATCGATTGCCAGCCGGATTTCGAGCATTCGCACTATCTCGACGGTTTCGCGTGGCCGGACGGCAAGTTTCGCTTCAAGCCGGATTGGCCGAATGTGCCGTTCCGCAGCCGCGTGCATGGAGGTCCATACGACCGGATGCCGAAGCTGCCCGACTATTGGACAGTGATCGAAGAGGCCGACGCCGAACATCCATTCCGGCTTGCCACATCACCCGCACGCGGCTTTCTCAACTCGACGTTCACCGAAATGCCGACTTCGCAAGCGCAGGAGAAGCGGCCGGAGGTGATGATTCATCCGGACGACGCCGCCGCAAACGGCGTTACCGACGGGGACCATGTTGTCCTCGGAAACCGGCGCGGGCAGGTGCGTCTGCACGCGCGCCTGTTCGACGGTGTACGGCGCGGCGTGCTGATCGCCGAATCGATCTGGCCGAACGACGCCTACCCGGACGGCTGCGGCATCAACACGCTCACCGGCGCGGACGCCATCGCGCCCTATTGCGGCGCGGCCTTCCACGACAACAGAGTGTGGATACGAAAAGCGCGGGCCTGAAGACCCGCGCTTTGCCGATCGTCGGTCAAGCCTTGCTTACAGCTCTTTGCCGATCGCGCGGTCGACCGAATAGGGGCCGCCGCCGCGAATTGCGATTGCAAACAGCACGATGCCGATAAGCAGCACGTATTCGAAGCCGCCTTTGCCGACGGCGAAGCCCCTCGCCAGATGGACGTCGAGAAAAGCGATCGCCATTTCGATCGCGAGTGCGGCGGCGAAGAAGCGCGTGAACAAACCGATGGCGACGCAAATGGCGCCGACCGTCTCCAGGAACATCGCGGCGCCGGCGAAAAACACGGCCGGTTCCAGGCCCTGCTTGCCCATATAGGCGGTGATGCCGCCGAGGCCTGTCCCGATTTTTCCCCAGCCGTGCATGAACAGGATGTAACCGATAATAACGCGGACCAGCGTGTAGGCGATATCGGTCCACGTCGCGTAGAATCCGGCGAGGCCCGGATAGATCAGCTGTTGCTCGCTCTTGCCATTCATGACTTTCCCCAAGGGTGCTGAACGCATTGCGCGGCTCATCTCAAGGCGCGCTCGAACTGTATAACAACGGCGGCGGGCAAAAATTCAAATTCCGGTGCTCCGGTCGCCGCCGACCCTCGAAGCTATCGCGACGCCGGCAGGTCGTAAGGCCTGCGGAACACCTTGTGGAAAAGGACGGATTGCATCAGGCCCGGGCGGAAGGAACAAGGAGTGCGGCATCGGCGGCCGACGTGCCCGTCAGCACGCAGCGGCCCTGTTCCACACGAACGCGGCCCTCGGCGACGAGCCGCAAGGCCAGCGGATAAATGCGGTGCTCGACCGCAAGCACGCGGGCGGCGAGTGTCGCCGGCGTGTCGTCCTCGTGTACGGCCACCGCACCTTGCGCAATGATCGGCCCGGAATCGGCCTCTGCGACAACGAAATGGACGCTCGCCCCGTGAATCTTGACGCCTGCGGCGAGCGCGCGCTCGTGCGTATGAAGGCCTTTGAACGAGGGGAGCAGGGCCGGGTGGATGTTGAGCATGCGCCCCGACCACCGCGTGACGAAATCATCGGTGAGCAACCGCATGAATCCGGCGAGACAGACGAGATCAATCAAATGCTCCTGGAGCACATCCTCCAATAAGGCCTCGAATTCGACCCTGTTCTTCCCGTGTACGGCATGATCGACGATCTCGGTCGGGATCCTCGCGCTGCGAGCCGATTCGAGCCCGAGCGCGTCGGGCCGGTTTGAAATGATCAGCGCGATTTCCGCGGGGTAGTCGCTGGCCTTTGCGGCCTCGATGAGCGCGCTCATGTTCGAGCCGCGGCCGGAAATCAGGACGGCGACGCGCTTGCGCGTCACGGCGGCGCCAGATCGAGGCGGCCCGCGTAGCTGACGCGGAGATCGCCGGAGAGGGGGATTATTTCGCCAAGCACGAATGCCTGCTCGCCGGACCGCGCGAACGACTGGATCACGTGCTCCGCGTGCTCCCTTGCCGCCACGGCGATCATGCCGACGCCACAGTTGAACGTCCGCAGCATCTCGGGCTCGGCGATATTGCCCTCCGCCGCGAGCCACCGGAACACCGGGCTGACCGGCACGCGCGCAAGATCGAGGCGCGCGCCAAGGCCGTCAGGCAGCACACGCGGAATATTGTCCGGAAATCCGCCGCCGGTGATGTGCGCGAGCGCCTTGACCGCTTTCGTGTCGCGCAACGCCTTGAGGCACGGCTGCACGTAGATGCGCGTCGGCGTCAGTATCGCTTCGCCGAGCGCGCGCTTGCGCTCGAACGGCGCAGGCTCGCTCCACCGCAAGCCGGATCTTTCGACCACCGAGCGCACGAGCGAATAGCCGTTCGAGTGCACGCCGGAGGAGGCAAGCCCGATGATCGCGTCACCCGGCGCGATGTCCTTGCGCGGAAGGAGCCGATCGCGCTCGGCCGCGCCGACCGCGAAGCCGGCGAGGTCGTAATCGCCGCCGCGATAGAGGCCCGGCATTTCGGCGGTCTCGCCGCCGATCAGCGCGCAGCCGGCCTGCCTGCATCCGTCGCTGATGCCCGCGACCACGGCGGCGCCGGTCTCCGGCTCGAGCTTGCCGCACGCGAAGTAGTCGAGAAAGAACAAAGGCTCCGCGCCCTGGACCACCAGATCGTTGACCGACATCGCCACGAGGTCGATGCCGATGGTGTCGTGCCGGCCGGTTTCGATCGCGATCTTCACCTTCGTGCCGACGCCGTCGGTTGCGGCCACCAGGACGGGGTCGGCGAAGCCGGCGCGCCTGAGATCGAACAGGCCGCCGAAGCCACCGATCTCGGCGTCGGCGCCGCGCCGGGCGGTAGCGCGGACCAGGGGCTTGATCATCTCCACCATGCGGTTGCCCGCGTCGATGTCGACGCCGGCTTGCGCGTAGGTCAGTCCGCGCCCTTTATCCGCCATCATGGCCCTCTTAATTCGGCGGGGTCGTACGTGGAAATCTCAGGTCGCGCAATGGTGGGATGACCGTTATAGTCGCTCTGGCGGCGGGCGCGGCGCGGGTCGCCACGGCCGGCCGTGTACCGGCGATCCGGGGCGCCGACCGTTGAGCATTCCGAACCTCATTACATTGGGACGCATTCTGCTGGTGCCGATCGTCGTGTGGGCGATCGCGTCCGGCGCCATGTGGATTGCGTTCGTCCTGTTCCTCGCCGCCGGCATCAGCGACGCGGTCGACGGCTATCTCGCCAAGCGCTTCAACATGACCACCGAGCTTGGCGCCTATCTCGACCCGCTGGCAGACAAGGCGCTGCTGGTCTCGATCTACGTGACGCTGGGGATTGCCGGGGCAATTCCGCGCTGGCTGGTGATTCTCGTGGTGTCCCGCGACATCATGATCATTGGCGGCGTCATCCTGTCGTGGCTGCTTGGGAGCCCGATGAAGGTGCGTCCGCTGCTGGTCTCGAAGCTCAACACCGCCGCGCAGATCGTCTTTGCCTGCGTGGTGCTGGGTTCGCTGGGTTTTCATGTGTCCGCCGGCATATTCGAACTTGTCCTCATGGTCGTGGTGGCGGTCTTGACCTTGTTGTCGATCGCCGCCTATGTCGCCGAATGGGTGCGCCACATGAGCGCGACGTCCGCCGGATTGTGAGTACCGAGCGCCGACTGGCCGAATTGCGCCGCGATGCCGAACGGGGCGAAGCCATGACGTTCGAACGGCAAGTGGTTTTCTGGCTTGTCGCGCTGGCCCTCTGCGTGCTGGCGCTCTGGCTGTTGAGCGACATCCTGCTGCCTTTCGTGGCCGGTCTCGGCATCGCGTACATCCTGACGCCGCTGGCGGACCGGATCGAGCGGATGGGCGTCAACCGGCTGGTCGCCGCGCTCCTGATGATCAGCCTCGTGGTCATGGGGATCGTGGTGCTGATCCTGTTGGTCGCGCCGATCCTCGGCCAGCAACTCGCCTCCTTCATCGCCAATATTCCGACCTACGTCACACGCGTGCAAACGGTCCTGAGCGATCCCAGCCGGCCGTGGGTGCAGAAGCTTGTGGGCGCCGGATTCAACGCGAACCAATCGATCAGCGATCTCGTGTCGCAGGGCGTCGGCTGGCTGACCGCCTTCCTTCGCTCGCTCTGGTCGGGAGGCCGCGCGCTGGTATCGCTGTTTTCGCTCATGGTCGTGACGCCGGTGGTCGCCTTCTATTTGATCTACGACTGGCACCGCATGGTGAAGGCGGTCGACAACTGGATTCCGGTGCATCAGCGCAAGACCGTGCACCAGCTTGCACGCGAGGTCGACGCGGCCATTGCCGGATTCGTGCGTGGGCAAACCGCGGTGTGCCTCATCCTCGGCTCGTTTTACGCCATTTCGCTGACGGTGGTCGGCCTGAGCTTTGGCCTTCTGATCGGGCTCGTGTCGGGCATCATCACGTTCATTCCGTACGTCGGATCGATGACGGGGCTCGTCCTGTCGCTCGGCGTGGCCGTCGCCCAGTTCTGGCCGGAATGGGGTTCGATCGTGACGGTGCTCTGCATCTACCTGTTCGGACAGTTTCTCGAAGGCAACGTGCTCTCGCCCAAACTCGTGGGGGAGAGCGTAGGCCTGCACCCGGTGTGGGTGATTTTTGCGCTGCTCGCCTTCGGCTATCTGTTCGGTTTCGTCGGACTTCTGGTCGCCGTGCCGCTCGCCGCCACCATCGGCGTGCTCGCGCGTTTTGCCCTCAAGCGCTATCTCGCAAGCTCGCTGTACACCGGCAAGGGCACGCGTTGACCGATGAATGCGTCGTTCCGCCCGCGTCAGTTGACCTTGGCGTTCGATCATCC
>DASSRW010000281.1:0-4165 GCA_035701545.1 Pseudolabrys sp.
GCGAACCTGACCGACAACGAGAAGGCCGCGCTCTATCCCGACGCCGCGCAACAAAAGGCGAATGGCGCCGTAGGCGCCACCGAGCCGTCTTATCGAGAAAAAGGCATGGCGGAGATGAGCGAGAAATTCCGGCAGATGGGCAATGAGGTTTGCGTCGAGGCGGACGCGGTGAAGGAGAGTAACAAGGCGTTGTGAGCATCCCGTTCGTCTCCGCGAACGAGGACCGATTCCGAGCCGGCCAGCCGAAGAGGCAACCCGCCTTTTCTTGGAGTGAACCGCCAGTTACGCTTTGCCGGTCCGCCCTGCGACCTGGACCGCGCTTGCGCGGGGCTGAGCGGGGTGACGTTGGACAGAAAAGCCCTTACCGCGGACGAGGCCGAGCGCTTCCGCACCTTCGAACGCCGGCGTCACGACGCCCTGGCCGGCAGCTACCACGATTTCTTCACGCCGGTGACCATGCACGCGATCGCGCCGCTCCTCGCTGCGGCGGGCGTGACGGCGGGGGCGTCGCTCCTCGAAGTCGCCTGCGGCACGGCCGCCGTCGCTGCTGCCGCGCAAGCGCAAGGCGCGCGCGCATCGGCCACCGACCTCTCGCCGAAAATGGTCGCGCTCGGACAACAGCAGCATCCGCAAATCGACATTCGCGCGGCTGATGTCGAGCATCAGCCCTTCGCCGACCAGGCGTTCGACTGCGTGGTATGCAGCTTCGGCATCGGCCACTTTCCCTATCCCGAGCGCGCCGCGGCCGAATGCGCACGCGTGCTCAAGCACGGCGGCCGTCTTGCCGTTGCCTGGTGGGATGTGCCGGAGACGATGCGCTTGCAGGGCTTGTTCCGTGAGGCGATCGCCGAGGTCGGCGCCAGGCCGCCGCCGGACGTGCCGGCCGGCAATGCAATGCTGCGCTTCACCGACCCGGCCGAACTCGGCAAGCTCCTCGAAAGCGCGGGGCTGGGCGATCTGCGAATCGAGGAGCACAGCGCCGCCCATTCCGTGCCCGACGTCGAGACGTTGTGGCGCGGCGGCCTCGGCAGCTTCGCCATCACCGGCTCCGCCGTCGCGCATCAGGACGCGGCCACGCAAACGCGCATCCGGCAAGCGCTCGAGCGCCGTGCGCAGCCCTACAGGACGGCGGACGGGCTTCTGATACCATTCGCCTTCCGGGTGGCGAGCGGACGGAAGACATAATTGGTCGTTCGTGTTCGCAGGGCGGCGGCGCCGGGCGGCAACGTCCAGACCGCGTGCAGATGGCCGGGCAGCACGACGATGACATCAATCCCGAACGGATATTTGTTACGCGTTTTCGCAATAGCGGCGCGCAGCACCTCGATATAGTCGACAAGGAGATTTTGCCGGCGTTCCGGCAGGTTCACCGTGAAGAACCAACATCCGCCAGGGACAAAGGCGCGACGATAATGTGCATCGCATCAGTTTACAGCCGAATGGCGGATTACGCTTCGCTAATCCGCCCTACGCGCTGTCGCTTTAATCGAAATATCTGCCAAATGTAACGCGCAGGAGGCGTGACGAGAGTGGCAACGGCCATTTGATTGCGTTGATATTGAGGTGAACGGAAACGAGGAGCGACGCATTTCCATGGGCGATACCTCACCTTCAATCCATCGTGCGGCCGCTGACGGTTATGCGTTAAGCGCCGATCTCTACGCGCGCGGACGGCCTGAATATCCGGAGGAAATACTGGCATGGCTGTGTGACAGCCTTGCCTTGCGGTCCGGGCGGGTGGCGATCGATCTCGGTGCCGGCTCCGGCAAGTTCACCGGCTATCTGCTGCGCACCGGTGCGTCGGTGATTGCGGTGGAACCGGTGCCGCAGATGCTGGAAAAGCTGGCTCTGGCGTGGCCCGATGTCGCCCGACATCGAGGCACGGCAGAAGCCATCCCTCTTCCCGATGGTTCGGCTGACGCCGTGGTCTGCGCGCAAGCGTTCCACTGGTTCGCAAATGCCGCCGCGCTGACAGAGATTCACCGCGTGCTGAAGCCGGGCGGCCGGCTCGGGCTGATCTGGAACGTGCGCGATGCCAGTGTCGGATGGGTCAAACAGCTGAACGCGATCTTTGATCGCCGCGAAGGCGATACGCCACGCTACGCCAGCGGCGGCTGGGCGCGGGCATTTCCGTTTGCCGGCTTTGGGCCGATGCGAGCGGCGCATTTCCGTCACGGCCACACCGGCACGGCGGATGACGTCATCATCAACCGGGTGCGCTCCACGAGCTTCATCGCGGCGCTGCCGGCCGACGAGGAAGCCAAGGTGGTTGCCCAGGTCCGATCCTTGATCGACGCAACACCGGAACTGAAGGGACGCGACGTCGTCACGATGCCCTATGTGACCGATGCTTACAGCATGACCAAAGCAACGAGCGCGGATTGAGCAAGCGCCCAGATGAAGCACCCGGATCGGCGCGGAGTTTACCATCGGGCCGCGCTTCGCGCGGACCCGTTGGCGCCGTCCGAGTACAGGCTCCGCGAAATCCGGGGATCAAATATTCGAGACATCCCGCATTCCGCTTCACTTCATTGGGCTGCGGGCCGAACACGAATGGCAGGCGGGCGCAGCGCAACGCCACACACCTGCCGAAAATCGCGGATAAACATGCCGCCATGCCGCTCGCGTCCATCACGCGCCTGCGGGTGCGCTCCATCCGTTATCTGCCGGAGTTCCTCTGGCGTGCGTTTGCCAGCGTCCGTCAGGCCCGCAACAGCGAAGGCTGCGTTTTCGCCGACGTGCGGCGCGAATTGAAAACCGTGTTCTGGACGCGCACGCTGTGGCATGACGAGCCATCGATGCGAGCCTTCATGACGAGCGGCGCGCATCATAAGGTCATGCCGAAAATTCTGGATTGGTGCGACGAAGCCTCGGTCATACACTGGCAGCAGCAAAGCGACACGCCGCCCGATTGGCCAACGGCGGAAACCAAAATGCGCAACGAGGGGCGCACCTCACGGGTGCGCAATCCAACCGCTGCTCATCGTCGCGGCGAAACCGTCCCATCGTCGGCATCTTAGCAAGCGTAGCCCAAATGGAGCGCGGCGAAATCCGGGGCTACTGACGGCACGGCTACCACTTCATGCGGGCTAATAGCTAATCCGCCCTACACGCTACACGCCCAGGTCCCCTTCCCCGTCGCGTTCGTGAGCGCTAAGGCTACCTGCCTGTGCCCTGAACCGGAGACGATGATGTTCGCTTATCTGTTCTGGCATACGCCGAAACCGGACGTGCCGGCTGCCGGCTACGAGCAGGACCTCGCCGCCTTTGGCAAGGAATTGCTGAAGTGCGGCTGCGCGGGACTGAGAGGCACGGCGAGCTTTCGTATTTCCGCGGTGCCGTGGCTCGACGGGCAGTCCGGCTACGAGGATTGGGCGCTCGTTGACGGACCCGGCGTTCTGGAAAGGCTGAATACCGCGGCGGTCTCGGGCGCGATGGCGCCGCTGCACGGACGCGTGGCCGAGGCGATGGCGCTCGGCCATGGCGGCCTTTACCAGCATCTGTGGGGCGACCTCGCGCCGTTCGCGGCCGATGCCGCGCAATGGCTGACGCGCCCGCGCGGGATCGCGTTTCACCCGGTGCTGGAGGAAATCACGCGCTCGGCCGGCCAGCCGGTCAGCGTGTGGCGGCGCTTCATGGTGCTCGGCCCCGGCAAGGAATTCCTTGTGCTCGGGCGCGATCCGCTCCGGCTTCAACTTCCGCAAGCCTGGGAAGCGCATAGCGTCCGCCGGAGCACGGTCGCGACGGCATCGTCCACGCTTTAGAAGCAAGCGTAGCGTGGGCCAAGGCGTCTCCTGGATCGGCGCGGAGTCTGCCCTGCTTGCCGCCCGATGAAGACCGCGCGAAGCCTTGACGCTCCCCGGAGAATCGCTTTGGCTCCGGTCTTCTCCCGGTCCATGGGGTCGCCGGCATGCGAATCCCGAATTGGGTGGTGGTTACCGCGGCGCTGCTGGCGGCTTTGCCGTTTGGCTGGGCCCTCGGCGTGTTCGCCGCCTATCTGATCGCGGGCCCGGACTTCGGCCAGCTGCCCGCGATCACGGTGATCTTCGGCATCATCGCCGCCGTCGTCTTTGCCCTGTCGCCGATCCTGACCCCGGCGATACGGCTCGCGATCATGGTCGCCGGAACGGGTCTGTTTATGCTGTTCGGCTGAAACTGAACCCGC
>DASSRW010000282.1:0-18268 GCA_035701545.1 Pseudolabrys sp.
CGCGAGCAGCTGGTCGGCGACCAGCTCCGGCGACTCGCGCTCCACCGTCCGGCCGCACTGCCGGCACACCGTCTGGCCGACGCGCGCCCACAGCAGCCGCAGGTAGTCATGGATCTCGGTCGTCGTGCCGACCGTCGAGCGCGGGTTGCGAATCGTGTTCTTCTGCCGGATGGCGATCGCGGGAGCGATCCCGTCGATGGCGTCGACGTCGGGCTTCTCCATCCGCTCGAGAAACTGCCGGGCGTAGGCCGACAGCGATTCCACGTAGCGCCGCTGACCCTCGGCGTAGATGGTATCGAAGGCGAGCGACGACTTGCCGGAGCCTGAAAGCCCGGTGAACACCACGAGCTTGTCGCGCGGAATGCTGACGTCGATGTTTTTCAGGTTGTGCTCGCGCGCGCCGTGAATCGTAATCGCGCGGGCGTCGCCGGGCTTTTTGCTGGCGCCGTTCGTCATGAAATCCTTGCTTAACGCGCCAGGCGGTGGGGGCGCTTCTCACACCGGAACGTAGTGAGAACGCGCGCGGTTTGCCAGCCCTGGGGATAACGGCCGGGCATGCGCACAAAAAGCAGCGGGCCGGCGCGTGGGCGGTCCGGCCCGATTCCCGCGCCCGGTTCAGCCGCCCAGCCCGAACCGGTAATTGACGCCGAGCAGCGCGCGCTGCGCCGTCTGGTCGACATTCACGGCCACGCCGGAAATGTCCACATCCTTGCTGCCGAAATCGAAGTAGTCGTATTCCGCCCTGACCGACCAGCTCGGCGCGAAGGCGTATTCGAGGCCGCCACCTACCGTCCACCCGGTGCGCGTCTCGGATGTCTCGCTCGTGGCCACGCCGGCGACGTTCGGAACGAAGGCGTATTTCTCTCCGGCCCAGGCCGCGCCGCCCTTCACGTAGAGAAGCGCCGGGCCGAAGGCGTAGCCGGCGCGGCCCGCAAGCGTCGCCAGCCAATGGGCCTCGGTGCGGCAGGTGAAGGTGATCTGCGGGCACGTGCTCGAGCCGCTCAGGTCCATGCCGCTCACGTCGCCTTCGACGCCGAGTACGAGGTTGCCGGCCTGCCAGTTGAAGCCGACTTGCCCGCCGCCGAGAATGCCGCTGAGGTGATGCTGCGTGCCGGCGTTGTTGAGGAAAACGAACCAGTCCTTGTCCATGCCCGCCCAGCCGACATGGGCGCCGATGTAGAAGCCGGTCCAGTTGTAGGCGGCCGCCGGGGGTGCGGCCGGAGCCTTGTAGGCGGGGCTTCCAAGATCGGCAGCTTGGGCCGGCAAGGCCGCAAGCGCCGCAATGGCCGATGCGGCGGCCAACAGAAAGGTCCTCATCGCATTCCCCCCGTCGCAGATTCCGATCGCCCGCAAGGCTAATCGAAGCCCCGCCCGCTGTCTGTGGCGCATCCGCCACATGGCGCATCAAAGGCGCCCTGGCGGTCAATCGAGCAGCAAGCCTGCAAGCAGGGGAGCGCGGCCGCCGCGCCGCTCGCCGAGAATCCGCGCGACCGTCTCGCGCAGCGCCGCTTCAACCGGCCGCGGGGAATAGCCAAGCTCGCGCCGCGCCTTGTCGATCGCGAGCGGCGCCGAGCGCAGCGCGATGCGCACGCCTTCGACGGTTGCCGGCGGCGGGCGACGCGTTACGTGATCCGCGGACCACTCCATCAGGGCCGCCGCGCCGAGCGCGACTGCGCCGGGAAGCGGGATGCGCCGGCGCCTGCGCCCGCAGATCGCATCGATCCGATCGAGCAACGACGACAGCCGAATATTTTCGCCGCCGAGGATGTAGCGCTCGCCGATGCGTCCGCGCGCCATCGTGAGAACGAGGCCCGCCGCGACGTCGCGCACGTCGATGAGGTTCAGCGTAAAGTCGAGATAGAACCGCCGATGGCGAGTCAAAAAGTGGCGCAGCATGGCCGTGGGCGGCGTCGAATTGGCATCGAGCCCGATCGGGATCGTCGGTGTGGCGATCACGAAGGGAACGCCGGCGGCCGCGGCGCGCACAGCCAGTTGTTCGGCCGCCAGCTTCGAGCGTGTGTAGGCGCCGGGCATGTCGTCGATCGAAGGCCGGGCCTGCGCCGCAATGGCGGCATCGGCCTTTTCGCCGCCGAACAGAACGGATTCGGTCGAGCAATGCAAAAACCGGCGCACGCCCTGCCGGCGTGCCGCAGTCACGACGATCGCCGTGCCCCGGCAATTGACCGCGTGAAAATCACGCTTGCGCGGCATCCACATGCCGGGCAGGGCGGCGAGATGATAGACCTCGTCGATGTCGCGCAATGCGGCGCGCACGGCGCCGGCATCGAGGATGGATCCGGCTACGTATTGCACGCGCGCCAAATTCCCCGGCGGCGAAACGTCGAAGATGCGCACCGCATCTCCTTGCGCGAGCAGCGCGGGCACCAGATGCCGGCCGACAAAGCCGCTACCTCCGGTGACAAGAACGCGCGTCACGGCGAGTGAACGGCGCGGTTGGGAGGGGAGACCGGCACAGCCGCGGCTGGCTCCGCCGCCGATCGGATTGCGTCTGTGAGATCGGACCTCAGGCCGAGCGCGACGAGCAGCTTGGCGACCATGAACATCGGCCCGATCAGCATGTGGACCGGATTGTCGAGAAGCGCCGGCTTGCGGTGCTCGAAGTGCGCGTGGCCGACGATCTGCAAGGTCCAGCCGGCAGCGAAGAGCGCCGCCGCGATGCTCCACACTGCGACACTGCCGACCATCGCGGCAATGCACGCGGCGATCGCGAGCAGGGCAAGAGCGGCGGCAAGAATGACCGAGCCGATCGCCACGTCCAGCAGCAGCCAGACCATCAGCGCCGGAATGAGCAGCACGAGAGCGGCGTTGACGCGAAAGCCCGACACCGTCACAGGCAGCAGGCTCAAGGGGAGCGTCACGGCGAGGAAGATGACGGGAATGCCGATCATATGCGTGACGCAATTGCGTGCGTCGCGATGGTAGCTCGCATAGAGCGCAAGTTGCCGGCGGAAGAAGCTGTGCATCGGCGGTCCCAACACGCGTTCAAGACATGAAGCTGACGGCAAGCTTGCGCATGATCTTGGCCTTCATCTCCTCCCGGATGATCTTGCCCATGTCGTTGCGCGGAATCCGGTCGAGCACGAACAGCCGGTCCGGGGCCACGCCTGCCAGCTTTTGCCGGCATTGATCGAGAATTTCATTCTGCCGCAACGCGCTCCTGCAGACCACGGCCGCCCAGATCTGATCGGTGTTCGGCACCGCAAATACCGCTGCGTCGGCAATCTCCGGAAATTGCCGGAGCACTTCCTCGATCAGGTCCGGAGCGGCCTTGGAGCCGCCTCGATTGATCAACTCGTCGCGGCGGCCCGTGATCACCAGGAGATTGTCCGGCATCAGGCGGCCAAGGTCGCCGGGATAAAAATAACCGTCCTTGAAAATCTCCGCATCTTCCGGGTTGGGGACGAAATAGCGATCGATGTGCGCGGCCTTGATGCGGATCGTGCCTTCTTCGCCCTGCGGCAGCGGCGTGCCGTTCTGGTCGACCACCTCCACGATCTCGCCCGGCAGGACAAATCCGGTCGCGCCCTCGATGCCGCCCATCGATGCGGCGGGGCCGTAGGCGACCGGGCCGAGCTCGGTCGAGCCGTAAATGCAGATGACGTTGGGGCAGAGCTTCTGGGCGACCTCGGCGATCAAGGCTTGCGAAATGTGGCCGCCCGCCAGCATGACGTTGCGCAGGGAAGGCAGATCAAACCGGCTTTTCGTTTGCGAATCGAGAACCGCGCGAATCTGAAACGGCGCGGCGACGAGATGCGTCACATGATAGAGCCCGATCACCTGCAACACGTCTTCGGGAGCGCCGGCAAAGCAGGCTGCGCCGCCCAGCACCAGCGCGCTCATCAGCGTCTGATAGCCGCCGATGGTCGAAAAGCCCATCATGCAGAGATAGCGTCCGCGATCGCTGAGCATCGCGGAGCGATTGAAGCGGAATTGCAAGGTCCGCTCGGTGACGCTGACAGCTTTTGGCTTTCCGGTTGTGCCTGACGTCAGCACGATGCGGCACACGGCATCGGGGCTGTCGAATCCGGCAACGGGCAGGACTGGCGCGCCGGGCGGCGGCATCAGCCAGTTCTTGTCGATCAGCACCGGGGACCAGCTGCGATCCTGCGGGTAGCGATCGGTCAGCAAGCGGTCGATTTTCAGCTCGGCGCGTTCGGCCAAATGGCCGGTCTGCAAGGTCAGCGAGGCAATGCCGCAGCGATGCAAGGCAAGGATGGCGACGAGGTGCAGAAGCGGGTGCTGGATCTCGAGTGCGACGATCTCGCCTTTCGTGAGCCCGGCGCGCAAGACCTGCTGCGACGCATTTTCGACGCAGTCGACAAGGCGGCTGTACGTCGCCATGCCGCCCGGAAAGATGACCGCGGGTTCGTTGGGGCTGAGCCTGGCCTGAAACGCGATCTGCTCGAACCAGTTCATTCCAGACCGTCACGCCGGTACAGGGATCGATGTCAGAATCGGTAATTAAGCCCGACGCGGACGATATTGAGGTCGTTCTTGAAATGGAAAGATGTCGTCGTCGGTGGTGCAAATCCCGGTACGCCCGCGTCAAGAACGGAAGTCAAGTTCGTATTTTGCAAATTGACGTACAGATATTCGCCTTTGACCGACCAGTTCTGGTCGAGCGCGTATTGCAGCCCTGCGCCTACGGTCCACCCGGTTCTGACGCCACTGGCAGATGCCGAGTGCGCCGGATTTCCATCGAAGTACGACTGCGATAGACGCGCGTAGGCAAAGCCGCCGGTCGCGTAGATCAAGGTGCGGTCCATGGCGAAACCGGCCCGGCCTCGCACGGTGCCAAGCCAGTCGTAACGGGAAGCAACCTGCGCGTTGGCGTAGTTGGGATCGGTGGTGGCGAAGTGGGCGGCGTCGTGGACGTCCATGCCGCTGAAATCGGTTTCGATGCCAAACACCCAGTTGTTCGATACCTGCCAGTTGTAGCCGAGCTGGAGGCCGCCCATGAATCCCTTGGTGTTAACGTCTGGTGCGCCGAGGAAGACGCCTCCATCCATGCACGCCGACTGACTGCCCGGCGGCGAAACCGTACAGCCGACGCCGGGGTCAGCCGACCAGGCGTAACCGGCATGCAGGCCAACGTAAGGGCCGGCCCAGGAGAAGTACGAAACGGGAGCCGCCGCCGGCGCCTTCACCGGCACATCCGCAGCGAAGACCGGCGGCGCCATCACGAGACCGACCGCCGTCGAAACCAGCAATTGCCGCTTCATTCCAATGGCCCCCAGGCGGGACAAGGAGTTGTAATCGCCGCCTGATTCAGACGGCCATTCATAGCACGGCGCGCGCGCCACAACCGTGCCTCAGTCGCCACACACAGCGATTTTCGGCTTGCGGAATGCGCTATTTGTCGCTAGAACAAAAAGGGAACAATGGCTCATTGCATTTTACGGGGACAAGTGCGGGTGCGGCGCGCAGGCAGCCGCGAACCTCGGACGATCCGGGGTAGTGTGATCGGAACGGTGAGGAGAGAGCGATGGCAGGTAGCGTCAACAAAGTGATTTTGGTCGGCAATCTCGGAGCCGATCCGGAAGTCCGCCGCACGCAGGACGGCCGGCCGATCGTCAATCTGCGCGTCGCCACCTCCGACACCTGGCGCGACAAGGCGACCGGCGAGCGGCGTGAAAAGACCGAATGGCACCGCGTCGTCATCTTCAGCGAGGGACTGGCCAAGGTGGCGGAGCAGTACCTGAAGAAGGGCTCGAAGGTTTATCTCGAAGGCGCCCTGCAGACGCGCAAATGGCAGGACAAGGAGGGCCAGGACCGCTATTCGACCGAGGTCGTGCTGCAAGGCTTCAATTCGCAGCTCACGATGCTCGACCGCGCTGGCGGCGGTGGAGGCGGGGCCGCAGACAGCGACGATTTCGGTTCGTCGAGCGCCGCTCCCTCGCGCCGGCCCGCGATGGCCTCCGCCGGCAAGCGCGACGACATGGACGACGAAATTCCGTTCTGAGGGTCTGTCATTTCCTCCAGCTCGGCATTGTCATGCCCCGCAAAAGCGGGGCATCCAGTAAACGCCGGCGCATCTGATCGCTAGGACGGGGATTACTGGATCGCCCGTTTGCGCGGGCGATGACAAGTTGGAGTTGGATCGACTCCGGCAGCCAAGAACGCGCATTCTGCTAACCCGCCAGCACCGCGCGCACGCCGTCGATGACGAACTGCACGGCGAGCGCGGCGAGCAGCACGCCGAGCAGCCGCGACAGGACGACGTTGCCGGTCGCGCCGACCATGCGTCCGATGCGCGGCGCAATCGCGAACACCGCGAAGCAAACGGCGCAAACGACGGCGATCACAACGAGCAATGCCGCGAGCATCGCGGCATTGCCTGTGGCGCGCTCCGACAGCAGCACCACCGCGGTGATCGCGCCCGGCCCGGCCATCAGCGGAATGGCGAGCGGGAAGGCGGCGATGTTGCGCACGTGCTCCTCCGCCGCGTCTTCCGCCTGCTTCGACTGGCGGACGATGCGCACACCGAACACCATTTCGGACGCGATGGAGAACAGCAAAAGACCGCCGGCGATGTGAAACGCAGGCAGCGAGATCGCCAGCGCGCGCAGCAGCCATTCGCCGATCAGCGCGGTGCCCGCCAGAATGCAGGCCGCAATGAAGGAGGCCCGCAACGCGACGTTGCGTTTTGCGGTCTCCGGCAGGCCGTGGGTGAGCGCAAGAAAGCCCGGCACGAGCCCGACCGGATCGACCACGACAACTAGGGTCACCAGCGCGGAAATGACGAATTCGGACGGCATGAAACCGGCCTAGCGAGCGGCTTGGCCGGGGTCAATTCGAGGCGGGGTGGCAATCACCGGCGGCCGTTACTAAATATCTGACAGGAAAGAACAAAATAGCCCGCTCGGAGCCCGTTTTCGGGTGGCTATCGGCACTTGAATCAGCTAAGAAAATTCGACTCGACAGCCGTTTTGGAACCCACCCTTGGCCGACTCTGAAAATCCGAAATCGGGGGACGGAAATCCCTCCGACGTGCGTCCGGTTTCCATCACCGACGAGATGAAGCGCTCGTATCTCGATTACGCGATGAGCGTGATCGTGTCGCGCGCGCTGCCCGACGTTCGGGACGGCCTCAAACCGGTGCATCGGCGCATCCTCTATTCAATGCACGAGAACGGCTACGAGTGGAACAAGCCGTACCGCAAATCGGCGCGCGTCGTCGGCGACGTCATCGGTAAATATCACCCGCACGGCGACCAGGCGGTCTACGACGCGCTGGTGCGCATGGCGCAGGATTTCTCCATGCGCCTGCCGCTCGTCGACGGGCAGGGCAATTTCGGCTCGGTCGACGGCGATCCGCCGGCGGCCATGCGCTACACCGAAGTGCGGCTGGCGAAGGTCGCCAATTCGCTGCTCGAGGACATCGACAAGAATACCGTCGATTTCCAGGACAACTACGACAATTCCGAGCACGAGCCGGTGGTGCTGCCGGCGCGCTTTCCCAACCTGCTGGTCAACGGCGCGGGCGGCATCGCCGTCGGCATGGCGACGAACATCCCGCCGCACAATCTCGGCGAGGTGATCGACGCGTGCATCGCGCTGATCAACGATCCCGCGCTGAGCATCGACGACCTGAACGGCATCGTGCTGGGCCCGGATTTCCCGACCGGCGGCATCATTCTCGGCCGCGCCGGCATCCGCAGCGCCTATGCGACCGGCCGCGGCTCCATCATCATGCGCGGCAAGGTGACGTTCGAGACCATCCGCAAGGAGCGTGAGGCGATCGTCGTCACCGAAATTCCCTACCAGGTGAACAAGGCGAACATGGTCGAGCGCATCGCCGAACTGGTGCGCGACAAGAAGATCGACGGCGTCGCCGACCTGCGCGACGAATCCGACCGCGAAGGTTACCGCGTGGTGATCGAGCTCAAGCGCGACGCCGAGCGCGACGTGGTGCTCAACCAGCTCTATCGGTTCACGCCGCTGCAATCGTCCTTCGGCGCCAACATGGTGGCGCTCGACGGCGGCCGTCCGCAGGTGATGAACCTGAAGGACCTGCTGACGGCGTTCATCGCCTTCCGCGAGGAAGTAATCTCGCGTCGGACCAAATTTTTGCTCGGCAAGGCGCGCGACCGCGCGCATGTCCTGGTCGGACTCGCGATCGCGGTCGCGAATATCGACGAGATCATCAGGCTCATCCGCGGCGCCAAGGATCCGAAGGAAGCGCGCGAGGCCTTGATGGCGCGCGACTGGCCGGCGCGTGATGTCGCCTCGATGGTGACGCTGATCGACGATCCGCGTCACACCGTTTCCGAGGCCGGCACCACGCGGCTTTCCGCCGAGCAGGCGCAGGCCATTCTCGATCTGCGCCTGCAGCGGCTGACCGCGCTCGGGCGCGAGGAGATCAGCCAGGAGCTCGACAAGCTCGCCGCCGAGATCGCGGACTATCTCGAAATCCTGCGCTCGCGCTCGCGCATCCAGCTCATCGTCAAGGAGGAACTGGCGGCGGTGAAGGACGAGTTCGCCACGCCGCGCCGCACGCTCATTGCCGAAGAGGAGGCGCAGGTCGAGGACGAGGACCTGATCCAGCGCGAGGACATGGTCGTCACCGTCTCGCACCTCGGCTACATCAAGCGCGTGCCGCTTTCGACCTATCGCGCGCAGCGGCGCGGCGGCAAAGGCCGTTCCGGCATGCAGACGCGCGACGAGGATTTCGTCAGCCGGCTGTTCGTCGCCTCGACGCATTCGCCGGTGCTGTTCTTCTCCTCGCGCGGCAAGGTCTACAAGGAGAAAGTCTGGCGCCTGCCGCTGGCGGCGCCGCAGGCGCGCGGCAAGGCGCTCATCAACATCCTGCCGCTCGATCCGGGCGAGCTCATCACCACGATCATGCCGCTGCCCGAGGACGAAAAGACGTGGGCGACGCTCGACGTGATGTTCGCGACGACGAAAGGCACGGTCCGCCGCAACAAACTGTCCGACTTCGTCGACGTGCGGCACTCCGGCATCATCGCGATGAAGCTCTCCGAAGGCGAGGGCATCGTCGACGTTGCGATCTGCACGGAGAAGGACGACGTGTTGCTCACCAGCGCCGGCGGCCACTGCATCCGTTTCCCGGTGCCGGAGGTGCGCGTGTTCTCCGGCCGCACGTCGATGGGCGTGCGCGGCATCGCGCTCGACAAGGACGACAAGGTGATTTCGCTGTCGATCCTGCGCCACGTCGATGTGACGGCGGAGGAGCGCGCGGCCTATCACAAGCGGGCGAGCGCCATCCGGCGCGGCACCAACGGCGAGGTCGAGGAAACGGCGACGGACGCCGAGGAGACGGTGAACGGCGCGATCGAACTCGGCGAGCAGCGCTATGTCGAGATGTCGGCGGCCGAGCAGTTCGTGCTCACGCTCGCCGAGCGCGGCTATGGCAAGCGCTCGTCGTCCTACGAATACCGCACCACCGGCCGCGGCGGCAAAGGTATCGTCGCGATGTCATTGACGGGTAAGACCGGCCGCATCGTCGGCTCGTTCCCCGTCGAGGAAGGCGATCAGGTCATGCTGGTGACCGACGCCGGCAAGCTCATCCGCACGCCGGTCGCAGGCATCCGCATCGCCGGCCGCTCCACGCAAGGCGTGATCGTGCTCGACACCGCCGAAAATGAGAAGGTGGTCTCCGTCGAGCGGCTGCTGGGCGACGAGAACGGCGAGGAATAATTTTCGTCTGTCATTCCCCGCGGAAGCGGGGCATCCCGTAATCGCCGGCAGAACGGTACGGGATAGACCGGGAGTACTGGATCGTCCGCTTCCGCGGACGATGACGCTGCGATAGATTGCGCGCCGTACGCGTCATGAACCCCGAACTCTTTTCCGCGTTTCTCCTCATCACGGTCGTGCTGTTCCTTATTCCGGGGCCGATCGTGACGCTCGTCGTCTCGACGGCGGCAACGCGCGGCACGCGCGCCGGCCTGATCGCGGTCGCCGGCAGCACCAGCGGCACGGCCGTTCTGATCACCGCCATCGCGCTCGGCCTGAGCGTCATCATCCAGTACGCGGCGGAAATCTTCGAATGGCTGCGCTGGATCGGCGCGGCTTATCTGGCGTGGCTCGGCATCCAGGCGTGGCGACATGCGGGTGAAGCTTCGACCGTCGCGCCGCCGCGCGAGCGTGTCTATTTCCGCCGCGGCTTTGTAGTTGCGATCACCAATCCGAAGACGATCGCTTTCTTTACGGCCTTCCTGCCGCAATTCGTCGATCCGCGCCTGCCCGCGAGCCATCAGCTCATCGTCATGTGCGCCGTGACGATTGCGATGGGCGGCGTGGCCGACAGTCTGTGGGCGATGCTCGGCGGCGCCGGCCGCGCGTTCTTTCTGAAGCGCGCGAGCGCGCAATGGCTCGGCCGCGTGTCGGGACTCGTTCTGATCGGCGGCGGCGTGTGGCTGTCGCTGGTGCGGCGGCCAGGCTAGTCGCTCAGGCCAAGCGACCGCACGATCGGCCTCCATTTCGCCGTCTCGCTCGCGACGTAGTCGGCAAGCGCTTTAGGCGTGCCGCCGCGCGGCTCGGCGCCGAGCCTGTCGAGCGTGCTTTTCATCGCGTCCGTTCGCAGAGCGGCATTCACGGCGGCATTGAGCTTCGCGACAACGGCAGGCCGCAATCCGCGCGGCCCGAGCAACGCGGTCCAGGCTCCTGTCGACAGTTGTGGAAATCCGGCTTCGCGCATGGTGGGAACGTCGGGCAGCTCCGGCGCGCGGTTTGGCCCGCCGATCGCAAGCGCGCGCAGCTTGCCGCTGCGCACGAGTTGCAGCGAGGTGCTGAGGGTGTCGAACAGCATTTGCACCTGTCCCGTCATCACGGCTTGCAACGCCGGGCCACCGCCTTTGTAGGGCACATGCACCATGTTTATTCCGGCTTCCGATTTGAACAGCTCGGCGGTGAGATGCGGCAGCGTGCCGATGCCGCCGCTCGAATAGTTGAGCTTGCCGGGATTCGCCTTGGCGTAGGCGACGAGCTCGGCCACCGATTTGAACGGCAGCGTGGCATTGATCACCAGCACTTGCGGCGTTTCGGCGATCAGGCTGATCGGCGTAAAGCTCGCGGCCGTGTAGCCTGCGCTCTTGTGGATGATCGGGCTGATGACGAGGCCGCTCGCCGACGTCACGATCAATGTGTAGCCGTCGGGCGGCGCGTCGGCGGCAAGCTTCGATCCGATGATGTTGCCGGCGCCCGGCTTGTTTTCGATGTAAACGGGCTGACCGAGTTGCGCCGGCAGCGCATTGCCAACGAGCCGCGCCATGACATCGACCGGTCCGCCGGCCGGCGTCGGCACGATGATCTTGATCGGACGAACGGGATACTGCTCGGCGAGAGCGGGCGCGCTGCCCAGTGCCATGCAGGTGAGGATGACGGCGGCAAATGCCCGGCGCATTTTTTGCCTCCCAGTCGGCTCGCGAGATGAGCAGGCTAATTGCGGAGGCGAGTCGGATATACCGACTTATGCGTGTAAAAGTTGAACTATTTCGGGAGCCTGTCGGTCGTAATCAGTCTGATCCGCAAATTGCCGGCGGGCGTGCCGACGCAATGCAGGTAGGGCCATTCGCGTTTGACGCATTTGGCGGCGGCGCCGTCGGCCGAAGCCTGCGCCGGGCTGACCACCGCCTCCTTGGCACGCGGGCCGGACAGCAGCACGACGCCTCCGGCAAGAAGCAGCATAGCAACTGCGATAAAGGCGGCCTTCAGCATGGCGATGATTCGTTTCCGGACGTTGCGGGCCTCGTGTGTTTGAACGTGCAGCGGGCCGCGAGGTTCAAAGTCGGCCCGAAATTTTGTGAGCGGAGCCGGGATGGAAGCCGCCCCGGCTTGCGGGGCGCGGAGGGCCGGGTTAGACCCGCGCCATGGTGCAAAATTCGCCGCGGACCGCCCTTTACGCCGGGTCTTTCGACCCGGTCACCAACGGCCATCTTGACGTTGTGCGCCAGGCGGCAAGGCTCGCGGACCGGCTCGTGCTGGCGGTTGGCGTCCATCCCGGCAAGAAGCCCCTGTTCTCCGCCGACGAGCGGCTGGCGATGCTGCAGGAGACCTGCGAGCCGATTGCGCGCGGGGAGGCCTGCAAGCTCGCTTGCGTCACCTTCGACAATCTGGTGGTCGAAGCGGCGCGCAAGGAGGGCGCGATCTTGCTCATTCGCGGCCTGCGTGACGCCACCGACTTCGATTACGAGATGCAGATGGCCGGCATGAACGCCGCCATGGCGCCGAAGGTGCAGACCATCTTCCTGCCGGCCTCGGCGGATGTGCGCCCGATCACCGCCACATTGGTCCGTCAGATCGCCGGCATGGGCGGCGACGTTTCGGCGTTCGTGCCGGCAAGCGTCGCCGCGCGCCTGAAAAAGAAATTCGCCGGCTGACGCCGGTCAACTCGGAGCCATCATGATCCGTACTCTCGCCGTTATCGTCGCGCTCGTGTGCGCGTTTCCTGCGCTGGCCGCGCCGCCGAAGTTACCCGCAGGAGTCGACCCACAGAACGCGCTGGTGATCGACACGACCAAGGGCCGCGTCATCATCAAGCTGCGCACCGACATCGCGCCACATCACGCCGAGCGCCTCAAGCGGCTCGCGCGCGACGGCTTCTACAACAACGTGCCGTTCCATCGCGTGATGGAAGGCTTCATGGCGCAGACCGGGGACGGCCAAAATTTCAACGGCACCGGCGGCTCGAAATATCCGAATCTGAAGGCCGAGTTTTCGAAAGTGCCGTTCAAGCGCGGCGTGGTCGGCATGGCGCGTGCCAGCGATCCGAATTCGGCCAACTCGCAATTCTTCATCTGCTTTGCGGATGCGTCATTCCTCAACGGCCAGTACACCGTCATCGGCGAGGTGGTGTCCGGCATGGACGTGGTCGACAAGCTGAAGAAAGCGCCGCGCGGCTCGCAGAGCGGCACCGTCACCGATCCCGACAAGATGGTGAAGGTGCAGGTCGCCGCGGATATAAAATAGTTTTGTCGTCACCGGGCTTGTCCCGCTGACCCCGCTTGGGAAAGTACATTGCCAGCCTAAGCGAGATGGCAGGGACAAGCCCGGCCATGACAGTCACAAAGGAAAGAGCGTGCTATGGCCAAACCGGAAGACACGATGATCCTCGAAACCACCAAGGGCAAAGTGGTGATCGCCATGCGGCCCGATCTTGCGCCCAATCACGTCGCGCGCATCAAGGAGCTGGTGAAGGACGGCTTCTACGACGGCATCGTCTTTCATCGCGTCATCGAAGGGTTCATGGCGCAAACCGGCTGTCCGCACGGCACCGGTACGGGCGGCTCCGGCAAGAAGCTCAAGGCCGAATTCAACGACGAGCCGCACGTGCGCGGCACCGTGTCGATGGCGCGCGCGCAAAATCCGGAGTCCGGCGACAGCCAGTTTTTCATCTGCTTCGACGACGCGCGCTTTCTCGACAATCAGTACACGGTCTGGGGCCAGGTGGCGGAAGGCATGGAGAACGTCGACAGGATCAAGCGCGGCGAGCCGGTGCAGGATCCGGACAAGATCGTCAAGGCGACGATGGCGGCGTAAGCTTGCAAGTCTGTCATGCCCCGCTAAAGCGAGGCATCCAGTAATCGCAGGCGTCTTTGTTTGTCATGAGCGCTCTGGGATACTGGATCGCCCGCTTTCGCGGGCGATGACACCGAACGAGAATGAAAACCGATCTCTTCGATTTCCATCTTCCGCCCGAGCGCATTGCGTTGCGGCCAATCAGTCCGCGCGACGCCGCGCGGCTTCTGGTCGTGCGGCCAGGCGCTGAGCCTGTGCTCGAGGATCGTGGCTTCGGCGATCTGCCGGACCTGCTCAGGGCCGGCGACGCACTGGTCGTCAACGATACGAAAGTCATCCCGGCGCGCCTGAAAGGCCGGCGCATCGGCCGTGGCGAGAGCGAGCCGGGAATCGAAGCCACGCTGCACAAGCGGCTCGACGGCTCGCGCTGGCGCGCGTTCATCCTGGGCGCCAGGAAGATCGAGGCCGGCGACACGCTGCGCTTCGGTGACGAGGGCAAGGTCTGTTTCCTCGGCCAGCTCGACGCTCAAGTTGAGGAAAAACTTGAAGGCGGTGAAGCGATCCTCTCATTCGCCTTTCACGGGCCCGTGCTCGATCAGGCCATTGAGGAACGGGGCGACATTCCGCTGCCGCCCTATATCGCGTCGCGGCGCGCGCCGGACGACCAGGACCGCACGGACTATCAGACCGTGTTCGCCAAAATAGAAGGCTCCGTCGCCGCGCCCACTGCGGGCCTGCACTTCACGCCGGAACTGACGGAAAGGCTTGCGGTGCAGGGTATTGCCGTTCATCGCCTGACCTTGCACGTCGGCGCCGGCACGTTCCTGCCCGTCAAGACGGACGACGTTGAGAGCCACATGATGCATGCGGAGTGGGGCACGGTGTCGCCCGAGGTCGCCGACGCGCTCAATGCGGCGCGCGCCAAAGGCGGGCGCATCGTTGCGGTCGGCTCGACCTCATTGAGGCTTCTGGAGAGCGCCGCCGACGAGAGCGGACGCATTCAGCCGTTCTCCGGCGAAACCTCGATCTTCATCACGCCCGGCTACCGGTTTCGCGCCGTCGATCTGATGCTGACCAATTTCCATTTGCCGCGCTCGACGCTGTTCATGCTGGTGGCGGCGTTCAGTGGGCTCGATGTGATGAAGCGCGCCTACGCGCATGCAATCGATCGTGGCTATCGGTTCTATTCCTATGGCGATGCATGTTTGCTGTATCCAGCGAAGTAACGTGTCCCGGACGCGGTGCAGCGCGGAACGGAGTGAAGCGGTGCACCGCAGATCCGGGACCATTCCAGCACGTGCTTTGACGATCCCGATCCTGCGGTGCATCACTACGTGCTGCACCGCGCCCGGGACATGAGAGGAATGACCGCTCCTTTTTCCTTCCAAGTTCTCGCCACCGACGGCGCTGCGCGCCGCGGCGAAATCGTCACGCCGCACGGTGTCGTGCAGACGCCCGCGTTCATGCCGGTCGGCACACAGGCCACCGTGAAGGGGCTCGCGTCGGAGGCGGTGCGCGCGACCGGCGTCGAGATCGTGCTCGGCAATACCTATCATCTGATGCTGCGGCCCGGCGCGGAGCGCATCGCGGCGTTGGGCGGTCTGCACACATTCATGAACTGGCGGGGGCCGATCCTCACCGACTCCGGCGGCTTCCAGGTGATGTCGCTATCCGAACTGCGCAAGCTCGACGAAAAGGGAGTTACCTTCCGCTCGCATGTCGACGGCGCGATGATCGAACTGACGGCCGAGCGCGCGATCGAAATCCAGGCGCTGCTCGGCGCCGACATTTCCATGCAGCTTGACGAATGCCTGCAACTGCCGGCCTCGCGCGACGAGATCGAGCGCGCGATGCGGCTGTCGTTGCGGTGGGGCGAGCGCAGCAAGCGGGCGTTCGAGGCAAGAGGGCGCGAGGGCTACGCCCTGTTCGGCATCGTGCAGGGCGGCGACGACACCGCGCTGCGCGCGGAGAGCGCGAAGGCGCTGGTCGATATCGGCTTCGACGGCTACGCGATCGGGGGGCTTGCGGTGGGCGAGCCGCAGGAGACGATGTTGCGGCTCACCGCCGAAACGGCATCGGCCTTGCCGGGTCACCGCCCGCGCTACTTGATGGGCGTCGGCACGCCGGAAGACCTGCTGGAAGCGGTCGCGCGCGGCGTCGACATGTTCGATTGCGTGCTGCCGACGCGCAACGGACGCCATGGCCTCGCCTTCAGCCGCTTCGGGCCGATCAACCTCAGGAACGCGCGCCACGCCGCCGATCCGCGTCCGCTCGACGAGAAAAGTCCGCACCCGGCCGCACGCGACTATTCGCGCGCCTATCTGCACCACCTGATGAAGGCGAACGAAATACTCGGCGGCGTGCTGCTTTCCACGATCAATCTTGCGTATTATCAGGATCTGATGCGGGGCATGCGCGAGGCGATCGCCGGGGGGCGGTTTGCGGCATTCGCGGACGCGGGCAAAGAGGGGTGGGCGCGCGGGGACATTCCCGCGCTGTAATCAGGGATGGTGAAGTCGACAGGGCAGACGCTTGCGGCGATTCTCGCAGCTCAGCTTTCCGATTCGGACAGTCATTGGGCGCTCGGCACCTTCGGCGCCATCGCCGAATTCACGCGCGAGCGCGGCGAAGACGCGCGGCTCGGCCTTTCATCGTCGGTCATGTCGGCGGTGACGGCGCGCGGCGGCATTCGCATCAGTCTCTGCGAGGGCTTGCAGCCGGTCGCGTTCGAGACGGCCTCCAAAGCGAGCTGGAATCAGAACTTCTCGCTATGCCTGCCGCTTGCCACAGCGGCCATGAATCGGCGCTTTGCACTGACGGAGGTCGGTGCCGATGCCGAAGCCCTGCGCGCGGAAGACCGCGAGGGCGTCCTGTTCGACCTCGGTCTTGGCATTCGGCACGTGGATGCAATGATCCGCGTGCAGGACCAGACTGTAATCGACTTGCTGCGCACGCAGGCTGGCAAGAACGTGCTCGATCCCGGCAGCCCGGCCATGGCGACCATTCTCGCCGCCAATCCCCATCGCGTCTTCGCCAGCCGCTGCGGGCGCATCGAGGTCTATCAGCCGATCCCGCCGCACGACGGCCGCAGCCCGGAAGGGCCGCATACGCATGTGCTGCCGAGACTGCTGGCGCATGGGCGGACGCATGCCGCGACGGAGCCCATTCCGGATGGCCTTGCGCCCTGCCTGTCGGTCTTCCCGCCGCATCCGGCAAAGGACGCGCTCGGGCGTGTGAAGCCGTTCCAGCCGGCGCGGCATGACGCATTTCAAGCCCTGCTGCGCACCTACGGCGATCCGCAGACGATCCGGCTGAAGACGAAGGTAGTGGCGGCCATCGCCGGTGGCGATGGTCCGTTTGAAGCCGATGACGATCGTTTCGCCAAAGCGTGCATTCGCGTTGCCTTGCGGCAGGCGCGCGCATCCGGTCTCAAGTCACCATCGCTTGGCCTGTGGCTTGAAAAATACGAGCCGCCGGGCGCACAAGACCACAGCGACATCTCCGGCTGTCACTGAAAAGGAAATCATGTCCCTCGATCTTTCAAGGCGCCGCAAACCGGCGTTCAAGTTGCCGCCGCTCTCGTGCGATGCGCACTGTCACGTATTCGGCCCTGCGTCGAAATTTCCTTACGCGCCCAACCGCCGCTACACGCCGGAGGATGCGCCGAAGGAAATGCTCGCCTCGTTGCATGCCCATCTCGGTATCGATCGCGCGGTCATCGTGCAGGCGAGCTGCCATGGCAAGGACAATGCGGCGATGCTCGACTGCATCGCGTCCGATCCGGCGCGCTATCGCGGGGTGGCAATTGTCGACGACAGCTTTACGGATGCCGATTTCGACAGGCTGGATCGCGGCGGCGTGCGCGGCGTGCGCTTCAATTTCGTCAAGCATCTGGGGGGTGCGCCGGATACGGGCGTGTTCGACCGGGTCATGGACCGGATCAAGGGCCGCGGCTGGCACGTGGTGCTGCACCTCGATGCGCCGGACATCGCGCCGCTCTCCGGCATGATCCGCCAGCTGCCGGTGCCGTTTGTGATCGATCACATGGGCCGCGTGCCGGGGCAAGGCGGGGTCGATCAGCCGGCTTTGCGCGAGCTGCTCGAGCTTGCACGGCTTGAAAATTGCTGGATCAAGGTTTGCGGCTCGGAGCGCATCTCGATGCCGCCCTACGCGGAGGCGGTGCCGATTGCGCACGCAATCGTTTCGGCCAATCCGGACCGGGTTTTGTGGGGCACCGATTTTCCTCACCCCAATCCGACCCACGAGGCGGATGAAGCCGATCTGGTTGATCTGGTGCCGCAATTTGCGCCAGACTCCAGCCTGCAACGCCGTCTGCTGGTCGACAATCCGGCGCGGCTCTATGGTTTCTGACGATTTTCGCGTCCAACGATAAAAAATCCGGTGGAGGATCTCCGATGAGAAAAGTCATGCAAACACTCGTGCGCGGACTCTTGGCCGCAGCGGTGCTCGGCTTTCTGGCCGCGCCGCAAGGCGCCAGCGCGCAGAAATATCCCGACAAGCCGGTGAAGATCATTCTGCCGTTCGGGGCGGGCGGCGTTGCCGACGTGTCGGCGCGCATTCTCGCCGACAAGCTCAGCGCCAAGCTCGGACAGAAATTCTTTGTCGAGAACATGCCGGGAGCGGGTGGCATCACCGCCGCGCGCGCCGTGCTCTCGGCGCCGGCCGACGGCTATACGCTCGGCTTCGTGACCAACGGCACCGCGATCAGCGTCGCGATCTTCAATCATCTGCCGTTCGATCCGGT
>DASSRW010000283.1:0-4531 GCA_035701545.1 Pseudolabrys sp.
GGTCGGACCGGGCGCGAACGTCGCCTGCAGGTCGTTGCGCTCCGCGATCGCGCGCATGGCGGCGCCGGTGGCGCGCCGGAACTCCTCGACCGCGTTGGCTGGCTTGCTGGTCATGGCCGCTGCAGCGTCAGGCGAGTTGCACCTTTCCCGCGTTGTCCTTCAGATCGGTGCCGAAGCAGCGCTGGAAATACTCGGCCACGACCGGTCGCTCCAGCTCGTCGCACTTGTTGAGGAACGAGACGCGGAACGCGAAGCCGACATCGCCGAAGATGCGCGCATTCTCCGCCCAGGTGATGACCGTGCGCGGGCTCATGACGGTGGAGATGTCGCCGTTGATGAAGCCGGCGCGCGTCAGTTCGGCGCACGACACCATCGCCTTGATGGTCTTGCGGCCTGCCTCGTTGTCGTAGCTCTGCGCCTTCGACAGCACGATGCCGACCTCGTCCTCGTGCGGCAGGTAGTTGAGCGTCGCCACGATGTTCCAGCGGTCCATCTGGCCCTGGTTGATCTGTTGCGTGCCGTGATAGAGGCCGGTGGTGTCGCCGAGGCCGACCGTGTTCGAGGTGGAGAACAGGCGGAACGCCGGGTGCGGACGGATGACGCGGTTCTGGTCGAGCAGCGTCAGCTTGCCTTCGACCTCCAGCACGCGCTGGATCACGAACATCACGTCCGGACGGCCGGCATCGTATTCGTCGAACACCAGCGCGGTCGGGTGCTGCAGCGCCCAAGGCAGCAGGCCTTCGCGATACTCGGTCACCTGCTTGCCGTCGCGCAGCACGATCGCGTCCTTGCCGATCAGGTCGATGCGGCTGATGTGGCTGTCGAGATTGACGCGGATGCAGGGCCAGTTGAGGCGCGCCGCGCACTGCTCGATGTGGGTCGACTTGCCGGTGCCGTGATAGCCGGTCACCATCACGCGGCGGTTCTTGGCGAACCCTGCGAGGATGGCGAGCGTGGTGGGGCGGTCGAAACGGTAATCCGGGTCCAGCTCGGGAACGTGCTCGTCGGCCTCCGAATAGGCCGGCACTTCCATGTCGCTGTCGATGCCGAACACCTGCCGGATCGAAACTTTCATGTCCGGCAGGCCGGCATCTTCCTGTATTGCGGTCATTGATCCTCCGTGGCTTCGGAACTTCCGAAGCCCGTATGCGAGAGTGGTGCGGTCCGGATGCGGCCGGAACCTAGCAAATGGCAACTCCGGGAAAAACCCCGCCGATCCGGGGTTTGGAATCAAATTTATCAATAAGATAAGCCTCGGCGCGCCTGTCCGGAAGTCAGGACAGGGTTGCGCTCATCGGTTCTTCCGGCAGCGGTGATCCACGGCTGGTGATGATTGCTGTGGGCTTATTCCGCTTACAGACGAGCAGGCCGCAGCCGCGCGCGACCCAAGGCAATGGCGATCTAACTCGCCAGCCGGTCGACGGGGACGGACAGCCGCACAATCAAACCGTCAGGCGTCCAGTCGCGGGTCAGCCGACCTCCGAGCTGGCTGGCGCTCCGGCCCGTCAGCCGGCTTCCAAACCCCTCTTCCGCCGGCGGCCCCTTGACGGGAGGGCCGTCGCGCTCTGTCCACGTGAGCGACAACTCGCCGTTCTCGATCGACCAATGCGCATGGACGCGGCCCTGCGGGACCGATAGCGCTCCATATTTGACCGCGTTCGTCGCCAATTCGTGCAGCACAAGCGCGAGACTGCCGGCGGCGCCTGGGCTGATCTTCACCGCCGGTCCATCGGCAACGATACAGTCGTGGCCGCGGCCGGCTGCATCGGTGTAGGGACACAGGACCGTCTGCAAAAGAACGTCCAGCGTTGAACTCTGCCGGGCCGGCAGGCCCGCATCCGAAACATTGGGCAGAACCAGCTCGTGCGCGCGCGCAAGCGCATCCAGCCTGCCCCGGACATTGCGGGCCAGGTCTCGCGGCGTCTGCGCGGAATCCGCGCTCAAGGTCACCACACCGCTTGTGACCGCGAACAGGTTTTTGACGCGATGGTTCATCTCCCGCAGGAGAAGAGTCCGTTGTTCCTCGGCGCGCTTGCGCGCGGTGATGTCGCGGGCGATCTTCGAGGCGCCGACGATCTTGCCTTTGGCGTCCCTGATCGGCGACACCGTGAGTGAAATATCGATCAAGCTTCCGTCCTTGCGCCGGCGAACGGTTTCATAGTGGTCGATGCTCTCGCCACGGCGAATTCGCTCAAGGATGTAAGGCTCTTCGTGCCGATATTCCGGAGATATCAGCACGGTGGCCGGCTTGCCGATGAGCTCGGCGGCTGAATAGCCGAACAGGCGCTCGCCTCCCGGATTGCAACTGATGATGATTCCGTTGAGATCCTTGCTCAGGATCGCGTCGTCCGACGATTCCACAATGGCGACATACCGTTGTGAAATCTCTTCCGCGCGCTTGCGCTCCGTAATGTCGAGCGAAACGGCAACAACGTTGACGATCTCGCCATGCGCATCCTTGATGGCGGATACACTGTTGCTGACCCAAATAATCGATCCGCCCTTGCGACAGTAGCGTTTCTCGATCGTGAAGCTCTCTCCGGTCTGCACGAGCTTTTCGAACAGCGCCATATTGGCCGGCAGATCGTCAGGATGTGTGATGTCCTGCATGCGCATGCCGGCCAGTTCGGCTTCGCTGTATCCAAGCATGCCGCAATAACGTTGATTGACGAGTTGAAACCGCCCGCTGAGGTCGGTCTCGGCAAGGCCGGCACTGACCTGCTTGATGATCGCGCTCAGCCGCGCCTCGCTCGCGCGCAGCGCCGCTTCGGTTTGCACGCGCTCGACGAGATCGGCGGCCTGGCGCGCGAGAATGTCCAGCCGCCGCAGATCGCCCTCGGCCGGATCATGCGGCTGGCGCCAGTGGGTCGAGATCATGCCGAGCAGCTGGCCGGAACGGGAAATCAGCGGCGTGCTTTGCGCCGCGCGCATGCCGGCTTGCAGATAGGCTGTCCGATCCGGCGTGCCGGACATGAAATCGCAAGTCTCCACGTCCGCCGCAATCGCGCGCTTGCGCGTCCGGAGCGCCTGACCGCACGTGCAACCCGAATCGGCGCGGACCCACTCCCAGAATTTCGCCGACTCCGGATCGAATCCACGATAGGCGAGCAGGCGGAGCTCGCCGCTCTTGCCGCGCTCAGGATAAAGCATCTGCAGGCTCGCGCAGTCGGAGCGCATGATGTGCGCGGCCGCTTCAACGAGCTTGTTGTAGAGAATGTCAGGGTCCTGTTCACGAACCAGCTCAAGGCTGACAGCCTGGAGGTGCTGTGTGGCTTCGAGCTCAGTGGAGAGAAGCGCCTCGCTCGCGCGCAGCGCCGCTTCCGCGTGTTTGCGCCCGGTCAAATCCACCAGCATGTTGATTGCGCCGACAAGAGCGCCGGCGGCGTCGAACAGCGGCGTGGGATATGGCATGAACGGCACGCGGCTTCCGTCCGGCCGCTCGGCTATGGCTTCCAGCCCGCGGACCGGAATTTGCTGCTTCACCGCGAGCGCCATGGGGCATTCGTCGTGCGGCAACGGCGTGCCATCCGGCCAGAAAAGCTTCCACGAGCCGCACCATCTATTTTTGCCGAGTTCCGGCCGACAGCCCCAGAGCGTGGCGGCGGCCTCGTTGCAGTAGGTGATGCGGCCTTCCGCGTCCGTGGTGTAGACCGCTGCCGGCAGCTTTTCGAGCAACTTATGGAAATGCCGCTCGCTCTCGCGCAACGATACATCCGCCTCGCGCGCGACCTCCGCCAGCAAGCCGTCATCCTCGGTCACAACCGGAAAGTCGCTATCGATGCTGCTTTCGGGCAGCTGAGCCATCGCGTCCGGCACGAACGCCGCTTCTGTGGTCGGGACCAGCTTACTCATTACAGCCTTGTTGCATGTCCGCAGTTGGTGACTGCTGATTTTGCCTATCGCGATTCAAAGCGGCTTAATGAGAATGCAACTTGGAAATCATCATCGCACGCTTTGGTTCCGCCGTCACCTGCAAACGCGGCGGTTCGTGTCAGCGGCGGCAGTGCGACGTAGTATTATCGCGATGTGACGCAATATAATATTATGTTGCGTTGCCTACTTTGCGGATTCCCGGCAAGTCCATCCGACCTTGCGCCGGCTCAGCCGAACCCGACCGATTTCAGATAATTGTACGACTGGATGATCTCGACTAGCCGGTCCTCGGTCGAGCGGTCGCCGCCGTTGGCGTCGGGATGATGGCGCTTCACCAACTCCTTGAAGCGCCGCTTGATCTGCTGCGTCGTGGCGCCGACCTCGAGCCCGAGCACATCGAGCGCCTTGCGCTCGGCATTGCGGATCGGCCGCTGCTGCTGGGCGCGCTGCCGCTGCTCCTCGCGCAGTCCCTCGCCGAACAGCCCGAACGGATCGGCGCTGGTGCCGAACGCGCGCAGGTCGGGACCGGCCCCGCCCTTTCCGGTTCCCATCTTCCACGTCGGCCGATGGCCGGTGATCGCGTCCTTCTGGTAGGCCATCACCGCCGCGTCGTTCATGCCGGCGAAGAAGTTGTACGACTGGTTGTATTCGCGCACGT